>JAPWTO010000006.1:0-35834 GCA_028276005.1 Acidilobus sp.
CAGGAAGCTGATACCTAAGGTTAAGATCGTCCTCAACTCCCTCTCCCAGTGCGCGCGGTCCCAGGGCCTAAGGTGTTAGGGCCCACGTTTGCAAAGGGTTGCCCTACGTAGCTGTTTCAACTTTCATGTAGGTTTATAAGTTGTCACCGCAGTCAGCACATACAG
This sequence comes from Acidilobus sp., assembly GCA_028276005.1. Taxonomy (GTDB): domain Archaea; phylum Thermoproteota; class Thermoprotei_A; order Sulfolobales; family Acidilobaceae; genus Acidilobus. The sequence goes on from JAPWTO010000006.1 coordinate 166, forward strand.
GAGGTACGTAACCGAGCACTCAAGATGTGGGGCCCCTGGGGTGGCCCTGAACGCCCCCAAGCCCGATGAAGGCCCGAGCGGGGTGCGGGGGAACAGGGATGAGGCGATGACCGTAAGGCAACATGAACCTGTATGAGAGCTGAGCCCCTGGCGCAGGCTGTTGTTCGAAAGCCGGCGCACCGCTCAATAGAGCATCGCTGCGCGTAAAGGCTAGCCTCTTATAATAGCGACTACACAGTTCAGGCAGGATGGTCACCATGACCAGAGTTGGCGTTATAGGCCTAGGCGTTATGGGCTCAAGGATAGCCGAAAACCTCTACAGGGCGAGGCTTTTGACAGGGGTCTATAACAGGTCCAGGGCCAAGGCCGAGGACTTTCACGCGAAGCACCCTGACGTAAAGGCCTACTCTTCGCTAGCCGAACTTGCTGCAGAGGCGAATTACATAATTACGGTGCTTTCGGACGACGCCGCCGTCAGCTCAGTTATAGAGGCCCTTCTTCCGCACGTCAAGGGCAAGGTCGTTATCGAGATGTCAACAATATCGCCCACGACTAGCATCTCGCTGGCTGCCAGGGTCTCAGAGGCTGGAGGAGTGATGTTCGACGCGCCCATAATGGGTACCTCCGTTGACGTTGAACAGAAGAGGATAACCGTGCTCGTAGGGGGACCCCGGGAGCGGTATCCTGAAATAGAGCCCATACTGAGCGCCACGGCGGGAAGGGTCCTCTACATTGGTCCTAACGGCTCCGGCCTCTACATGAAGCTGGCTGGCAACATGATATTCGCTGCCTTCATAAACGGGCTCGCTGAGGCCATCAACTTCGCCCAGAGGGCCGGGCTCTCGCCTGAGCAGATCACAGACCTGTTCCTTAACATCAGCGGGACCAGGTCGCCCAGTAGCTCGCTTAAGGTCCCTAAGATGCTGAGCTCTGACTACAGCGTCCAGTTCGCGCTTAAGCACATGAGAAAGGACACGGAGATAATGGTGAGGGAGGCCCAGAGGCTCAAGGTGCCTCTACCTCTCACGTCGCTTGTCTCAAGCCTCTATAGGATGGCAGAGGGCCTCGGCCTTGGGGACCTTGACGTCTCGGCCTTGATAGAGCTCTATAGAAAGGTCTCGCAGGGCTAGCCACGACTCCTTCCAAGCCTCTCGTGGGCCTTGGCCAGCTCCCCGGTAACCTGGGACGCCAGCAGGTTGAGCTCACCGGCCAGAACTGTTGCCGAGACTATCTCGGCGAACTTCAGGGCGTTAGCCCCAGGGGGATCACCGCCGCCGGCCACGCCAAGTAGCTCTAGCGCCTCCCTCTGCGTGGGAAGCCAGGTGCCCCCGCCAACGGTGCCGACCTCAAGGCTTGGGAGGGTGACGGATACGTAGAGGTCCTCCCCCCTGACCTCGGTCCAGGTGTAGGCCATGCTGCTCTCAACTACCTGGGCCACGTCCTGGCCTGTCGCTATGAAGATGGCTGCTATCATATTTGCTACGTGTCCGTTGAAGCTGGGGCTGCCAGCGACAGCGTTACCTAGCAGGTTCTTGGAGACATTGGCGTAGTGCACGTCCTCTGCAGTGGTCTTCAACACTTTCCTTAGAACGTCCCCCTTTATTGTGGCCTCGGTCACCACGTACTTGCCCCTTCCGAGGACCCTGTTGACAGCGCTGGGCTTCTTGTCCGTGCAGAGGTTGCCGCTCACGGTCACACACTTGACGGGGCCCCCATACCTTTCCGATATAAATGAGCACAGCCTGTCAGACGCTATGGTAGCCATGTTCATACCCATGGCGTCACCGGTCTTAAAGACGAACCTCGGCCACAGGACGTTACCCACTATGAAGGTCTGCACGTTAATGAGCTCCCCATGCCTGGTGACCTTCTTGACCTCGGACTTAAGGGCCTCCAGGTTCTCCCTAATCCAGGAGGCTAGCTTATAGGCCTCATCAACGCTTGGGGTCCAGATTAGGGGGGCCCTGGCCATGCCGTCGTAGAGCACCTTGGCCCTGGCCCCTCCGCTCAGCGTGACCGCCTTAACGCCCCTGTTAACGCCCGCTATGAGCGCCCCCTCAGTCGTCGCCATGGGCACGTAGAACTCGCCCCTTGCGTAGTCGCCGTGCACAAGCAGGGGACCCACGACCCCTATGGGCACCTGAGCGGCCCCTATGGGGTTCTCGATGTTCCTTCCAACGACCCCTATGAAGTCTATGACCGTGGACGCTATGGACGTCAGCTTAACGTTATACTTCCTCTCGAGGAAGAGCCTCCTGGCCAGGGCGGCCAGGTTAGGGTTCCCCAAAAAGTCGTCAAGTTTACTTATGCTGAGCTCCCCTGCCTCAAGCCTCTTTAAGGCCTCATTAACTCTGTCCTCCACGTCAGGCTTGGACATCAGGTACCCCCATGGCTGGCCTGAACTTCAGCACGTAATATATGAGGCCGGCGTCCCTGTCAACCCTTGCCTTCCGCAGGACGGCCTCCATCTCTATGCCTTTCCTGAGCTGGGAGGGATCAGCTATATCCGTCAGCTCAGTGACCACCTTAGTCAGGCCTAGGTCGATAAGGCCGACGTAGATAGGTGAGTACTGCCTCGAGCCGTCAGGGACCGCGTATACTGTAGTGTAGCTGACGAGCTTTCCCCTCTTGGGGAGCTCTACAGGCTCGAGGTCGCGGCTGCCGCAGTAGGGACACGCGTTCTTCGGCGGGTAGTGGACCCTTCCGCAGGAGCGGCACCGGGCCGCCTGAAGCCTGTAAATTGAGTGCTTGAACCTCCAGAACTTAGGTATCGAGAGCTCCATCGACAAGGCTCACACCCCCTCAACAAGCGCAACAAACGAACTCGATCCAAGGCCGTTCATAGAGATCACCAGGCCCTTCCTGGCCCCTCTAACCTGTACGCCTGGGAACTTGCCAGCCACCTGTAGTGAGGCCTCCGCCAACTGGTAGACGCCCGTTGCGCCTATCGGGTGTCCCCTGGCCTTGAGGCCTCCGCTCGGGTTGGCCACAGGGCCAGTGCCTGTAGGGGAGAAGGACCCCTGGGCCACCATTTCAGCCGCCTTGCCCTTAGGGGCTACGCCTATGCTCTCAAGTACGAGCATGGCCGTTATGGTGAACGAGTCGTGCAGCTCTATGAAGTCGAAGCGATCAACGCCGGTCAACGAAGACAGCCTTCTGTAGGCCTCGGCCACGCTGTCTATGATCAACGGGTCATCACTTAGCTCAATAGAGCCAAGCCCCGTCGCTGACTCTATGGCGGTTATCTTGGCCATAGGCTTTGAAGATGAGTCCTTGCTCGACAGGACCACTGCAGCTGCCCCATCTCCGAGTGGGAAGGTGTCGAGCAGCGTTAACGGCTCCGCTATGGCGAGCGCCTTGGAGACACGGTCAGGCTTAATGGCGAAGTTCAGCATGGCGTAAGGGTTCTCCTTAGCGTTGTTATGCATGAGGGCAGGCCAGTAGGAAAGCAGCTCGCGATCAACGCCATAGGTCTCCATGTATAACCTCGTGAGCATAGCGGCGTCAGCCGCAAAGCCAACGTTATAGTACGACCGGCTCTCAGAGTCATAGATCATCTGAAGGTGTCTATAGGCCTTGCCGCTGGGGAACTCCGTTACCTTCTCCACGCCTACTAGCAGGACCTTGTCAGCCATGCCTGACTCTATGAGGGAGGCTGCGACCTGGGCGGCCGCGAGGCCGCTGGCCTCGCCGGCCTCAATGGTTAGCGCCCTGACGCCCCTCAGCCCAAGGGAGGCCGCTAAGTAGCCCCCTAGGTCGAGCTGTTCGTCCTGTAGCGTTGCCAAGGCGTTTGCGACGACAATGTAGTCTACCCCTCCAAGTCCTCCTGCCTCATCAAGGGCCATAAAGGCGGCCTCTGCAGCCAGGTGACCGAGGCCCTTCTCATAATGCCTTTCAACTTTTGTCATCCCAACCCCTTCCACGAACACCTGCAAGCCTCGTCACCTCACTTGATCACGTAGATCATCTCCCTGCTCTTGGCGTAGAAGCCGTAGTCAACCTTGACCTTCCTGGCCAGGTACTGCTCAACTGTTGGCGCGAGAAGCCTCTTGGTCTCTACCGCGTCGGTGACCAGGATAGAGTAGGCGTCGCTTCCCGCACCGCTGCCAAAGGGCGCTAGGAGTATCCTGTCGCCGGGCTTGGCCTTGTCTAGTACCTTAGCGAAGCCCATGAGCGCGCTGGCGTTATAGGTGTTCCCTATCATGGGCGTCACGAGCCCCTCCTTCAGCTGATCCAGCGTAAACCCTAGGTCCTGTCCTACCTTCACTGGGAACTTGCCGTTGGGCTGATGGAATATGGCATACTTGAAGTCGCTCGGCCTAAGCCCCGTCCTCTCGAAGAGGGCCTTGACAGCGCTCTCTATGTGATAGAAGTAGGCAGGCTCGCCAGTGAAGCCCTCGCCGTGGAGCGGGTACGGCTCACCCGACCTCCTCCAGAAGTCAGGGGTGTCGGTCACGAACGTTGCGGAGTCCTCTATTATCGCGGCCGCGCCCTTCTCGGGCCCTACTACGAACGCTGCAGCGCCGCTGGCCGCCGTGAACTCCAGGACGTCTCCAGGATTAGCCTGAGCTGTGTCACTGCCTATCACAAGGCCGTACTTTATCAGGCCTGAGGACACCATGCCCGTCAGGGCCCTCATGCCCTCGCTGGCAGCCCTGCAGGCGAACTCGAGGTCGCTGGCCATGGTCATTGGGGTTATGCCCAGGGCCTCCGCGATGATAGTGGCGCTAGGCTTGACTGCATAGGGCTTTGACTCGGTCCCGAAGAACACGGCCTCTATTTCCCGCGGTCTGACCTGCGCCCTCGCTATGGCGTTCCTCGCAGCCTCATAACCCATGGTCAGGGAGTCCTCGTCAGGGCCTGCGACGGCCTTCTCGTCAACTGCAAGCCCCTTGTACTGCTCAGGGTGCCAGCCCCATATCCTGGCGATCTCGGCCATAGGGAGCCTATAGATGGGAATGTAGGCCCCCCATCCATGTACTCCTGCCTTCACGCTTCCCAAACTATAGGGCACCGCCTACATCATGGGCTGCCAGTTTATAAAGGTTAGGCATTTGACAGATTTTCTTTCGACTATAGTCGAACTACTTAACGGCATGAATGCTCTTAAGCCTGAGGGAGGCAAAGGGCCTCGGCGGTGGGCCCGTAGCTCAGCCAGGTAGAGCGGCGGGCTCTTAACCCGTAGGCCGCGTGCCCTGGCCAACGCGGGCGGAAGTCCCGGGTTCGAATCCCGGCGGGCCCGCCACGAACGCAGGGCTCCTTTCCCCGCTTCACCTGGATAGAGGCTTGCTATCCATATCCCACTCAGTTTAAAGGAAACCATTAATATTACTTTTAAAGATGCTCAGTATACCTGGGATAGTAACTTTAAGTTACACCAACAACGCTTAATAGCTTGGAGCTATAACTTGGAAGGCGGACCATAGGGGTGTAGTGGTATGTCCGCCAGGCTCCCGCCCGTTAAGGTTAAGGACCCCACGACTGGCAAGGAGGTTGAGCTGGCACCCATAAAGGTCTGGACCCTCGCGCCTAAGACCAGGAAGGGCGTCAAGATAGGGCTATTCAAGAGCCCTGAAACTGGCAAGTTCTTCAGGGCTAAGGTACCTGACGACTACCCTGTCAAGTAATTTAAAAATTAGAATAGGCCTTTTGTTTTTTGAGTCACTTCTGTGAGGATGCATTTAGCACGTTAAAGACGACCTGGGCCAGGTGCTGAGGCTTCGTATACCACTTGTCATAGACGTACTTCTGCCCCTTATAGGTGATCTCCACGTTGTCGTCAGCGTCGCGTATACTCATAAGCTCGGCACCGCCCTTCGAGATCGAAATGACGTTCCTTCCCTTAACTTCGACCTTTATATCGTACTTTGTGGCCTCCTTCTGCAGCAGGTCCTTAACCTCGCTCAGGTACTCGCTCATATACGTCACCGACGCCCCAGATTAAAGTGGCCTTTAAATTCTTTTTGTTATAGACGTCCAGCTCCTTGAGGGCTTAATTACTTGAACTCCCCCTTTCTGTGGGAGATCAGGGATGGTCTCCGCCCAGGATGTGAGGACCGTCTTAGTCGTAGGAGCTGGCACTATGGGGCATGGGATAGCGGAGGTCGCAGCCATAGCCGGCTACAAGGTGTACATAGCTGACATAAATGATGAGATACTGAGGAGCGCACTGGAGAAGATCAGGTGGAGCCTCTCTAAGCTGGCTGAGAAGGGGCAGATCAGGGAGAGCGTTGACGCAGTGATGTCACGCATAAGCACGTCGGTGAGCGTAAAGCCTGACGGCAGCTTCAGCGACGAGTTGGCGAGGGCCGCCTCGGAGGCCGATATGGTCATAGAGGCCATACCGGAGAAGCTGGAGATGAAGCAGGCCCTCTTCAGGTTCATAGACCAGCACAGGAAGGGCAGGATAATAATGGCGACGAACACAAGCAGCCTGCCCATAACCGAGATAGCGGCCGCCACGACGGCCCCGGAGCTGGTCGTTGGTATGCACTTCTTCAACCCGCCGCCCCTTATGCCGCTTGTCGAGGTTGTGAGGGGCGAGAGGACGGCTGACGAAGTTGTTCAGGCCGTGGTTGAGATAGCCAAGAGGATGGGCAAGCAGCCGGTCGTCGTTAACAAGGACGTGCCGGGCTTTATAGTGAACAGGATACTGGCCCGCTTCATGAACACGGCGTGCTGGCTCGCGGCTAAGGGTAAGGCAACGATACAGGAGGTGGATGCTACTGTCAGGTATACCTTAGGGCTTCCCATGGGGGCCTTTGAGCTGGCCGACTACAGCGGCATTGACGTGTTTTACCTAATAGCCGTCGCTATGTCCCAGAGGGGCTTCAAGCAGACCCCGTGTCCGCTCATAGAGCAGATGTACAAGGCTAACAGGCTAGGCATGAAGACTGGCGTCGGCTTCTACCAGTACCCGAAGCCTGGGGTCTACGCCAGGCCTGAGATACCGAGGGACCTCGCAGGCAAGGTAGACCCAGCGCTCCTGTTGGCCCCCGCCGTCAACGAGGCCGCTTGGCTGCTGTCGAGCGGCGTGGCCACCAGGGACGACATAGATAAGGCCGTCAAGCTGGGCCTCGGCTGGCCCAAGGGCGTCTTCGAGTTCGCCGACCAGTACGGCATAGACTCCGTGGTCAAGGCCCTGGAGCAGCTCAAGCAGGACGTAGGGCCTGAGTACGAGCCTGAGCCGCTCCTGAGGCAGATGGTGTCGCAGGGGACTACAGGCGTCAAGGCTGGCAAGGGCTTCTACGAGTACGCTAAGTATGAGGAGGTTGTGAAGAAGACCATCATGGTAAGGTACGAGAAGCCGATAGCGTGGATTATACTCAACAGGCCAAACAAGCTTAACACTATAACGCCCGAGATGATAGCTGAGCTGAGCCAGACGCTTGACGAGCTTGAGGAAAACGCAGACGTCAGGGTTGTAATTCTGACAGGCGCTGGGAGAGCCTTCAGCGCCGGGGCCGACGTAACGGCCTTCGCCGGGATAACTCCCATCAAGGCCACCATATTCTCAAGGAAGTTCCAGGAGCTGACGCTTAAGATGCAATACTACACTAAGCCGATAATAGTCGCGATAAACGGCTACGCCCTTGGCGGCGGCCTTGAGATATCGATGAGCGGCGACATAAGGATAGCCTCCGAGACCGCCATGCTGGGACAGCCTGAGATAAACCTTGGCTTTATACCTGGGGCTGGGGGAACGCAGCGTCTGCCGAGGCTTGTTGGCAGGGGAAGGGCCAAGTCACTAATATTCACTGGCGACATGGTATCGGCTAAGGACGCCATGAACATGGGCCTCGTAGATATGGTGGTTCCGCCGGAGAGGCTTGAGCAGGAGGCCAGGAACCTGGCCCTCAAGCTTGCCGAGAGGCCGCCACTGGCCCTCCTAGCGGCCAAGCTCGCGGTTGAGATAGGCCTTGAGAGCAACATATGGGCTGGCCTCTCGCTTGAGGCGGGGCTCTTCGGCCTCCTCTTCAGCACACAGGACGTCATAGAGGGCGTCTCAGCGTTCCTTGAGAAGAGGAAGCCCAACTTCAAGGGCCAGTGAAAGGCGTAGTCAAGCCTTTTTTCCTCTGGTCTCTGACTTTTTGAGGGCCGGGTAGGGCAGCCGGGTCGTCTAGCGGCCCAGGATGCGGGGCCTTGGACCCTAGCGGAGGAGCCCCCGTGACCGGGGTTCGAATCCCCGCCCGGCTACCACAACTCCTTAGACCTCGCGTACCGTCACCCCAAGCGCCGAGAGGACTTCCTTAAGCTGTTGCCTCAGGGTCGACTTGACGCTGCTCTTCTCAATTACAGCCTCTCTGGCACCCCCTGGTGAGCTCTTCTGGACGGCCTGAGCGATCACGTCCTCATGGACCTGTTTAATTGCGTGCTTGGAGATGATGTGCCCAAAGCACGCCTCACCCCTTAGCTCCATCACGGTGAAGGGGCGAGGGTAATGTGTTGACCCAAGTCCTATGGCCGGCCTGCAACTGCCTGGGGTCTCTACGCTAATGGCCTCTATGACCGCGTCGGCCAGGGCCTCCAGGGCCCTCCTGTCGCTCCACTCGACCTGGGTGCTCCCTATCTCTATGAAGGCCAGGGGCTTCCTGTTCCCCGTAGGGCCGTGATGCGTAGCCTCCAGGGTCACCTCGTACTCGTCGAGAAGCCCTGACTCCTCGGCCCTCTTGGCATAGGCCTGCAATAGGACGAGGCCCACGTCAGCAGCAGCGTAGGCCAGCTCCCTCGGCTTGCCACCGAACCTGGACTCGTCGGTCGGGTTGCCGGGATAATGGACCGTGAGCGACTTCGTTTTGCTGGACGACTCGTGCCTAGAGAGGACTATGACCGCGTAGGCGTCGGGGTCGGGCGTCACATCAAGGAACTCCAGGTTAACATCATCAACGTCAAAGCCTGCCATTACATCGCCTGTGCTCAGCTCGAGGCACTTAGAGGCGCCCTTACATGACCTCCCCCGGAAGCCAAGCCTTGAAGCTATCAGCTCCGACGCCCTTACGCCAACAGGGTCGAGCTTTGAGTATACAATGGCAGCCCTTAAGGTCCTTCACCGGTCCTACAAAAATAATTCCTCCGGTACAAATAGGGTTGGCCTGGATGGCTTTGCACTCGTCTGTGACCTTTCAGCTAGTTTATGAGGAGCCGGGCCAGGTCTTCAAGGGTCTGGGCTCCGTGAAGAGGTTGCTTGAGATGGAGGGCTGCAACATGGCGTCAGGACCCTCCTGGGTCGTGGCGTCCTGTAAGGGCCTGCTGATAAAGGCAAGGGTAACTGTTGAGGGAGGCCTCGATAGGGTCCCGCTTGGAGGTGTAAAGGGCCTTTTGGTATTGGTGGCTGAGGGCGAGCCCGAGGACTTGGTTAAGGCCTCAAGGATGGCGCTCTCGGTGGCCCAGGAGACCGGGGGAGGCCTCGTTATGGCTTAAGGACTAGAGTTTTAATTTCGCTTCTTTAAGGCCTTACGGGGCCGGGAACGTGGCCAGGATAGTTGTAATAGGCGCAGGAGCTGCCGGAATGTCAGCAGCCTCCAGGGCCAAGAGGCTGAAGCCATCGAACGAGGTCATAGTGTTCGACTCCAACAGGTGGGTCAGCTTCGCCCTCTGCGGAATCCCCTACTACATAGGCGGCGAGGTAAGCGAGCTGGAAGATCTCCTCTACTACCCCCCTGAGGAGTTCACGAAGAGGGGCATCGATCTAAGGCTCGGCAAGGCCGTAGTTGAGGTGGACCCTGACTCTAAGACCCTAACATATAAGGACGTCAAGACCGGTAACGTTGAGAAGATCACGTGGGACAAGCTAGTCCTAGCGACGGGCGCGAGGTCAAAGGCGCCTAAGATGTGGCCTGAGGTAAGGGAGGCCGAGAACGTCTTCTACATAGTGCACCTGGACTCGGGTAAGTACATAAGGGACTACGCCAAGGCGCTGGGCCCAGGCAAGAGGGCTATCGTAGTGGGCTCTGGCTACGTAGGCCTTGAGATAGCTGACGCCCTTATGAGGCTTGGCCTCAAGGTCACGATATTGGAGGCGCTTGAGCAGGTGGCCCCTAGGGTGCTTGACCCCGAGCTCGCCAACTCGCTGGAGACCAGGCTCCGCGAGTCAGGGGTAGAAGTGGTAACTAATGCGCCCGTTGAACGGTTCGAGATAGCGAACGGTAAGGCGAGGGCAGCTGTAACGCCTAGGGGCAGGTTCGAGGGCGACATGTTCGTCCTTGGGGTCGGCATAGAGCCAAGCAATGACCTGGCCGTTCAGATCAAGCTGAGGCTCGGCGCAAGTGGGGCTGTCATAACGGATGATCATACCCTCTCAAGCAACCCTGACGTCTACGCTGTGGGTGACGTGGCGGAGCACAGGGACCTCGTCACGGGCCAGATGGTCTGGAGGCCCTTCGCCCAGGTAGCTAACAAGATGGGTCACGTGGCCGGCAGCAACCTAGGCGGGGTCGAGTCGGTCTTCCCGGGCAGCGTCGGCACGTCAGCCTTTAAGGTCTTTGGCATGGTAGTAGCTAGGACAGGGCTGAGCAAGTCCGAGGCCGAGAAGTACGGCTTCAAGCCTGTCGAGGTCTCATTGGAGGCCGGGACCAAGGCGCACTACATACCAGGAGGGTCCGAGCTGACGCTTAAGGTCGTCGCTGACGAAAAGACGGGCAGGCTCTTGGGCGCCCAGGCGATAGGGCTTGACGACTCTGTCTTCTGGAGAGTTAACACAGTCGCCGCCTTGCTGACCACGAAGGGTACCGTCTGGGACCTGTTCGTCGCTGACTACGGTTACCAGCCCCTCCTAGCGCCCGTCTGGGACCCGTTGGTCGTGGCCGCAAGGCTCCTCATGAGGACCTTTGGCGAAAAGCCGTCTAAGTGAAATATGCGCTGGGGGGCTTTCGTCAATTATTTCCGAGACTGTAGCGCTCTTACGTAACTACTAGTCGTTCTTAATCACCTCTAAATATCGTTTTGACACGGGTTGCGTTTATGTAGTATTACAGAAGCAGCTATCATTGGTGACCCCCTACCTGATGACGGGCTCTGCTCACGAGGGTGGGGGTGACAAGGGTGTGGATGGGAGGGTAGTGGTGTTCCCCTCGACCAGCCCCAATGACTTAAGGGTAACGGTGTATGACCCCTTAAGAGGGGTGCCCGTGGCGGAACTAGAAGTAAGGGGAAGTTACGCCACGGGTAAACACGACCTAAGGACCTTTCTTACGGGTCACCTATGGTAATCAGGACCTCAGAGCCGTCGTTCAGGTTAAGCAGGTCACGGAGCCTGACCTCTGCTATGACCTCAACGACGTCGCCCTTATACACCGTTATTTCGGGCCTAACTAAGTATACCTCAACGGTCCAGTTCAGGAGGGCGGGGTAGGCCAGGACTTTGCCCAGCTTCACGTCCTTTACTTTAGGGGGCTCTATAACTATAGGCCTAAGCGACCTTAGGGACTCGTTAAAGGACTTCACATCATCCTTTATCCTCAGGTTAAGGGTGCCTGGGTAAGGAACTATGCCCAGCGCCCTCTTTATGTTCTCAGCGTACAGGTTAACGAAGAACTCTCCCTCCCCAACGCCGCTGAACACTATACCCTTGTAGGTGCTCTTCACGTCAGGCCCACCGGCTTCAGCAAAAACGCATTTTAAAGTCCTTGTTTTCGGGTCTAGCCAGGTGCTAAATGCCTTGAACCTAAAGGCATCGGGGGCGCTCTTAGTAATAACTGCGATGACCTTGCTCGCGCTCACGCCTGCAGTTAGCGCTCAGGCAACGTTGCCGTTCTCTTCCTCGCTTAACACTACTAAGGGCACGCTCACAATAAGTAACACGTTCTACTACGTGGGCTTTGACCTATCCCATGGCGCTAGGGCCTACTTCTGGTGGGTCAACGCTTCTTGGCCCGCTCTGCTGTCCGTGATACCATTTAACACTACGAGTATTCCAACCCCCTTCATGTCAATATCAGCGCCTAACTCCACGACAGCTCAACTCCCTGGGGCGCTCTCCAGCTCGGCCTGGCAGGCCTCCGAGGTTTCGTCAAACTATTATACGACGACTTTCGAGCTCACGGCTAACGCCTCGTTGACAGCCCCCTTCCTCCTAAGGGTCTATATGACGTTCAGCAGGCTGACGCCACTGATAACCTATCATATAGTGATAACTAATCTGGGCACCGTGCCGGCCTCGGCCACGTTAGCTTACGGTATAGGCTATTACCTGCCTTCAGCCTCCCAGTGGAAGGCGGCAGGAACAGTAGTCCTGGCCAATGGCTCTATCGGCCTCGTAACTTTAAGCAATGGATCACAGCTGGCCTCGCCTGTTAGTGTAATCAGCGTTGAGGAAACCAGTGGTTCGCCGGGCCTGGTCATTGGACTGACGGACCTCCCCAGCGGGGCCCTGGTCAGGGCGCTGGAAGGCGAGCTCTTCGGCGCTGGGGTGAACAGCACGTTCTTACTGGCCACGTTCACCACTCCTCTCATAAGCCCGCAGGGCAACTACTCCGTGACGTTCCAGGCCTTCGCAACGGGCTTCAATGCTTACGAGCTAGCGTCAGTAGGGGCTGCACTGCCGGCCTACTACCTCTACCCTAACGAGACCAACGGCATACAGATGTCAATGGGGGTAAGCTCCGTGGTCAGCTCACTTGAGAGCATCATAGCTGACCTTAACACCACTATTAGCAGCCTTGAGCAGGAGCTGAGCAATACCAGCGCTAAGCTCTACTGGTATTACAGTCACCTCGAGCTGGCCAGTAGGGCTGAGTCCTACTATATGTCGGCGGCTCACAGAGGGGGCATACTGGCTGCTGGCCTGTTCGTGATAGGAATAGTGATAGGGGTCCTGGGCGGGGCGTTCTTCCTATCGCCCAGAGGGGCTGAGACCGTGACTAAAAAGCCCACAAAGGCTAAGAAATGATCTTAGTCCTCGATAGCTAGCTCCCTCACCGCCCTGGAGATGTTCACACATTTGTCTAGGTTCCACAGGATGTCTAGCGCGCTCCTCAATCTCTTCTCGCCGAGCCTCTCCGCGGCGAGCCTCCTGAACTTGTCCTCAACGCCGGCTCTGCTCAGGGGGTTCTTGAAGTGTCCTGGGGGATAGGTTGAGCTCTCTGTGAGCGTTCTGCCGTCCTTGAGGACAACGGTTATCGTGTTCTTTATGCCCTCAGGGTAGATCTTGTCGTGCTCGGGGTTCACGGAGACCTTCATGGCCTTGAGCACCTTCCTTACGTCATCTGCTAGGTACCTCTGGGGCCTGAAGGTGTCAAGCCACACGTGGCCGTCAAGCAGGGCGGCGGCGACTATATAGGGAAGGCTGTGATCAGCTGTCTCACGGGTCCTGGGGTCCCACTTCTCTGGGTCCTTGACTATTATGTTATAGCCCACCGTGAAAGTTTCCACGTGGACCGACTCTATGTCCTCTGGCCTTATGGGTCCCGTCCTCTCCCTTATCTTCAGGGCAGCTTCGACAGCGCTCATGGCGTGGTACTCGACGGGCCAGAACTTTATGCTGGTCTGAAGGATCTTATAGGTCTCCCCGCCCTCGCCTCCCATGGCCGGCAGGCTGAAGCTCTCCCCTCCAAGCGCAACCCTGAAGAAGCCGAACTCGCCCTCAAATATTGGCGAGGGGCCCGTCATGCCCCTCCACGCGAGGAGGGCCGCGAAGAGGCCGTTCCTGGCAGCGTTTGCTGCGGCGCAGCCCTTCCACATGCTCAGCTCGCCAGCCCTTGTTTGCCTTAGCGCGGCCGCGTTAACGGTGGCTAGGTTTATAGCGTGCCTTAACTGCTCTTCGTTGAGCCCAAGCACCTTGCCCGCGCCAACGGCTGAGGCTATGGCTATGTAGACCACGTGGTCCCAGCCCTTCGACCTCACGCTGTAGGCGTCAGCAAGCCTAGCCGTGACCTCATAAGCGGCCACGACGCCCTCTATGACGGCCCTTCCGTCGGCCTCTGCCAGCTCCGCCGCCGCGACCACAGGAGCTATGTTGTCGCTCGGGTGAAGGGCCTCCTTTGAGAGGTACGTGTCATTGAAGTCGAAGTACCTGGCAGCGCACCCGTTCGCGAAGGTAACGTGGTCAGCAGGGCCCGTGGACCTAGTCCCCCATATCGTTGCGGCTATCCTCGAGCTGGCCGATGACCTCGCTATCCACCTGGCTATGCTTGGAGGCTCCTCGTAGAAGGCGCCAAGCGACACCCCAAAGGTGTCAACTATTCTCTTCTTTGTTTCCTCAATTACGTCACTGGGAAGCCTATTAAAGTTGAGGTTCACAGCCCAGCTGGCTATCCTTGAGGCCAAGTCATTCATAGGTCAGGAACCCACAGGCCCTTGGTCTAGACCCTTATTAATTTCTGGCGTCGAGCGGTGTATTGAAGGGCAACGAGTTGCTAACGTTCGCTAAGTACCCCTACCTGGCCGAGTTCCCAGGCTACCTGGTGAAGTCTTATGGGTACCCTGTCACGTTAAGGGACTTAGCGGAGGACTTCCGGGTAGTCGAGAACGCCAGGAGAAGGCTGAGGGAGGCCATAGAGAAGGGCGAGGTCAGCGTCGCCGAGGTCAGCGCTGAAGACGAGGTCTCAGCCTTCTACCTGGCAGCTGCCATAGCGTCTATGAGCCAGTCAACAAGGCTCGCCGAGCTGCTGGCCGAGGCCGAGTCTAAGAGGGCCCGTAAGCTCCTCGAGGACGAGGATAGGGAGGCCCTCCTAGCCATAGCGAGGTCGCTGGGCCTCAGGGCGTCTAAGGCCGACCTCAAGGTGCCCTGGACTATGAGGCAGGGCAGGACCTTTTACAGGACGCTGAACTACTCCGTCAGCGCGGCCGACTACCTTAAGGTAGTAGCACGGCTGAACGACCCTCGCTGGTCTTTAGTCAACTCCATGGTTAAAGGGGGCCTAGTCTACATGGACGACGGGACCTTCAGGGACTTCCTCTCGTTAGCTATAGCCAGGAGAATTAAGGACATAATAAGGACAATCCAGAGCGACGGCTCTTTAGGGCCATACGTCGACGAGGCGCTAAGGCTCTTGGCAGCTAAGGAGGCCAAGGTGCCCATAGCGTCAAGCCTGGACGTTAACCTGCTCCCGCCCTGCATGAAGGAGCTCGCCCCGAACCCTAGGTCTAAGGGCGACCGCGGCCTCTACGCGTATCTGTCATTCATAGCCTCCATAGGCGCCCCTCTTGAAGTCCTTACGTCAGAGATATCGCGGGCCCTTGGCATTCCCAGCGAGAAGGCTAAGGCCTTTGCTGAGGCGCTCCTGGCCTCAGGCCTAGGCACCAAGTACAGGCCCTACACCTGTGACGTGATGAGGCAGTACGGCCTGTGCCCTGTCGACTGCGGCTCCAAGACGCCTCTCCAGGCGTATCGCCGTCTGGCTAGGAGCTCCGTCGGCAGCCGAGCTGAGGCAGGAGCACAGAGAGCTTCTCCAGCCTCCGCCACCCGTCCCTGAGGGCTTCATTGGCGGTCCTCGCCAGGACATATATTGACGTGGGGTTGACAACTATTACGCCCTCCCTCTTAAGGGGAACTGTTATCTGCACCGCGCTGATGAGCTCCAGGACTACCTCCTCGCCTAGAGATATAGCGCCGCTGTGCTTGAACCCCGCGTCCCTTGCCACCTGAAGGACCTTAGCGGCACAGTCTATGCTGGGGGCTTTGACGTGGACTATTGGACCTGTAACCTTCAGCCACAGGTCGTCATAGGGTCCGGCCAGGGCGTAGGCCAGGTCAGCTGGGCTTATCCCGGTGTGCGTCTTGAAGACTATCCTAGACCTGTCCCTCAGCCAGTGCCACTTCCCATCTACTATGGTTATACGTCCTGTGCAGCTGCTCGTGGTCGTTAGCCCTCCTTCGTTGATGGGTTCCAGGAACCTCTCGGCGCCAGGGTCCAGGTAGCCGATAAACCTCTCCTCAAGTAGCACGTCCTTTATGTCAGGGCTTCCTGACGACCTCAGCATCAACCACCACCTGGTAGAACCTGGGACCCACCATCCTGACAACCCTTGACCCCAGCTGCCTCCACTCGGCTCCAAGCCCCCTGAGGTTATCATCAACTAGCCTAGTTGCCTTCTCCTCAGGGCTCTCCCCCTTGGAAGCGTGGACGTGCAGGTAGACGTGGATTACGCCATTGCCCCTCAGGCCCAGGAGGGCGTACCTGAGATATGGAAGCGCGATGTCTGGGAGGGGCATGAGAACCCTGTCAGCCGTTCCCATGAGCCTCTCGCTGACTACCTGGGCTGCGTCCCCGAGGTAGGGTATGACCCTGTCTTCGACTTTGTTCAGCCTTATGTTCTCCACCATGTGGGCGTAGGCGTCAGGGTTTACGTCAATGCTATGAATGACCTTCGCCTTGGAGTGCTTAGCGATGACTATCGAGAACGTGCCCACGCCTGCGAACATGTTTATTATGGCCTCGCCGGGCCTGACGAGCCTTGCAACCCTGACGTGCTCGTAGCTTAGCCTTGGCGTTATGAAGTCCTTACTCACGTCGACCTTGAATGAGCAGCCGTGCTCCCTGTAGAGGGTCTCAGTCCTCCGCTCCCCTGCAAGGTAAACAAGCCTCCTGACCTTGTGAGGCCCCTCCACGGGGCTGACGGCAAGCCACGCTGACCTTACGTACTTGTGCTCAGCTAAGAAGGCCTGGGCGAACCCAATGGCTTCATCTAGGTCAGGCGTAGCCCCGTAAGGGGGCTTCACTACGGCTATGTCGCCTATTATCTCAACTTTAAACCTTGTCACTGCCCTTCACCGGTTTTCTTAGCAGGGCTATGAAGAAGCCTGGCACGCCGTCCTCAGGGCTAAACCTAAGGCCCACTCCATTGTAGTTGGCCCACCTCGAGATCCTCTCAGGCCTCTCTACCTCAAAGCCTATGTCCTCGGCCTGCGCGACGACGCCCTCGTTTTCTACATCTGTCAGCGTGCAGGTCGAGTAGACGAGTCTGCCCCCTGGCTTAAGGAGCCTCCACGCCTCCCTGACGAACTGCACCTGGTAACGGGCTAAGGTGACGGCGTCCCGCAGCGTCCTTTCGTCGGAGAGCTTAGGCACGACGCCTAGGTTTGTGCAAGGCGGATCGACGAGGACCAGGTCTGCGGCTTCCCTCAGGTTCAGCAGGTCTGATGCGTAGCGGGAGTCACCGCCTATCACCGTGACCCACTCAGCGCCTAAGGTCGCGAGGTTCTGCTTGAGCCTCTCAGCCTTGCTCTCGCGGTCTATAGCTATTATCTTGGCTGAAGGCCCTGCGAGCTGGGCAACCATCGAGACCTTGCCCCCTGGGGCCGCGTTCATGTCAACTATTAACTCCCCTGGCCTTGGATCGGCCATTATAACGGCCCACATGCTTGGCAGGCTCTGGCCGTAGATGAGGCCCTCCCGCGACTCCTTAAGGGCTCCAACCTTAGGGGCCACGTAGACAGACCTCTCCACCTTGACTGCCAGTCCGACCCGCCTGGAGAAGATTTCCTTAGAGTCCATCATCGCTACGCCAACCCCTACAGGCATGCCTTCCGGTGTGACGACGGTGACCCTATCGCCCTTCCTGACTCCCTCGGCCCTTATGACGCCAGGTGCGTAGAGGTCACTGCCAACGTAGACGGCCTCTGAGGACCTCTTGTCAGCGATTACGATCTTGCCCTCCACGTCTATTTCGTACGGCCCTTCAACCTCAGAGTAGATCGCGCAGTCTATCTCCTCGTCCCTGTAGAACCTGAGCCCCAGGAGCTCTAATCGTTGCAGGACCTCCTCGGCAGTGGCCTTCAGCGTGTTAACCCTCACATAGTAGCGTCTGGGAGGCCTGGCGAGCGCCTCAAGTAAGGCCTTGACCCCTCTCTTGGAGACAGGCTCAAGGTCCTCCAGGAGCTTGTTGTCATAACTGAGCGACATCCTTCGCAGATCACCACACGAACACCACTATAACGTTGTTCAGGTTGGTACCCGTGGGTCCCGTCTTTATTAACGCGCCTATAGCCTGCAGGGCCCCATAGCTGTCATTATTGCTCAGCGCTCTCAGTGGGTTAATCCCGATTGATGACAGCTCCTGAGGGGCCGCTGAAGTCACTACTGCGCCGGCCGCGTCTGTCGGCCCGTCAACGCCGTCCGTAGCTATTGCTAACAGAGCCGCCTCGTCGTGGCCTATGCCGAGCCTTTTAGCCTCCAAGGACCACGCGAGGGCGAGCTCCTGGTTCCTTCCTCCCCTTCCCGACCCCCTTACGGTGACGCTGGTCTCACCCCCGAGTATCAGGGCAGCTGGCCTCTTGACGGGCCTGCCGCTCCTGATCACCTCCGCGGCGAGCGCCGCCAGCACCTTGGCCACCTCCCTGGACTCCCCCTGTAGCATTGAGGTGAGGACCAGCACGTTGAACCCTCGCTCCTTGAGCCCCTTTTCAAGATCATCAAGGATGTCCATGTTCCTGGCCACTATCCAGTTATGGGCCCTAGTAACGTCAGGTGAGTCAGGTTTAAGGGTCTCCTCAATAAGGCCCCTGGCGCCTCCTTCCAGGACCTCAACAACGCTCTTCGGGACCGCGTCAATAAGTCCGTAAAAGTCCAGCACTGACAGCGCGTCCTTGAACGTAGTGGGGTCGACAGCTGTGGGGCCAGACCCTATGTCATGAATTGCGTCCCCAGGCACGTCGCTTGCGTAGAGGCCATAGACCTCTGAGGGCCTTGCAGCCTTTACCAGGCCTCCGCCCTTGACTTTTGACAGGTGCCTTCTAACTGTGTTTATTTCGGATATCGAGGCGCCTGAGGTCAAGAGTGCCCTGTTAACGTTGACGAGGTCCTCCAGCGATATGGAGCCCAGGGGTGACTCGGCCAGCGCTGAGGCCCCTCCCGAGACCAGAACCAGGACGTGGGCTCCTCCCCTTCCAGCCGTGGCCGCCCACTCAAGGGCTGCTGTACCAGCCCTAAGGCTTCCTGGCGTGGGTAGGGGGTGGCCACCTCTTATGATCTCAAGGTTATGGCCCCTTAGCCCTTCGGCTTCTATTCCCTCGGGAATTACAACAACTCCGCCCTCGATCTCGCCGGAGAGCGACTCAAGGGCCCCTGAGGTCATGGATACTGACGCCTTGCCGATAGCTATGAGCACGACTCGGCCCTTTGGACAACACCTCCTGACGAGATCTCTGGTCCTGTTCTTTACGTCAGAGGCCCTAAGTATAATAGGCAGCACGTCTTTAAGCACCAGGTCTCTGTAGTCCTTCATGGAAACCTTCGTTTCACCCAGGTGCTGAGGGCGATAAGCGTTTTTGCCAGCGCTTCAACGTCACGACCGTGTAGGCATGGCCCTTATGCAGGCCGGTACGTAAGCGCTGATTTAACCTCAACCTTGACCGTTCTAGTCTAGGCCTGGTAGCTACGCTGACGGACGCTTACGGGAGACCTCTAAATAACCTGAGGATAGCGGTGACCGACGAGTGTAACTACAGGTGCTTCTTCTGCCACATCGAGGGGGACCCAATAGGTTCTCCAAGGCCCCTTGGCCTTGGAAGACATCCCATGGCCCCTCACGACTATTATGTAGTGGCAAGGGCCGCGAGGGCGCTGGGAATAAGGTCATTTAAGGTCACAGGCGGCGAACCGCTGGTAAGGCGTGATATAGTTGAGGTGATCAGGTCCATTAAGGAGGGAGCTGGTAACGCTGTCGACATGTCAATGACAACAAATGGTTACCTGCTGGCGGTCTACGCCAGAGCCCTCCGTGAGGCTGGCCTAGAGAGGATCAACGTGTCTCTGCACTCCCTGAACAGGGAGCGATATAAGGCCATAACAGGCGTTGACGGGCTTGACGCGGTCCTCAAGGGACTTGACGAAGCCTTAAGGGTAGGCCTTAAGGTGAAGGTGAACGTCACCGTCACGAAGATCAACAAGGACGACGTGTGGGACGTGATAAGTTACGCCTCCTCAAGGGGGTTTAGGGTCCAGCTGATAGAGCTTCAGCCCGTTAACGAGGGGCTCAAGATCTTTAAGCAGCAGCACGTTTCATTGGCTGAGATAGAGCGCAGGCTCTTGGGCATAGGGGCCAAGGTCCGCTTACGGGACCTCCACAACAGGCCCATATACGTCCTTCCTGACGGAACGGAGGTAGAGGTTGTGAAGCCTTATGACAACCCTGCTTTCTGCGCCGGGTGCACTAGGGTGAGGCTTCTGGCAGACGGTACCTTGACCCCATGCATAAATTACAGGGGTCCTGGCGTCAACCTGCTTAGGAGGATAAGGGGCCTTCCTGATGATGAAGCTGTCGAGGAGGCCAAGAGGGCCTTGATGGAGGTCAACAGCTTAAGGAGGCCTTATTATATGTGGAGGCTTGACATGGGCGACGGCATAATTAAGCCGACCAGGTTAAGGCTTGATCTTCCGTCAAGGGATAGAAGCTATCCGGTAATAATGAGGAGTCGAATTAGAGGTCTTTAGGCCATGATCTTTAAACCCACACATTGATGTTCCGTGGCCTATTGACGACCATCTTGAAGGCGCTTATCGACGCATTACGTTATCACCGTAGCATGTAGACCAGGGTCGCCAAATGAGGTGTAGAGAAGACAGCGCCTAGAAACGCTATTACAAGAACAGGGTTCGCGGTCCTGAAGACAATCTTTGCCAGCCCCCTGTCCATAGATCTCGAGTAACGGAGGATAATAGAAGAGGACCATGCAGCCAGAGGGGTCAACAACGCGTCACCTATCAGGCCCTTTCCCGTGAGCGCCCAGTAAAGCCACATGCTGGCAGCCATGAGAGCCATAAAGGCCACGACGACCTTCGCGACCCTCTGAGGAGGCGCCACGACTGGGTACATCGGGACCTTGGCCCTCCTGTAGTCGTCTATGTGATAGTAGACTATGAACCATATGTGCATAGGTATCCACAGAAAGACCGCCAGCGCTAACAGGATTGCGGGCAGCCCTATGCTTCCAGTGGCTGTGGCCCAGCCGCCCAGGGTCGGCATGACGCCCGCCACCCCGCCTGCTATTATGTTGAGCGGCGACCTCCTCTTGAGCAAGACAGTGTAAACCGGTATGTCGAAAACGAGGGCAAGCACGCACGTCAAAAGGACCAGCCAGTTGATTAAGGCGGCCGCCGCGAAGCCGATGGCGATAAGGACGAGCGAGCCTATCAGGGCCTCCCTCCTGGTTAGCCTCCCTGAGGGAACGGGCCTTTTTGAAGTCCTGGTCATCATGGAGTCGATGTCAACCTCTAGCGCCATATTGAGGGCGGTCACGCCGCCAATTGCGCCAAGGGACGTTACGGCCAGGAGTCCCAGCTTCACAGCTGAGAGGGAACCGCCAGCAGCAAAGTACGAAGCGAATGCCGTGAAGGCGAGTAGGGCTAGCTGAGGAGGTTTCGTCATCTCGAGCACGTAGGCTGCCTTCCTCAGCAAGGTCATCCAGGCCAGGAGTTAGGTGACCCAGGACTTACGTAGCTGTATATGTAACTACTTACGCGCGTTGTCTAGGCCTGCCCTCAAGGCCTTCACCCCTTCGTCCTTTTAACTATGTGCCTTCCCAACCTTAGACCAGGGCGCGCTAGGTGGCTCAGGCTTCTCAGCCCTCAGGGACCGCTCAGGCCCCTACGCACTCCAGCAGGGCGTACTGGATCGGCCTGGCTCTCGTGGTGATAGGGCTTCTCCTGCTAGTCTACGTTTTCTATGAGGCCATAGAGGCGTTCCTGGCCACGGGCTCTCAGGTCCAGTTCGAGAGGCACTTTGGGGGCGCCTTAGGCTACCTGAACTCTATGACCTCCTCCAGCTCATCGCTTGGCGCCCTCGGGACGTACGCGGACGTGATAATAGTCCTCCTCATAATGGCCGTCTTCCTGGGCATAGCCTTAGCTGCGGCCTCAGTCATAATAGGCAAGGGCGTCGATCTCCTCAGGTCGTGAGCGTGAAGGCAGCATGAGGATCGAGACCATCATGTTTTTAGGGGGCGTCCTCATAATAGCGATCTTCGCCCTCCCCCTCATCTACTTCCTTTACTATATTGCGGCTAACCCGTATCAGGCTATCGTAGCGAACATGTCATCGATGCCTGGCCCCCCTTGCGGTGAAGCTGAGTACGCGCTGAAGCTCACCTACTCAGACCCCGTACCTATGGGTGACGTCCAGCTGACAACGACCTTCACGGAGGCCAATGGGTCCTCCTTCGTGTTCAGGGCCTCAGCTGACGTGCTTACGAAGGGCCGTAGTCTCACGCTCTGCGTGCCGTCAGAGGTCCTCGCGTCAGCGAGGGCCGTTAGCTTCAACCTCACGGGCAGCATAGGCTTCATGTACCCGCTTTCCATCTCGAGCTGGCAGCCCATAGGTGGTGGGTAGCCTTGAACGCAAGGGAGGTAGCCAGGGAGGTCATCATAGGGGTCCTCGAGGGCCTCGTCTACATGCTTCTGTACCTGTATCTCTTGCCCGCACTTGTGTCATACCTTGGCGTTCTGGCAGGTCAGCCCTCCCTGAGCGCGGCCTACTCGTACCCTGTCGCCTACGCGGTGGCCTACATTGGGGTCTTTGAGGCGCTCTCGGTGGCGGCGAGGATCCTGAGGAAGACGGTGTTCAGCCCTATATTTAGGTCGTTGCTGGCCCTCATAGGTCTAGTGGTAGTCCTTTACGTACTGGGGACCGTCATGCCAGGGGGCGTGATAAGCTCCTCCTACTCAGCAGGCCAGGCCAAGTACTCCCTCAGCCTGGACGTGTACCCTCTCGTGCTTCTGTTCGTGGTGTTCCTCGTCCTCCCTGGGGTCATATTGCCCTTCATAGATTACTTCGTCTACGAGAGGTGAGGGCCGTTGGCGGCAGGGCCTAAAGAAGACGTGTTCTGCAGAATTTGGAGAGGCTTAGAGAGGGCCTACGTGGCATACAAGGACGACAGAGTCATGGTCATTATGGACCTCTACCCCCTCGAGAGGGGGCAGGCCCTGGTAGTGCCCCGAGAGCACTTTCAGTTCTTCTACGAGATGCCTAAGGGGCTTATGGAGCACTTCTACCTCGTCTCCTCAGCGACGGCCCGGGCCTTGAAGGAGCTCTATAAGCCCAAGGCGGTGGCGATGCTCGCGAGGGGGCTCCGGGTCCCCCATTACCACCTGATCCTTATACCCGTAAGGGAGGGCTCCTTCGTTGACAGGCTCTTCTCGCTCATGGACGCTGTTCAGGGCTTCCCTCCAGTGCCCCCTGAGGCCGTCACGGAGAGGTACCAGGGCCTTGGCCTGTCTCTAAGGGCTTACAGGCCATCACATGAGGAGCTCGAGGTCGACTCGGACAGGCTCAGGGAGCTGATAGCGAAAGAGCTAGGGAGGGCCTGAGCGCACACTGTTGACTTCTTTGGGTAGTCCTAGGGGTTGCCCTAGAGACTTTATTAAAGCTTAAATGGCGACGTTACAGCGTCTTTTTTATGGACCGGTCAGCGGGCCGGTAGCTCAGCTGGAAGAGCGCCGCCCTCGCACGGCGGAGGTCCCGGGTTCAAGTCCCGGCCGGTCCACCAGCTTCTGCCTGGCCAGGTTAAACCAAGAGCGCCTTCAAGTTAGGGAAGCCCTCTTGGCAGGGCCTCGGACAGCCCTCATCCTCCTTAAGGCTTTTATTCATGAAAATAACGTCGTAAGGGTCGAGGCCTAAGGGCTTGGGCCGCGGGGCCTCTCTCATAGGCGTTTTAGTACCCTTCATGTTGTCGGCTTATGCCGTCTTCTCTATATCAATGGTTGTCAACCAGCTGTCTGAGGCACTGGCCGCTTCACGGCCTCTAGTTCTCTGGGCTATTCCAATAGACTTCATAGGCGGCGCTGTAGGAGGCCTCCTAATAGGTCATTTGGCCGACAGGGCCGGCAGGAGGAAGGCCCTTTACTTGGCGGGCCTCACGTTCAGCCTCGCCGTCCTCCTGGCGTCATCAATAAGGGAGCTCTGGCAGCTCTACCTGGCATGGTTCTTCGTGGGCTTCGGGGTTAACGCTCAGAACGGCGTCTCCTACTCGGTCATAGTGGAGCTGCTGAGGGGCTCGAGGGGGCTCATAGGCGGCCTGATGCAGGGCCTCTACTTCATAGGCTTCTTCCTGGACGCTGTGACCTATTACGTAGTCCCTTCATGGAGGACGTTCTTCCTGGTAGTGGGGCTCGTCAGCCTGTTATTGACGTTGTCCCTGACTCACCTCGTTATCGAGACGTACCCTGCGAGGGCCCAGGGCCTAGGCCTTAGGTACTTTGACCTGAGGCTAGCAGTGGTCACGGCAGGCCTTTCAGCTATTGTGGTCGGGGCCTTCATGTTCAGCGTGCCCTTGCTCTCGCTGGTTCCGTCATTCATAGCCTCAATGGACCTGAGCGAGGGCTGGCTCACGTTCCTTTCCATGTTGGGCTTCCTGGGCTTCCTCGTGGCGGGCTGGCTGTCAGACCTAGGCGGAAGGCTTAGGACTGCCGTGGCGCTCAGCGGCCTCGGCCTCCTCTCATCACTTGCGCTGGCCCTGACGCGAGGGGGTTACGCGGGCCTCACGGCGCTTTCACTGATGTTCTTCTCCTCGGGCTACTTCTCATTCACAGGGGTCTGGGCCAGTGAGACCTACCCAGCGGAGTTCAGGGCCACGGGGACGAACCTGGTCTTCCTGGTCGGGAGGATAGTCGGGGGCTTCTCAACGATCATAGCAGCTTACCTATACCCCTCGTCGCTCAGGGTTGGGACGGCGCTGACCTGCATCATAGCCGACTCTTTGGCATTAGCTGGAGGAGCCCTTTACGTGGTTGGCCTAAGGGTAAGGTCGTCAAGGGGCCCGTGAGGCCTCGCGTCAGCCCTCGGCGCTTTACCAGCTCTTTCCGCAAATTTGCGGAAAGAAGGCCTAGAGCTAGAAGCCCCTCGGAGCTTTACCTGCGGCCGTTGCCAGGAAGAGCGAGAGGAACACCGCGCCAAGGCTCCTGTTCAGGGAGCCCCTCATTGCGCCGAGCTGCCTGTCAGCCCTGAGGAGCTGCGAGGGGTCTATCTCACGCCTTTTTGAGAGGTCCAGCAGCTCAGGGCTCTTCGAGAGCTCTGACGCAACGGCCAGGTAAACCCTCACCACCCCTGCAAGTGGGGAGCGGAGGCCCTCGTACAGCCTTGTGAGGCCTAACAGCCACTCGTAGCCCTTAAGGTTAATTGAGAAGCCCCTGTCGACCTCTGAGAGCAGCTCGAAGGCGTCCCCCAGGCTAAGGCCGTTTGACTTCACGTAGTTCTCCGTAAGGTTTCTCCTGGACAGGTGCTCCAGGAGGTCGACGTCCCCGGAGTCGCCTATGCCCTCTACCAGGTCAATAACGTCGTCAGGTAGGCTTGAGTACAGGATCCTAGTTATTAACGTCCTCAGGGACTCGTACACTTTCACGTTGGAGGCCGACGAGTAGCCTACCATGGCCGCGGCGGTAACGGCTGCCGACCAGAGGCCCACCAGGGGGGTCTCGCCGCTGGACTCAAAGACGTCCTTGAGGGCCCTCGCCAAGACCCCTCCAAGGCCCAGCTCCTGCGCGCTCAGCTTGCCCTCGCCTAGCGCCCTGCCCCTCCTATAGGCCTCCTCCAGGTGGGGCTCAACGGCGACGTACTCCAGGAGCCTCCGCTCGAAGTCCGCGTCACCCATGAGCCTATGGACGGAGCCCGGCTTGATAGGGACTGAGATAGTTAGCAGGACTGCTCTCTTTAAGTCAGTCAGCAAGCTACGCGCCCTTCAGAGGGTTGGCGCGGAGGTCCTTTAATTTCGTGGCGCGGCCCGGCTGAAGCCTTTAATAAAATGTAGCTAAGATAGAGGCCCACGATAATTTTTTAAACTGCTGACGTTTCGGGCTGTGAAACATGGCTGAGAGTCTTGGGCATAGGGGAGTTAATAGCGTTATTTAGCGCAGTTATAGGTCTCATAGGGGTTGCCATTGCTGTCGGCCTGGCCCGATGGGTCCTAAGGCAGGACCCAGGCCCCGAGAACGTCCGCTTCATATCGGAGGCCATAGCCACAGGCGCCAGGGCTTATCTATTCAGGCAGTATAGCTACCTCTCCATAATTTTAGTGGTGCTGGCGATAATCATAGGGGCCGGCATAGCGTACGTAGATCACAGCCTTGCGCTGGGAGGCTTCACAGCCCTAGCTTTCATAGTGGGCGCCGTGGGCTCCATGATAGCAGGTTACCTAGGCATGTACGTCACTACTAGGTCGGCCTCAAGGGCCTCCATGGCGGCTAGGTCCGGCGTCTATGAGGCGCTGAGGCTCGCCTGGCGCGCGGGGGCCGTCATGGGTCTCTCCCTGGCAAGCATAGCGCTGCTCCTCATAAGCGTCCTGTACATGGGCTTCACGGCAGCGATACCAAAGGAGTGGGCGCTGGCCCTGGTTTCCATGGCCTTCGGCGCCAGCCTCGTCACCCTCTTCATGAGGGTGGGCGGAGGCATTTACACCAAGGCTGCTGACCTGGGCGCCGACCTGGCCGGGAAGATGGAGAAGGGCATACCTGAGGACGACCCCCGTAACCCGGGCGTGATAGCCGACAACGTCGGCGACAACGTCGGCGACGTAGCCGGCATGGCGGCTGACGTCTTCGAGTCATACATAGTTATAGTCACCGGGACTATGTTCCTGGCATGGGTTATGGGATGGTACAGAACATACCCGGTACTGGTGGCGTTACCGTTAATTTACGGGGCTCTAGCGCTGATAGCAACCTTCATAGGGGTAGCCATAATTAGGCTCAGGGGGTCACAGCACCCGCTTACCGCGATCTCCTACGACATATATGAGGCCATAGCCATAGCCGTAGTGCTGTTCTTCATCATAAGCCCCTTCATACTTAAGGGCCTCGGGACGTCAGTTATGGTGTTGGCGCCCCTTGCCGCCTCCTTAGGCGCTGTGCTGGCCCCTATAGTGTTGGCGCTTACAGGGTACTATACCCATTACACCTACAAGCCCGTTAAGTCCATAGCGCAGCAGGCTAAGATCAGCGCGGCCACGGTCATAGTCACAGGCTACTCCTACGGTCTGCTGAGCGCCATACCGGTAGTTATCCTCATAGCTGTCGTGTTAGGCATAACTTATGTAATGGGGTACTTTACCTTCTCGCACCTGGTCTCGGAGCCCCTTCTGAGCGGCTACTCAGGCTTCCTCGCCGGCATATACGGGACGGCGTTGGCCTCCGTGGGCCTGCTGTCAGTGGCTGGCATAATAATAACGGCTGACTCCTTCGGGCCCGTCAGCGACAACGCTGCTGGCGTCGCCGAGATGGCGTCGCTTCCAGAGGACGTGAGGGAGAGGCTTGACGTACTCGACGCCGTAGGCAACACTACAAAGGCCACTACCAAGGGCTACGCCATCAGCAGCGCTGCTCTCGCCGCCCTCGTCCTGTTCATCGGGTTCATCTTTGAGGTCCTTAAGGTGTCTCAGACGTATGTGGGTAACGTTGACGTCTCAGCGGTGCTGGGAAGCCTTATGGTGGTTAACCCTAACGTTCTAATAGGGGCCCTTATAGGCGTCACAGTTGTCTACTTCCTAGCAAGCAGGACGCTTGGCGCCGTTGGAAGGACCGCAATGGAGATCGTTGAGGAGATAAGGAGGCAGTTCCGCGAGCACCCCGGCATCATGGAGTGGAAGGAGAAGCCCGACTACGCAAGGGTGGTCGATATAGCGACCAGGAGGGCCTTAGCGGAGTTTATGACACCCGTCGTGGTGGCGATAGTAGCACCCATAGTGGTAGGGCTCATCTTAGGCTGGCAGGCCATGGCAGGGCTCATACTCGGCGCTATCCTGGTCGGCGTCCCGAGGGCGCTCCTCATGGCTAATGCCGGCGCGGCCTGGGACAACGCTAAGAAGTACATAGAGGCTAAGCTGGACCCGAGTCTGGGCGGCAAGGGTAGTGAGGCCCATAAGGCAGCCGTAGTAGGCGACACCGTTGGCGACCCCTTCAAGGACACCACAGGCCCCTCGATGAACCCTTTGATCAAGGTCCTCAACACGCTCTCCGTAGTCTTCGCACCGCTTATAATTGCCGCAAACGTGGCCCTAGGGGTTTCACTTATTCACGGCCTCCTGGCTCTCTGAGGGGCCTAGAGCTCATTAATTTTTTAAACCCCTTGGTCCTAGCTCCTTGACGCTAGGAGGAGGATGAAGGGTGTCCAAGCCTAGCTACGTGCTGTTTGAGGTGCCTGACGACCTAGCGGAGGAAGTCTATAAGCTAGTGGCCAAGGCCAGGGAGACCGGGAAGGTGAAGAAGGGAACCAATGAGACTACGAAGGCCGTCGAGAGGGGTCAGGCCAAGTTTGTCGTGATAGCTACTGACGTGGACCCGCCGGAGATCGTGGCCCATCTACCGCTGCTCTGTGACAGCAAGAAGATACCGTTCGTCTACGTGCCGAGCAAGAAGAGGCTCGGCGAGGCGGCCAAGATAGACGTGGCGGCCGCCAGCATAGCCATAGTGGACCCAGGCGAGGCGGCCGAGGACATGAAAAGGATAATAGAGCGCGTCAGGGAACTCCGCGCGAAGGCTGGCAAGTGAGGCCTGAGGGTGCATGCCGGAGAGGTCGTCGTTCAGCCAGGTAGTCAGGATAGCTAACACCGACATATCAGGCGAGGAGACGCTGGTCTATGGTCTCTCTAGGATAAAGGGCGTAGGCTACGTCACGGCCTTAACCATAACCAGGAAGCTCGGGCTCGACCCCACGGTGAGGGTGGGTTACCTGTCAGCAGAGGCCCTGAAGAGGGTAGAGGACGCCGTTAACGACCTTACTAGGCTGGGCCTCCCCTCGTGGCTTTACAACAGGAGGAAGGACTACGAGACAGGGCAGGACCGCCACCTGGTGGGGGCCGAGCTGATATTCGCGGCGAGGAGGGACATAGAGAGGGAGATAAAGATAAGCTCCTGGAGGGGCGTGAGGCACAAGCTCGGCTACAAGGTTAGGGGGCAAAAGACCCACACCACGGGAAGGACAGGGATGACAATAGGAGTGAGCAAGGCGGCGGCAGCGGCGCAGCCAGCTGAGAAGGAGAAGGGTGGTGGCGGTGGGGGATCCCAAGAAAAGTAGGCAGAAGTGGGCAAGCCCAGGCCACCCCTGGGTTAAGGAGAGACTACAGCGCGAGCTTGAGCTCATGGGCAAGTACGGGCTGCGCAACAAGAGGGAGATCTGGACAGCGGAGTCCATACTCAGGGGCTTCAGGATGAGGGCCAGGTCGCTCCTGGCGCTCCCAGAGCCCGAGAGGTCACAGGCCGCGAAGAGTCTGATCGAAGGGCTTTACAGGATGGGCCTGGTGGGGAGGGACGCAACGCTTGATGACGTCCTTGGGCTCACCGTTGAGAACGTCATGGAGAGGAGGCTTCAGACCATGGTCTACAGGAAGGGGCTCGCCACGACGGTCTACCAGGCCAGGCAGCTCGTAGTTCACGGCCACATAGCGATAAGGGGCAGGAGGGTCACAAGCCCAGGGTACCTGGTCCCAAGGGACGAGGAGGACAGCATAGGGTACGCGCCTGGAAGCCCGTTCGCCGAGATGGCGGCCAAGGCGCAGGAGGGTGGCGAGGGTGTCGCTCAGGGAGCTTAAGTGGGGCGTGGCCCACATATACAGCAGCTTCAACAACACCATAGTCCACATAACTGACATGAGCGGCGCTGAGACGGCCGCAAGGATTTCAGGCGGAATGGTCGTTAAGGCGGACAGGGAGAAGCCCTCGCCATACGCCGCCATGCTGGGGGCCGCGAGGGCGGCCCAGACAGCAATGGACAGGGGCATCGCGGCTATACACATAAAGGTCAGGGCTCCAGGAGGACATGGCCCCAAGACGCCTGGACCGGGCGCCCAGGCGGCCATCAGGGCGTTGGCAAGGGCTGGCTTCGTGGTTGGGAGGATAGAGGACGTCACGCCCATACCCCATGACACCACCAGAAGGCCTGGCGGCAGGAGAGGAAGGAGAGTCTAACCCCTCGGCTTCTCGCCATCCTGGTCCCTTTTGCACCGACAGGCCCGTGGACTGTTTTTGAGGGCTATAGAACGTCATCTTTGCTACTTAAAGGGGAACCCCAACCCGCTCCTTTTAAAACTCCTGGCCTTGTCCCTCTCAGGGCTAAGAGGTTGACGCAGAGATCAATAGAAATAGTCGAGATGGAGGGCAACAGGATAATAGTGTCCATGGAGGGCTTCCCAGTAGCCTATGGGAACGCGCTGAGGAGGCTTGCCCTTTCGGACGTGCCCTCGATGGCTATAGACTTCGCGCACTTCTATGACAATGACACCAGCGTCTTTGACGAAATAATAGCGCACAGGCTTGGGCTCCTGGTCCTCAAGTCAGATGACGTCTTAAACAAGTACGGCAGCCCGGAGGAGTGCAGGGAGGCCAGCGAGAACGACGAGCGCTGTTACGTGAAGGTCTACCTGGAGGCAGAGGCCGGGGCAGAGTCCACGGGCTTCTACGTCAAGGCCTCGGACCTGAAGTTCTCAGACCCCTTAGTCAAGCCCGTCTACCCGGACACCCCCTTAGTGTACCTGGCGCCTGGCCAGAGGATTCACCTGGTGGCCTACGCGAGGCTGGGCAGGGGCTTCGAGCACGGCAAGTGGAGCCCGGCCTCAGTCTCTGTGCTGAGGTACGCCACTTACGTAGAATACGACTCCTCTAAGGCCACTCCGGAGTGTGTTGACTGCCTGACCGCATACCCTGAGCTGGTAAACGCCATACAGGAGGGCGAGAAGGGCAGGGTGGAGCTCGACGTGAAAAGGCCGTCAAGCGCGCTCAGGTACTGTGAGAAAACGGCGTGCAAGGGTGCTGTAGAGGTCACCTATGACCCCTCAAAGCTTTACCTAGTCATAGAGTCGACAGGCTCGCTCGAGCCGCCGCGTATAGTCTATGAGGCCACGAAGTGCCTTGAAAGGAAGGTCGAAAAGCTGTTAAACGCTTTAGAGGGCACACCAGTGGCTTAGGGTGGCGACCAAGATGAGGAGGACAGGTCCCACAAACCAGCTGCTGAAGGACACCATAGAGCTGCTCGAGAAGAGGTCCAGGGAGAGGCCGATATGGGGCAGGGTAGCTGAGCTCCTCTCGAAGCCGACAAGGGAGAGGCCAGCCGTCAACGTGAGCAAGATAAACAGGTACGCGTCAGACGGCGATGTAGTGATCGTCCCCGGCAAGGTGCTGGGGACCGGCAACATCAGCAAGAAGGTGACGGTGGCCGCCTTCAGCTTCTCTGCCAGGGCGGCTGAGAAGATAAAGGCTGCGGGCGGAAGAATTTTAACCTTAAGGGAGGCTGTCGAGCAGGTGCAGGACTACAGTAAGGCCAAGATAATAATGTGAGGGATGGACATGGCTCAGCCCAAGGGGGTTGGGGCGAAGGAGATAGTTATAGACGGCGAGGGCGCCATATTAGGAAGGATGGCCAGCCTCATAGCCAAGCTGCTCCTCAGTGGCCATAGGGTCGTAGTAGTGAACGCTGAGAAGGTGGCGGTCAGCGGTGACCCGAGAATGCTCGTGGAGTTCTACAGGGACACTGTGCTCGGGGTTAGGTCACACTTCTCGCATAAGTGGAGGCCTAAGAGGTCAAGGTCGCCTCAGCGGCTTGTGATAAAGGCGGTGCGCGGCATGTTGCCCAAGGACAACAGGGGCGAGGACGCGCTCTCACGCCTAAGGGTTTTCGTCGGCACGCCCAAGGAGTACTCTGGGAAGGCTTCTAAGCTGCCCGAGGGGTTCACGGCAGCGAAGCTGACAAAGGCTAAGTACGCCACGCTGGGCGAAATTGCTAGGCAGCTGGGGTGGAAGGTTGGAGCGTCAGCAGCCTAAGGGAGCTCAGGAGGCAACAGGGCAGGCAGCAGGCCAGTTTATAGTCTCCATTGGTAAGAGGAAGACGGCCATCGCCAGGGCCTACGTAAGGCCTGGCTCAGGCCGCGTGAGGATAAACGGCACCCCCCTTGAGCTGATCCCCATGGAGGTCGTTAGGCTTAAGGTGATGGAGCCTCTGGCCATAGCGGGCGACGTCGTCAGGAACGTCGTAGATATCGACGTTAGCGTGGAGGGAGGGGGGTTCATGGGGCAGGCCGAGGCCGCCAGGATGGCCATCGCCAGGGGGCTGGTGGAGTTCTTCTCCAAGTGCGTCCCAGACCAGTCGCCCGAGGGCTGCGAGAGGAGCAGGGCTGTAGCTGAGAAGCTGAAGGCGCTGTACAACGAGTATGACCGCACAATGCTCGCTGGTGACTACAGGCGCACGGAGCCCGAGAAGTACATGAGGTACAGCGCCAGGAGGCGCTGGCAGACCTCCTATAGGTGACCTTGCTTGCTGCCCCCTGTTAGGTGCTTCACCTGCGGCGCCCCTCTGGGCCACCTCTGGGAGGAGTTTCAGAGGAGGGTCAGGTCGGGCGAGGACCCTGAGAAGGTACTTGACGACCTGGGCGTTTACAGGTACTGCTGCAGGAGGACCCTTTACACCAGCGTCGTTTATATAGAGCAGGTGGCCAGGTACAGCACAGTGAGGGTCTCAAAGCTGAGGGCCTATGCGAGAGGGGGTGAGGAGGCCTGAGTGAAGAGAATGAGGAGGCGCCTCAGCCTACTACGAGCGTGTCGCAGCAGATAACTGAGGCTGAGGAGAAGGAGCTCCTAGTACCCTCTGAACTCTACAAGAAGGCAGGCGTGGTCTACGGGACGCAGATATGCACGAAGTACATGAGGCAGTTCGTCTACAGGATACTGCCCGACGGCTTCTACCTCCTCGACGTGAGGAAGATTGACGAGAGGGTAAGGGTGGCCGCGAGGTTCCTCTCGTCCTTTGACCCGTCCAAGATCGCCGTAGTGGCGACCAGGATTTACGCGATCAAGCCCGTCACCACCATGTGCGAGAAGATAGGGTGCAAGCCCATAGTGGGCAGGATACCCCCAGGCATATTCACTAACCCCAAGCTTGAGGTCTACTTCGAGCCGGAGGTCGTGGTGGTGACCGACACAAGGACCGACAGGCAGGCCGTGGAGGAGGCGTCAAAGATAGGCGTGCCTGTCGTGGCCCTGGCCGACACCGACAGCAAGGTTGAGGACGTAGACCTGGTAATACCGGTGAACAACAAGGGTCGCAGGAGCCTGGCGTTAGTGTACTGGCTCCTGACCAGGGAGATCATGAGGAACAGGGGCCTGCTGCCGCCTGACCAGGAGCCGCCGTTCACCTACGAGGACTTCATGGCTGGCAAGGGCTCTGAGACATAATCTTCCTGCACTTGTCCCTCAGGACAGCCAGGGCCTCCCTTATGGCCTCAGTCTGCTCTGCTATAGCGATCATCTTGCCGGCAGCCCGCTCCCTCGAGGCCAGCTCGCTGACCTCCCTCTCAATTAGCTCAAGTCTGATCGCGATCGAGTCTATAAGGTCCAAGGGGTCCTTACGGTAAATGTCCTCCAAGGCGCTCCGCCTTCAGTTCGGGCTTTGAGAAGGGGGTTAAGCTTAAAAGGATAGGGGGGTTAAAGCATAAAGGATCTTATATAGGGGGTGGCCACTATGCAGAGCCTATATGAGATCAAGAAGGCCAGTCCAAGAGTGGTGGGCCGTCATGTCTACGGTAACCTAAAGGGCTGCCGTAACGTTGAGGCTCTGCGTGACCCCTCAGTGTTGGAGGACCTGCTGAGGAAGGCCGGCGAGGAGGGGAATATGACGATACTTGACGTGAAGTCCTGGAAGATAGGCGAGGGCGTCAGCGCCGTGGCCATAGTCCTGGAGAGCCACATAACGATACACACCTGGCCCGAGTACCGCTTCGCAACAGTTGACGTTTACAGCTGCGGTGCCCACACGGACCCCAGGAGGGCCTTTGATTACATAGTTAGGGCCCTCGACCCAGAGGAGGTAACGCTGGGCTCAGCCGACAGGAGTTTGGAATAGCTTACCCTGTGCGGCTCCCGCCCTTAACTAATTAGCCTTTTCTCATAGACCGTGCTGTCTTAGGGCTTCAATAAGCTCATCAGCGTCGCTGGCGTAGACCCCCAGCAGGACCCTCTTCCCTAAAGCCTCCAGGGCGCGAGCCATGGTTGGGCCCATGTGGAAAGCCACCACCACGTCTACGTCCTTCAGCGTGTTAAGCACCGCCAGGTGCCACCTAGCATGCTCTGGATCCCTATCGTCCTCTTCGATATGGTGGTGATGGCCATGCCTGCCCGGAGGCTCTGCGGGCACCTCACGGCACTCCTTGTTAACGATTCTGTAGTTGGCGACCTCCAGCACCACGAACCTGCGGGTTCGGGGACCCGTTGTACTGATGTTCTCACAGTCAGCGGAGGGGTACGCTACCTTCAAGCTCTCACATATCGAAAAAGCGATATGACCCTTTAAAAAGATTTCAGCTGGTGCTCAGCTCACGATACGCTTCCCAGGATCTCCTTGGCCCTGTTTATCATATCCTTAAGCCTTGAGTTCTCCTCCGCTAAGGCTTCCAGCTGCCCCTTGAGCTCAGCTATCTGCTTCTCGTAGGGCTCCTTGCACTTGCTTTCCTCGACGAACGTGTCTATCTTGACGTCCTCGAAGACTAATCTCTTCTCGCCCTCGTCGTACCTGAGGGTTACCGTGACCCTAATGAGGTCAAGCTTGCCCAGCTTACGCTGCTCAACTATCTCATGATATAGTTGCTTGTTGAGCTCAGCGATGTCCCTTATGACGACGTCCTTGGGGGCGTACTTACCGAGGGCCACTAAGGCTACCCTCCTCAGCTTGTCAGCGTAACGGGCCGCTATGATGACGCCTGTGCTTATCTGGTACCTGTTGGCGCCCAGGACCGAGCTCCTGGCCACCGTGGCCTCGTACTCCTCGGCCCTCTCTAGGTCCCTCGATACCTCCTCAGGGGGCTCCTTAGGCCTCTCACCCAAAGAGGGTCCCACGAAATATTTTGAACTGAAAAAGCTTAAGTTTTTCCAATGTTGCAGAGCCTGTAAGTCCTTACCTTCCTCCTGCCCCTCAGCAGGGCGTTAACGCAGACGACGCCCTCCTCCTCAAGGGCCTCAAGGGCCTTGTAGACGCCCCTCAGGGTGTACCCCGTCAGCTGCTCCCAGACCTCATAGGCCGTCACGTCCCTGCCCAGGCGCGCCAGGACCTCTATCACCTTCTGCCTCAGCTCAGAGCCCCGCCTGCTAAGCCCTGGCCTCCTGAGCCCTCCGGTTATCACTACGATGCCCTCCTCGGCCTCCGCGACGGAGTAGGCGGCCGCGGCCAGCGGCCTAGCATATATGCCTCTTCTGGCGAGGGAGACCATGGCGTTGGTTACCTCCTCAGCCCCAACGTACACCCTCTTGATGTCCCTTAGCATGTCAAGGGTCGGAGGCTCCGCGGAGCCTCTTACGCTGACGGCCACAAGCTCAGGCTCGCTGGCCCCCGCGCTCTCGGCGGCCTCCCTGAAGCCCTTCCTCATGGCAAAGGCCAGGAGGCCTGTGCTGGCGGGCACGAAGACCCTGTCCGCGCGGGGCATCTGCTCAACTATCTCATACGATATAGTCTTAAGCCCCTCTATCGTGTACTGGTTCTCATAAGTGAGCTCAGGCCTGCCGGTGAAGTCGAAGGAGGCGCCGAGCCTTGCCAGGTTCACTGTGTCAAAGGGGTCAAGCTCCTCAGGCCTGGCGTAGACCACCGTGTGGGCCCCCACGAGGCCTGCGTAGAAGGCCATGGAAGGGCCGAAGTCGATGGAGTAGCCAACCCTGTAGACGTCCCTTACCAGCCCGCTTACGAGTGCTGAGGACGCCCTGTCAGCGTAGCTCCCTGTGGGGTTCCTGGTCTCAAGCTTGGCCAGCACGGGCCCAAGCCTCACCACGGGCGTGTAC
>JAPWTO010000038.1:0-7749 GCA_028276005.1 Acidilobus sp.
AGCTGGGCCGCCCTGAACCTGTCCGCCTGAGCGACCTCCGGGCCCATCTGCCTTCAGGGCCCTCAGGGCTGAACCCCCTTTTACATTAATGGAAACCTTATATGGTAATACTTGTGACAGGTCTCACGGATGACCCCTCACCTGATGGGGGCGCTGCCCCAAGGGCGAGGGAGATGATAGCGATGAGGCCCCCTCGGTTCCCGTAGATGGGGCCCCGTTCCGTTGGGCTTGACGGCCGCCCATGACGCCACAGGGGACGGCAGCTCCTATGGACGAGGCGGAAGTCCCTAGGCGCAACGAGTGAGCGTAAACAGATGAGGACGAGCACCTAGGGACAAACGGCAGAGAGCTTATAGGCCTCTACAAAACGGCCTTCAAAGGACGAATGGAGGGGGCGACTTGTACGCAGAGTACACCGTCTACGAGTGGGTCGGAGTGAGGCCTGACCTAGCCTTCACAGGCGACCTAAACAAGGCGGTCCTTGACTCCCTCAGGGAAGAGCTTGAAGGTCAAGTGGACGAGACCCTCGGCATAATAATCAGCGTCATTGACGCTGAGGTCCAGGGCGACGGAGTTCTTCTCCCTAACGACCCCCAGATCTACTTCCCCGTGAGGTATCGCGTCCTCACGTACGAGCCTGTGCTCCAGGAGGTCAGCATGGGGATAGTGCGTGATGCCCGGGAGTTTGGAGTCTTCGTGAGCCTAGGCCCTACTGACGGCTTCGTTCACAGGAGCCAGCTCATGGATGAGGACGTGGATTATGTAGAGGAGAACAGGTCCTTCAAGGGGAGGGAGACGGGCAGAACAATCTCAATAGGTGACGTTGTCAGAGTCAGGGTGACACAGGTGAGCAAGGCCTCAAAGAGGCTCGCGGTGATTAGGATAGGGCTGACCATGAGGCAGCCGTACCTAGGTAAGGAGGAGTGGCAGAGGAAGGAGGCCAGGGGTGAGGGGTCTTGAGCAGTGGTCAGGAGGGAATAGTTGACTACTCTGAGTTCGCCAGGCTTGACCTGAGGGTCGGAAAGGTGTTGTCGGCAGAGCCCGTGCCCAACAGCAGGAAGCTGATAAAGATAACCGTTGACCTGGGCTCCGAGAAGAGACAGATACTGGCTGGCCTTCAGAAGTGGTACAGGCCCGAGGACCTGGTGGGCAGGTACGTGATAGTCGTGGCCAACCTTAAGCCTAAGGAGATGGCAGGGTTTGTCAGCCAGGGCATGCTTCTGGCGGCCCCCTGCGGGGACTCGGAGAAGCCCGTCATACTTACGGTCGCGGAGCCTGTACAGCCCGGCTCCAGGGTCTGTTAAAGCCCTTTACCTTTCAGGCTACATCGATCCTAGGGCCCAGCCGTGAAGAGGGTTTTAAGAGGTGACCTAGTTGGTCAGGGGTGATCTAGAACCCACGCCAGGAGCTGGGCCCTGCCTTGAGGACCTGTTCAAGGAAATAAATGGCGACGATTTGGCCGAGCTCTTCTCGACTCTCGTGAACAAGGAGCATAACTACGTAGAGGTGTTATTAGGCAAGGACGAGAAGAGGAGGCTCGAGGTCTACGCTAGGTGCTTCGTCTCGCTCAGGTGCCTCGAGGTAATTGAGGTGGTGGCGGAGCTCTGTGGCAGGGAAGTCTCATTGGAGCCCTTTGAGTGGCCAGAGGTCGACAAGGCTGAGGTCTTGAACGAGTGCCTAAGGCTCTCATCGATGCCTGAGCCCCCTCTTAAGGTTCACAGGTTCCTTATGCAACTGGGCGTCGGCGAGCCGCATGAGGTGCTCGGCTATAGGGTAGTGGAGGAAGGGGAGTTTGAGGTCTGAGCCCAGGTTCAGGGTCAAGGGATGGCTAAGCGATGAGGAGTTCAGGCAGCTGCTAGAGTTCTCCAGGTACGTGGGGAGGGAGAGAGGGTTATCCATATTCGAGCTTGACGAGAAGAAGCTGGCGGACTCTGCCCTAAGCCCTGCCGAGGTTCTGAGGACCCTCGAGTCCTTCAAGGACAGGATTATGCCTGAGGACTATAAGGACATCCAAAGCTATGTGGCTGAGAGAGGCTCTATAACCATATCTTATTCTCACGGCAGGCTGACCATATCATCAAGGGTGTTCCTGAAGCCCCTTATCCAGGAGCTCGGGAGGCCTGAGGTCAAGTATGATAGCAGCGCCAAGTCATACGTGTCGCCGCCTTACCTCTACGCTGACCTCCTGAGGTTCTTCAGGTCAAAGGGGCTCCTAGTGAACGACATGCTGGGGCTAGAGGAGAAGACTAAGCTGCCGAGGCCCATCACGTTTAAGGGCGAACTGAGGCCCTATCAGCAGGAGGCCCTAGAGGCCTGGGAGAAGAACCAGGCCCGTGGCGTGATAGTCCTGCCCACTGGGGCAGGCAAGACGCTGATTGCAGTAGCGGGCATCGCAAGGCTAGGGGTTAAGACGCTAATAGTAGTCGTTACTAAGGAACAGGTCAAGCAGTGGCTTGACGCCATATCTAACTTCACGGACGCCGCAGGCCTTCTAGGCGCCTTCTACGGGGACGAGAAGAGGCCATCCTACATAACTGTCACAACGTATCAGACGGCCTTCAGGTACGTTGACGACCTGGCCGGCGAGTTCGCCTTCCTTGTATTTGACGAGGCTCACCACCTTCCGGCTGACAAGTTCAAGGCCATAGCTACTCACATGCCGGCCCCCTTCAGGATGGCCCTGTCAGCGACGGCGGTAAGGGAGGACGGCAAGCATGAGGAGGTCTTCCCGCTGGTCGGCGGCATAGTCTACCAGAAGGGAGCCGCTGAGCTGATGGAGCAGGGCTACCTGGCCCCCTTCATAATAAGGAGAGTCACTGTGAAGTTAAGGCCTGATGAACAGAAGGTATACGAGGAGCTGAAAAGGAGGTATCAGCTGTTTGCAGCTGGCAGGACTTTTGAGGAGGTGCTGGAGGCCGCTAAGAAGGGCGAGCCCAACGCCATAGAGGCCCTGAGGGTCAGGGCCCAGATGCAGTCAATAATTCAGGAGAGTGAGAGCAAGATAAGTCAGGCCGTGGACCTGGCCAGGCAGGAGCTCGAGAAGGGCTCTAAGATAATAATTTTCACCCAGTTCAAGAGGCAGGCCGAGGAGATAGCTGAGAAGCTTGGGGCTTTCCTCATTCACGGCGACATAGATAAGGACAAGAGGCTACGCGCCCTGGAGGCCTTCAAGAGGGCTAAGTCAGGGGTCCTCGTGGTCACGAGTGCTGGAGACGAGGGTCTTGACATACCTGATGCTAACGTCGGGATACTGGTCTCGGGCACCGGTTCAAGGAGGCAATTCATACAGAGGTTAGGGAGGCTACTGAGACCGGGGCCTGGTAAGAAGGCTGTCCTCTACGAGATAGTAGTCAGTGGGACAAGCGAGGTAGCCCAGTCAAGGAGAAGAAGGGAGGCGTTAGGTTAAGCTAGGCCCTCTCTAGGGCCTCCTTGACTAGCTTCGGCACCTCGTAAGGCGTGCGGGCGACCCTGATACCGGCGTCCTCAAGCGCTGCAACCTTATCCTTGTAAGCGCCTGTGCCCAGCATTATTATCGCTCCCGCGTGGCCCATCCTCTTACCCTCAGGGGCCGTTCTTCCTGCCACGAAGGCCACCACAGGCTTCTTTATCCTGCCCTCCTTGACCATCCTGGCGACCCTCTCCTCGGCGTCGCCCCCGATTTCACCTATCATCACTACAGCCTTGGTCTGTGGGTCCCTCTCGAACATCTCTATGACCTCAGGGAACGTTAAGCCTGTCACGGGATCGCCCCCAACGCCTATCACAGTTGACTGGCCGAGCCCGGCCTTCGTCAGGAAGTAGCCTATCTCGTAAGTCAATGTTCCACTCCTTGACATAATGCCCACTGGGCCAGGCGTGAAGACGTGACCTGGCATTATGCCGACTTTGGTCTTTCCAGGTGTTATGATGCCAGGGCAGTTAGGGCCTATTATCACTGAGCCCTTCCTCTTGGCGTAGTTGACGAACTCCATAGCGTCGTGGACAGGTATGTGCTCAGTTATGGCAACTATCACCTTCATTCCGCTATCTACAGCCTCGTAGACAGCGTCCGAGGCGAACTTGGCGGGCACAAATATTATTGAGGTGTTGGCCTCGGGGTGCTCTTTGACGGCCTCAGCCATGGTGTCATAGACTGGCATGCCTTCAACAGTGCTTCCGCCCTTGCCCGGCGTTACGCCAGCGACTACCTTCGTCCCGTACTGAAGCATAAGCTTAGTGTGGAACGACCCCTCCTTGCCAGTTATCCCCTGTACGATCACCCTGGTGTTCTCATCTACCAGTATCCCCATGGCCTCTCACCCCTCACAGCTTCCTAAGGTGCTCAAGGGCTTGCAGGGGGTCTGTGTAAGGCTCTATGCCCACCTCCTTTAATATCTCTCTCCCAAGCTCCTCATTTGTGCCCGTCAGCCTGACTACTAGAGGCTTCGTCTTGTCTCCCAGGTCCTTGAGCGCCATGACGATACCCCTGGCAACCTCGTCCGCCCTGGTTATGCCGCCGAAGATGTTAATGAACACTTTCTTAACCTTAGGGTCACTCATCACGAACTCCAGGGCCTCCTTTATGTGTTCGGCCTCCGCGCCGCCTCCAATGTCAAGGAAGTTGGCAGGCCTCATCCCGAACTCATAGACGAGGTCCATTGTAGTCATAGTCAACCCTGCCCCATTACTTATAATGCCGACGTCGCCGTCAAGTTCCACGTAGGCCAGGTCTTTATCCCTGGCCGCTATCTCCCTCTCAGTCAGCTCGCCAAGCCTCTCCTTCTGAGTGGCCTCAAACTCCGGATGCCTGTAGAGACTATTATCATCAATTGTCATCCTCACGTCCAGGGGTAGGACTCTGTCAGGTAGCAGGGCCAGGGGGTTGCTCTCCGCTAGCTCAGCGTCGTAGTCTATGAATACCCTGTAAAGGGTCACTAGGAACGACTCAAAGCTGCTCAGCTGCTTGCCGCTCAGGCCCAGCTGCTTACCGAGGAGTCTGGCCTCATAGCTCTTGAGCCCCTTCTCAGGATCTATATAGTACTTGATTATAGCCTCGGGATGCTCTCTCGCGATTTCCTCCAGGTCCATACCGCCATACCTGCTGACGAGGACTAGCGGCCTGCGCTCCGCCCTGTCTATTACGAACCCCGCGTAGAGCTCTACGTCGTGCTTTATGGCC
Source organism: Acidilobus sp. (assembly GCA_028276005.1). Lineage (GTDB taxonomy): Archaea > Thermoproteota > Thermoprotei_A > Sulfolobales > Acidilobaceae > Acidilobus. The sequence goes on from JAPWTO010000038.1 coordinate 5,159, forward strand.
TCCTCAATCAGTAGGATCGAGGGCCTTATCCCCTTTATGGGCGTCCTGAACATCTGCTGGGCTATTGCTACTGCCTCCTCCACGCTGTTGGCCAACTTGACGCCTCCAGCCTTGCCTCTGCCGGCTACTAGGACCTGTGCCTTAACTACAAGGGGTGGCTTAACGCCAGCGGACTCGATAGCTTTCCTTACGTTATCCCCTTCCTTTACAATGACCCCCCTTGGCGTCTCAAACCCGTACTTTCTCACTATCTCCTTGGCCTCATACTCGAACAGCTTCAACTAGAGGGCACCCTCCTGCGCCCATGTAGCAATGATTAATAAGCAGTACATGGGCGGCCACAGGTACGGAAAGGCCTTGCACTTAGTCAGGAGGCCAAGGCTTGGAAGGGCTAGGTTCGGCGAGCCTATAGTGGAGTTCAGCTATCCCTGGCCCCAGGGCGTTAAGCACCTCTACGTGGTGTCCGACTTCACAGCGTTCTTCCCGGGAAGGGTTGAGCTACGGCGTGTAGGGGACAGGGGCTTAGCCCAGGTGAGGGTGAGGGAGGGGACCTACAGGTACTTCTATGTCGACAGCTACTACAGGCCTTATGAGGACTACGAGGTAGAGGCTCGCGAGGAGCTGGAGATCTGGAATTTCAAGGTGAGGGCGTCAAGGCTTGAGGCAGGGCTCAGGGAGCTGAGGGAGGCCCTCAGGGAAGGAGGCGTCCACGGGGAGCTAATACTGCACGACGAGAGCTGGCCAAGCTACTTCTCAGGCTATGGCGGCCTCAGGGTCCTGAGACTCTTTACCGTCAGGGGCGAGTTCGACGAGGTTTACGTCAGGGCGCTCACAGGGGATGGGTGGAAGGAGTTTGACGCAGATAAGGTCCTAAGGGACGAGCTAAGGGACTACTTCGAGGCAAGGGTCCCTAGGCCTGATATCAAGGCTTACCTGTTCAGGCTAACGGACGGCAGAAGGGAATACTGCTTCGGCTTTGACGGCCTTGGTGACGCAAAGCCCTGGTCCCCGCCCAGCCTAAGCGACGATATTCCCTGGTTCCTCGGCACAACTTACTACCAGGTCTTCGTGGACAGCTTCTACAGCTCAAGGGGGCCCTTGCCACAGCTTAAGGAAAGGCCCAGGGAGAGGCTCGGGGGCGACCTTATAGGGCTGGCCCAGAAGCTTGACTACATAAGGGGACTTGGTATTGAGGCCATATACCTTACACCAATTTACAAGTCAGGCTCCTACCACAGGTATGATGTTATCGATCACCTCTCAGTAGACGATGACTTAGGGGGGCTGGAGGCCTTTGAGCAACTAGTTTCAAGGGCTCACGAGCTCGGCATGAAGGTGATCCTTGACCTAGTCCCCCATCACAGCTCGCCTTGCGCGAGGGAGTTCGTGGAGCTACTTCACAGCAATGATATGGCTGATTCATTTTCATCATGGTATCGCTTCCTAGAGGACGACTTAGAGGGACTGAGGAAGATATATGGAGAAGTCCTAAAGGAATACATCGCAAAGGGCTGTAGAGGGAGCCTCAGGCCCCAAGGGCTTCTGCCTCCCTATGAGACCTTTGCAGGCGTCTGGTCCATGGTCAAGCTGAATCACGAAAACAGGGCAGTCCTGGAGAGGTTCTGCCACATAGTTAGGGAGTGGCTTAGGAGGGGAGCTGACGGCTTTAGGATCGACGTAGCTCACGGGCTACCTGACGACTTCATGAAAGGCCTTTACGCCTGCGCCCAGGAGGGCGGGGAAAGGCCAGTCATAATGGAGATCATGGGCCTCGCCAGCTCTTACCCCCTGGGCGAGACGGCAAACTCTGCCATGAATTACGAGGCCTATGGAGCCATATTGGACTTCCTCACGGGCAAGGCCTCTGCATGTGAGGCCGCCAGGAGGCTCAGCCTTGAGTACCTACGACTTCCCCTTGGCGTTGCGAACGCCATGTATAACCTCGTTGGTAGTCATGATACATCCCGCATAGCTACGCTTCTCAAGGATTATGGCCTGGTTGAGCGGGCCTTTGCCATCGAAGCTTACGTATTTGGCTCGCCAAGCATTTACTACGGTGACGAGATAGGCATGAAAGGCGGCCATGATCCAGATAACAGGCTTCCCATGATATGGGATCCTGGACTTTGGGAGAAGGAGCTCCAGGAGTCCGTGGTCAGCCTCACGAAGCTTAGGGCCTCGCTTAAGCCTTTAAGGATTGGGACCTTCGAGGCAGACTGTGTTAACCCTGACACATTGAAGGTAGCCCGTGGATGGAGTGATGAGAAGGCCGTGGCCCTTGTCAGCAGGAGGAAGGCATATGTTGAGGAGGCCCTTAAGGAGATATCGTCAGCAGGCTGTCAGCCTATACTATCTAAAGGGCTTGACGGTCCTTATCTAGATGGGTACCTATTGGCTACATGTAAGAGGGCTTAGTGCTCAAAAATAATTTAATGACCCTCGCCCAGCCTTGTGAGGTGCCCACTATGGATAAGGACGTGATAGTGTCAGTAACCCCCGAAATAGCCCTTGACGAACTTTACACGTACGCTGGCGGCCTTGGTGTCCTTGAGGGCGACAAGTTCTACGCTGCGGCCAGGCGCGGCCTCAGG
>JAPWTO010000039.1:0-7685 GCA_028276005.1 Acidilobus sp.
TTGGCATGTCTTGACACAAACCTCCTGATTAAGTCAACAGCCCTCTTAGCCCTGTTGGTGCTCCTTCCATAGTAAACCCTGCTCAGGTTGATAACATAGACCGACTTCTCGCCTGGCTCCACGTTACTTCACCTCAGACCTTCAGCTTGGTCGACCTCCAGTGCCTCCTCTTGGGGTTAAATGTGAACTTCCTGAGGGTCTTAACTATCACCCACGCTGGAACGGGCTGGCTGCTCTTGGATGCGCGGGCAAGCCTGAGCTTTCGGGCCAAGGGCTTATGTCTCGACAACTCCCTCACCTCACTTGCGCTTGAACCTTATTTCGTACTCTCTCCGGGACCTGCTGTCTAGCTCCATTAATATGCTTTTAACGGTATCATCGTCTACAGGGGGGCTGAGCCTGCCGGACTGGACAAGGGTTACTATCGTCTGGATGGCGGCCTGCGCGAGCTCAGGCCTGACAAGCCTGAGGTTGGTTATCCTGTCCAAGGCCTCGGGCTCCAGTATGACGCGAAGCAGAGCCATCAGCTCAGCCTCTTTACGCGCCTGCTCCTCCTGTAGCCTCCTCTTCTCCTCAGCCTCGCGCCTAAGCTCCTCAAGTTTCCTCCTCTTCAGTTCCTCAAGCTCCTCGTCATAGTTGTCCGCAGAGTCATAGCTGCTCATGGCGGACCCTATAGCTTTAGCCCTAGAGGGCTAATAAAACATCTTAAAAGCCAAGGCCGTAAGATCAAAGAGGGGCCTGGGCTTGAGGGTGTTCATAGCCGTTGACGTAGATCAGCCCGAGATGGTTCAGAGCCTGAGGGCGCTTGAGGAGGAGCTGTCCTCGCTGAGGGTGCCTATGAAGCTAGTGGAGCCCGAGAACCTACACGTAACGATAAGGTTCATCGGCGAGGTCTCGGACTTCATAGTTGGCGAGATCAGGTCAAAGGTGCTTCCCAGCCTGAGGTTCAAGCCCTTTAAGCTAAGGCTTGCAGGCCTTGGCGCCTTTCCAAGCCCCTCTAATGCAAGGGTTATATGGGTTGGCATCACTGAGGGCTTTGAGGAGCTCAAGGCCATAAGGGAGCAGGTCGACAAGGGCCTTAAGGACCTGGGCCTCAGGCTGGAGGAAGAGGAGTTCGTCCCCCACATAACTTTGGCTAGGCTTAAGGAGAGGGGGTCGCCAGCCGTCCTGAAGTTCCTTATGGAGAGGTCCAACTATGAGATCGGCGAGATGACTGTCACTTCCGTCAGGCTGAAGAAGAGCACCCTGACCCCTCGCGGCCCCATATATGAGACCCTGGCGGAGGCAAGGGTTTGATGGGCTGTCCTGGCAGAGGGCCGATCGAGGAGAGGGTCCTGGAGGCCATAAGGCCCACGGAAATTCAGCTGAGGCTCCTGAGCAGGGCTTATGATTTAATAAAGAGGGCCCTCGAGAGGTCCCTCGTCGCTCACGGCCTCGACTTCGTGATAGAGCCTGAGGGGAGCTTTGCCAAGGGGACCCTGCTGAGGGACAGGTGGGAGATGGACGTCTTTGTCCTCTTCAAGGGGGTTGACGAGGGGTGGGTCCTAAGCGAGTCCCTGGGGCCCCTGAGGGAGGCCCTACAGGGGTTTCCCGTCATTTCGAAGTTCAGCGAACACCCTTACCTCACGGTGTCATTAATGGGCATGGAGATAGACGTAGTTCCAGCCATCTACGCGGAGAGGCCGTCTACCGGCCTGGGGGTTGGAAGGACGCCCTTCCACACCAGGTACGTGAGGTCAAAGCTTGACGACTGCATGGCTGACGAAGTGAGGCTCCTTAAGTCCTTCTTCAAGGGGATAGGGGCCTATGGAGCTGAGACCCACGTCAGGGGCTTCTCAGGCTACATGGCGGAGCTGCTGACCATAGCCTACGGCTCGTTCAGGGCAGCAGTGAAGGCTATGAGTGAGTGGACCAGGAGGGCGTTCGTCGACCCAGAGCGCATTGGCAACAGAGAGGAGCTTGAGAGGAGGTATCCCGAGAGCCCGCTCATAGTGGTGGACCCCGTAGACCCTATGAGAAACGCTGCCGCCGCAGTATCCGAGGACAAGCTGGCTTTAGCCGTGTTGGCCTCCAAGCTCTATCTACATAGGCCATCCTTATCATTCTTTCACGCCTTCGCTGATAGGGTCGAGCTTAGGCAAAGGCCCCCAGTCATAGTCGTTGTGTGCAACGGTAAATATTACGAGGAGCCTCCCGAGGGAGTCTGGGGAAGGCTTTCAAGGGCCTCCCGGATGTTAGCCAAGGAGCTGGAGGCGTGGGGCTTCACGCCGCTTAAGGCGAGCTACTTCACTGACGAGGGGTCCTTGGCCGCTGTAGGGGTCTCGCTCGCCAGCGACAGGCTTGAAGGCCTTGAGGTGCTGAAGGGGCCTGACGCGTGGGCCAACGTAGAGAACATCAGGGCGTTCATAGGGAAAAGGCTTGAAGAGGGAGGGCTCTGGGTAGGCGACAGGCTCTACGGCTTCAGGGGTCGCAGGCTCGCAGAAGCCGGCTCAGTGGCCAGGAGCTGGCTCGCTGCGCATGGCAACCTGTTAGGCGACGCCTGTAGGGCTGTAAGCGTTAGTGGGGGCGACCTATCAGGCGTACCGGGGCCTCTAAGGGAGTGGCTTTGGAAGGAGTTCTACACAGTGCCTTCATGGCTGGCTGGCCTCTGAGCTCACCTCAGGCGGCAGCAGCTTTTTGTTATCCTCGCGCATACAGGTGTGACCCCCTCAGGGTGGCAGCGGAGGCCGAGTCGGCCGGCGTCTGTTGCATTATAAACATGGGAGTCGTTGAAATCAACGTGGGGGGCGTCAGGATCAGGGTCCTGGGCAAGGGCCACGCCAGCCTGGTCGTGGCCGGCCTAACGTTTGACGGACAGGTCGTAGCGGTCAAGGTGAGGAGGACTGACAGCAAGAGGTCCAGCCTTGAAGGCGAGGGGAGGCTGCTCGAGGTAGCCAGCAGGGCCGGCGCCTCCCCAGCGCCCCTTTACTACTCAAAGGACCTGATAGTTATGGAGTACGTGGGCGATGTAAGCCTTGAGCAGGTCCTCAGGGCCTCCCCATCACCTCTCCTGAGGAGGTCCCTTCTGGAGGCCGTGAGGGCGGCCAGGGCTCTTGACGCAGTTAAGATATTACATGCTGAACTCCACAGGCCCCTTCGTAATGTATTTTACCCAAGGTGGCCCTCAAGCCCAAAGGCCGTTATCATAGACCTTGAGTCCTCTTCGCGAGAGTGCGGCAACGTTAACAAGGTCCTGAGCTTCATGATCGCGAAAGGGCTGCTCAGAGGTCAAGCGGTGGAGGCCCTTAGGTCGCTTCTCAGGGAGTACAGGCTAGCAGGTTGTCCAGGGGACCTCTACGTGATGATAGAGGAGAAGCTAGATCAGGCGCTCACAGCCTAGGCCGTTAGGGCCTCATAAGAGTGCCTTGTAAAAGTTAAAGCTGAGGGTCGTCAATAAGGCGTTAGGGTTTTCAAGGACCTCTAGGGCTGAACCCTTTTCACGTCAGTGAGGGCTTCCTTTTTATTAGCCTTGAGAGGCCCCAGGGACGTGGTAACGCACGTCACCTGCCACAGCCCACTTTTAAACCCCTCTGACGCAGGGGGCCTGGGGTACCTGTGGCCTCGCCCAGGCCCCTCTACGTCCATGGAGCTGGCAGCGCGGCGCAGGCGTCCTCAAGCGCACAGAGGGGAGGCAAGGCCAGGCTTTACGCCGTGATAGGGGGTAGTTGTCATAGTCATCGTCCTCCTGGCAGCGCTTTACGCAAGCGGAGCCCTGCGCCCCCAGGCCTCGGTACACTACCTGGGCTCGCCCTCAGGCTATGAAGGGTTTGTACCAAATGGTCAAACAGTAAATATTAATGGACATACAGATCCTGTAGGTGATTTAATATTAAGTAATGGGACTACAATACATAATACAGTATGGGATGGTCAATATTCAAGTACAATAATTCAGAACCACAATCAAATAGTTCAATTGAATAATCAATTTGTTGGACAAACTGATCCAGTAAATCATCAACCATATGTACCTTTACAGGACATATACGTGGTCAAGGGCCAGGTGCCCGTTGAGCAGGTAACAATAAATGGACAAACATATTATGTAATACAAGCAGATAAAATAAACCCAGCAAACATTGCGGGGTTCTACGCATATCAAGGATGGGTACCTAACTTTGTAGCAGCAATGAATATGCCAGGAACAATGCCTGCGGGATTACCAGGAAACTCACCAGTATTCCAATGGACAAACACAACAGGAACATTAGTGTACCAAACACAACTATATGGACAATATGGACCATTTCCCGGAAGATATGTGTTAGTGCTACCTAATAAGACAATAATTCCATATGGAGTAAATAATGATGTTGCTGGTGCAGCTCTTAGCAACTTTTATGTCCCAAATCAAACATATAATCCTTTCAGCTAATTTTTTAGCAATATTTTTAAGGCACACTTATAACATAGGGCACTCCATACGTCACCATTATCCAATTTAGGTACATAAATCCTGTTCCTCCCCCAGAACCTGTTGAAACAAATAAGCATGGAGTTCCAGCATATACATTAACATCATCTTGTAAGTGCCTTATAATAATATTAGACTGCTGATTACTTATACTACCAATATATTCTTCACGAGATCCAAAAGATCCGGGTATAAAGTTACTATTTGTATTACTAGGATTAAAATCTTGATATTTATTTAAAGCTGCTTGATAATTATTATTTGGTTGATTAAACGCCGTATTATATGCGTTTATGTATGATTGTGTGAATATTGGTTCTCCCGTTATTGTGCTTATATTTCCTGGTGGTGCTGGTGGTGTTGCATATGCCTTATGACTACAACCCCATCCACAACTCCAACTATATTGTTCTAAGGCAAGTGAATAATTGAAAATGTTTCCATTCATTAAGAAAAATATATCCATATTATTATTTTCTGCCTGGAACCATTTATATAACCAAAACACTCCATATTGGCAATGATCAGAATTGCCAGGCGCCCCTTGCATGAGGTTGCCCCGCGCTGAGGTCGCGGCGTGGGTCCACGGGCATTATGAGAGGAAGGCATCGAGGCCAGGCTGCGAAGGGGCTGCAGCTGGGCCCCGCTGACCCCAACAACGTCGGCCAGCGCGTCCCAGGCCTGCAGGGCCTTCACGCTCGAGAGGCCCCGTGATGTTTCTACACAAATTTGAGTGGAAACGTCATGGGGTCAGCGGCCCTGCCTGGGCCGTAGGGCTCAGTGCTGCCGTGCTGACCTCAGGCAGGTTCGCTCTCTCCTAGGCCCCCATTTGATGGGCGAGGTGAAGGCCCTGGCGCGACGCGTGAACGTAAATTAGTGAGGATGGGCTCCTTGGGACAAACGGTCCAGGCAAGAAACGTCAAAGCGAGGCTATGGCCTTCAATTAAAGGTCGTGGGCCTCTGCCTCGTCAGCTATGGCCTGGGTCGCGACGGCCTTAGGCTCCTGTAGGGCGGCCCTTGAGACCAGCCTGTACTTTCCCTCAACGTAGAGCTTCTCGTACTCCGTGGCGGGAAGGAACAAGACCCTCTGAGGTCTAACAGACAGCTTCGCTCCGCATACGGGGCAAGTCATGTCGTCGAACTCGCCAAGCACCCTCTTGGGCACCGGCGGCCCGTTGAACTTGTTCTTGTCGGCCCTGTCGCCTATGGCGTACTTGTACAGTATTGCTCCGCAGTGGTGGCATTTGATTATAATTCTGCCGACGGAGTAGGCCAGGTTTGACAAGGCTTGCACCAGGGTAATACCATTAATGGGGGCTCTAAAAGGGGTTTGCGACCTTTACACTGTTTGGACAGCGAAGGTTTACCAAAGGTTTCAGCGGCAGGGCCAGTTGAAAAATCCATTAGCGAGGACCTGGCTCGCCCTATCGAAAACAGCGTAATACTAAGGTAAACCTCCTTACAGCATCTAGCCTCTGCAAAACGCGGATGCGGACCTTCGCTGTGTAACGTTTTAAAGTCGGCCTCCCCCATATTGGCGGCGGTGGGGCCGTCGTCTAGCCTGGTAGGATGCCAGCCTGGGGAGCGGACCCCCATGCCAGGCCGCCCGGATCGCTGGTGGTCCGGGGTTCAAATCCCCGCGGCCCCACCATGCTTATAATTTCCTGCAAGGGGGCTAACGGCTAAGGGAGACGCCTTGGAGAGGCCCAAGGTCAAGGTAGGGGATAGAGAGATAGAGCTGACCGATGAGGTGCTTGAGGTGCTCAGGAAGTACGTGAAGACCAGCATGACCCTGGAGCAGCTGGCTGCTGAGCTGGGGCTTAACGGGTGGGAGGAAGCCTACGACCTTATCAAGAGGGTCCCAGCCTGGCTGTTGAGGACCTACACCTATGTTATAAAAGGCGCAGCAAACCAGGGCGGAGAAGCGAAGTAAAGGCGCTCACCTCATTAGGAGTCATTTTAAAGGCCGTTGTACGTTAAAAAGCCTACAGAGTTTACAGAACCCGCTTCTGTTCTCGCGAGGCCGTCAAGTAAGCTCAGTACGAGCTACCAGCCTAGGAAGGCGATGAAGACATAACTAGGAGCCTTAGCAGCCTTGTCTGGGCCTCCCTTGAGATGTCCCTGTTTGTGACAACCAGCGAGGCCCCCCTGTCAGGTATGCCATATATTACGAGCGACCCTACGGGAGCGCACATAAGGGCTGGGAGGGCAAGCATGTCTTCCTCGCCCTCGATAAGTAAGAGTTGGCGTCCCGATTCCTTAAGGGTCTTGCACAGGTGCTCAATAGCCTCAGGCGTGACTCCCCCAGGAGGGTTTACGATACGGATTACGTCATAGCCTAGCGCCTTAGCCTCAACGTCTAGGCCTATGGGCTGTTGTCGTTTGGTCTTGCCGTCCACAATCACGACGTCAGGGGGTCTTCCTGATCTAATGCAGTAACTGGCTACAACGTCGCCAACGCAGATGACCTTAGTCCAGCTGCGCCCACCGATGAAGGGCGACAGGTCCCCTCTGACAAGGGCTCCGCGCGGCTGGGCGAAGTCGGCTCTTTCACCTGCTTTCAGGCCGAGCTGCAGCTGTCTACGCCTACTTGAAGACATAGGTCCCGGCTACCTTAATGGCAAAGGTCCCCTTATAACTTATCTTAAGCCTCTTGGCTAGCTCGGAGTTATCAAGTATTATAGCTACGCCCTCCCACTCGTCAACGAATGCAGTGCCACCGCATACGGGGCAAACGTTGACATTCCTTGGCACTAAAGCCCCGCAGCTCTTGCACGCCTTAAGTGAAACCCTCCTGACAGGGGCCCTCGTTGGCATCCAGTCTCCCTGCAAGGCTCAGGCTTAGGGAGTTATACTTCTTACTATGGCCTCTGCCTAGCTTTGATCAGCGACCTACTTGTTCCTTCGGCCGCTACCTTCTTGTAGCTTTATTTTAAACGCTCAGCGATACTAAATATCAAGCTCTATAGGTATAAATTCATATAATTTGCTCCAGAGCGCCTAGGCCAATAGAGTGATTTGAATGCCCAAGAAGGTCTTTGATGAGGAGGAAGAGTTCGAGGAAGGCGAAGAAGAGGAAGAGTTCGAGGAGGAGGAAGAGCTAGGCGAGGAAGGCGAAGAAGAGGAAGAGTTCGAGGAGGAGGAAGAGCTAGGCGAGGAAGGCGAAGAAGAGGAAGAGTTCGAAGAAGAGGAAGGCGAAGAAGAGTTCGAGGAGGAAGAAGAGGAAGAGAAG
>JAPWTO010000007.1:0-33691 GCA_028276005.1 Acidilobus sp.
TCGACGCCACGCACCTCTCTGACTTTCATCAGCTTGATGGAATAATGGGGTGGCCAGGCTACAGCTTCAGAGATCTCCTTGGGTTCCTGACACAGTTCGCACGAAAGCTAGGCCTTAACATTAAGTTCAAGCCTGCCTACTTCCCGTTCACGGAGCCAAGCGTTGAGGGCTATGCAAGGATCGGGGACTCCCTGGTAGAGGTCTTCGGGGCTGGCCTCTTCAGGCCTGAGGTCCTAAGGATAGCTGGCGTGGACTACCCGGTAGGCGCATGGGGCATGGGGGTTGAGAGGCTGGCGTTAGCTAAGTACGGGCTTAAGGACGTCAGGGACCTCTACTCTAAGGACGCCGAGTTCCTGGCCTCGTTCAGGTTTGAGGTGTGAGCCTTGGTGAAGCTCAGGTTCTCGCCTGCAAGGCTTGTCGAGGCCTCTGGCCTACACATTGACGTCATGAAGGAAGCCCTCTTTCGGCTGAAGTGCGAGACGGAGGAGCTGGAAGACGCCATTGAGGTAGAGGTGAACCCCGACAGGCCCGACATGTTCTCGGTAGAGGGTATAGCCAGGGCTGTGAGGGGCCTTATGGGTCTCGAGATGGGCTGGTCGCTCCCTTCAGGTGAAAAAACGGGCTTTACCATCGTCAATGAGGTGCCGCCCTCGCGCCCAATAATCATGGGGGCTGTAGTCTATGGTGTAAACGTTGATGAAGAGTTCCTGCGTGAACTCATGCAGTTCCAGGAGAAACTTCACGACACAATAGGTCGAAAGCGTAAGAAGGTCGCAATAGGCATTCACGACCTGTCTAAGGTGAAGGGTCACAGGCTAAGGTATGGCCTTGTCAGCGTAGAGGTCGGTATGAGGCCTCTTGGTAACGAAAGGACCATGACGATCAGGGAAGTCCTGGCCCGCACCGAGCAGGGCGTCAAGTATGGTAACCTTTCATTGACTAGCTTAGAAGGGCGTGCAGCCCATCCAGCCATACTTGACGAGGAGGGCAACATCATATCGCTCCCTCCTGTTATAAACTCTGACATAACCAGGGTTGAGGCTGGAACACGTGACCTCTTCATAGACGTGACAGGCACGGACCCCTATATGGTGAGCAAGGTCCTTGACGTACTTGCGTCTAACCTCTTAGAGAGGCGCCACAGCAAACTCGGCATTGTCACGATAAGCCAGGAAGGCTCGTTAAGGGAGTCACCAAATATGTCAACGAAGACTCTTGACTTGAGCTCAACAGACGTAAATAAGGTCCTTGGCACCGACCTGACGATTGACGAGATAGCGCTTTCGCTTCTTAAAATGAGATTTGCGATAAGTCAGCCTGTTGACGAGAAGCTATCAGTGACGGTGCCGCCGTTCAGGACTGACGTCTTGTCAACCATAGACCTAGTTGAGGATGTAGCTATAGCGTTAGGATACGATTCCCCAGAGCTCAGCCCCGTAGAGCCCCTCGTGGTGCCTACTGGTTCGCTCATGCCCTCAAGTAGACTGGTCAGGGTCAGCCGTGATATAATGACAGGCCTTGGCTTCACAGAGCTTATGAGCTACCTGCTGACGAGCTCTAAGCTCCTTGAAAGCTTAGGCCTAACCACCATTTCAATAAGGGTCAAGAACCCTGTTCAGGCGGACCTGGACGTCCTTAGGCCTTCCCTAGCGCCCTCCCTCCTCTCCGCTATGCTACTTAATATTGATAAAAGGAAGCCCGTCAAGCTCTTTGAGATAGGCAAGGTAGTCTACAGGGTGAGCGATAAGGTCATTGAGGAGAGGCGTCTAGGAGCTGCCATAATGGATTACTCGACTGGGTATGAGGATATACAGGGCGTGGCTTACTCTTACCTAAGGGCATTAGGCCTAAGGCCTGGTGCCAGAGAGGCCGTGGCGGAGCCCTTCATCAGAGGCAGGACGGCCGTGCTCTTGGCCGACGAGAGGCCGATAGGCGTTCTTGGCGAGGTCAATCCTGAAGTGCTTGAGAGGCTGGGCCTTGACTACCCTGTGGCCGCGTTTGAGGTCTCGCTTGACAGGCTCCTGGAGGTGCTGCAGGGTGGAAATACAGGATAGACCATCAGATTATCCAATACCTGTCAGGAGAGTCGGCTTTAGTGGCGTCCTAAGGAGGATCACCATAAAGTCCCCTGAAGGTCGTGTTCAGCTGACCGCGAGGATTGACCTCTATGTGGAGGTCTCCCCTGACAGAAAGGGGGCCCATCTGTCAAGGAACATCGACGCAATAAACCTTCTTGAGCGTATACCAGAAGAGTCGTGGAGCCTTGAAGGCTTTGCCGAGGCCCTTCACAAGGAGCTCCTGGAGCTCCACCCTTACAGCAGCTCAGCCGTGGTCAAGCTGAAGACCACTTACTGGGTTCCAGCCGACTTCCTTGACATCAAGGGGCTTGAACCCGTTAGCGTCAGGATTTCTGTGTCAGGAGGCAAGGAGAGGAAGACCTACTCGACCTCCGTTACCGTGAAAGGCTTAACGGTATGTCCCAGTGCGCAGACCACGACCTCTCAGCTACTTGGGCAAGGGGGTCTGACCCCAAGCCATGTCCAGAAGGTCCTGCTCAAGGGTAACGTCAGGAGCGAGAGGCTCTCGGTGCTCAGGATCGAGGAGATGGCCACGTGCCTATGGGCCTCCCTGTCAGCCCCCTCCTTTACTTTGCTGAAGAGGCTTCAGGAAGGCGAGCTTATACTCACGGCTTTCCGGAACCCTAAGTTTGCAGAGGACGTGGTCAGGGAGGCCGTAGCGAGGCTCTGGTGTAGGTTTAAGGACGTACTGCCTCCTTCGTCCACCATAATGGCTGAGGTCCTAAGCCTTGAGAGCATTCACCCTCAGGACGTCTATGCTATGGCAGCTGGGACCCCTCAGGACTTAGCAGGCATAGACTGTGCGCCTCTACTGTGTAAACTCGGCGTCAATGAGACTCAGGTGCCTAGTTGACGAGGACCTCCCCAAGGATACTACACTCAAAAGCGGAGATCTATGATCTTAGAGAGAGCGTATACTGCGTAACGTTCTTGCCGCCGCCGAAGAAAGGTAGAAAGGGCAGCCTAAGATAGACCGCAGCGATTGAAGAGTTTTAGGTACGTGGGCATAGTTCTAGGTTTATGGTGGGCAAAGACGGCAAGGCTTGTAATGGTTAGCAACGGAACCATAGCAGCGCTCTATGATGGCAACTTTTACATAAAGGGCATTTACTATCCTATGCTTGACCAACACCATAACCACTCAGTGAACGGCGCCTTTAAGATAGGCCTTTGGAAGGACGGCCAAATGATATGGCTTGAGAGTGTAGACAAGTCCATTGAAATGGATAACCTGATAGCCAGGGCCATTTTCAGGTTAGGTGATGTAACTGTAGAGCTTACTTCGTTGGCCTCTCAGACGAGGCCGGCGATAATAACCAAGGTAAGCATACGAGGTGAGGGGCTCTTTAGATTCATACAATACAATGACTTTAGGCTTAACAACAGCGAGCTCGGCGACACGGCGCTCTATGACCCCCATCTTGACGCTGTCATCCATTACAAGGGAAGTACCTGGTTCGCGGTCACCTCATCACATAAGCTTTACGAGTATACTACTGGAAGGAGAGACCAAGGTGTCGTACTTAATGACTGCCAGGACGGCACGCTGGGTAAAAACCCTATAGCTCAGGGCTCCGTTGACAGCGCGGTCTCCATAGCTGCCAAGGAATTCTACCTCTACATAGTTGCTGGGAGAAGCTATAAAGACCTTGTGGAGTCCGTGAAGGACCTAAGAGACAAGCCTAGCGAGCACTTTGAGCGCGACAGTAAGTACTGGAACGTTCTCACCGAGCCTTTCAAGGACGCAAAGATCTTGAAGCAAAGTATAGCCGTGCTTCTCGGACACATGGGTAATAGCGGCGAGGTGCCTGCCTCGCTGGATACAAGCATACTCAAGTTTAACCTTGACACATACGCCTATACGTGGCCAAGGGACGCCGTTCACATAGCCATGGCCCTTGACTCCATGGGTTACTGGTCCTTCACCAGGAGGTTCTACGAGAAACTGTTTACCGAGCTGATGACCCCTGAAGGCTACCTTTACCAGAAGTATAATGCCGATGGCACCTTCGGAAGCACGTGGCACCCGTGGACCTCCGAAACGGAAATCAGTAAGAACATACAGGAAGACGAGACCGCTCTGGCGGTCTACGGTTTTTGGTATCATATAGTGAGATCTAACGACTACTTCCTGTTACGTGAAGTTTATGAGAATTTAGAGAGAGCAGCAGATTTCATGGCAAGTTTCGTTAACGAGAAACTGTCCTTGCCCTTGATGAGCTACGATCTCTGGGAAGAGAGACTAGGAGTTCACACGTATACTGTCGCTGCCCTCTACGCTGCCATGAAGAGCGCTGCGGACATAGCTAGGAGGCTTGGCGTGTGGAGTAAGGAGGACAAGTGGGGACGCCTAGCCAAGGTCCTTCAGAACGGCTTCAGAGAGCACATGTTTAACAAGGATGGAGGCTACTTCTACAGGATGATAATAGTAGACAAGGAGAAGGTCGTCGACGTTGATAAGACCGTGGACTCCTCTACCCTGGCGGTTGGCCTCTTTGGCCTCGTGGAACCCTCAGATCCCATGTTTGAGAGCACAGTGAAAGTGGTGAAGGATAAACTGTGGGTCAACAGGGTAGGAGGCCTGGCAAGATATGAGAACGACTATTATCAAAGAATCAGCGCTGACTACTCCGGCATACCTGGCAACCCATGGATCATCACTACCCTCTGGCTTGCGCAAGCCTACATACTGCAGGGCAACCCTGACGCTGCAAAGCAGCTAGTGTCATGGGTTAACGGCGTGGCGTCGCCAACCGGCATGCTACCTGAGCAGGTGAGCCCCTTTGACTCTGCGCCGCTCTCAGTCATGCCGCTCGCCTGGAGCCACGCCGAGTACGTGAAGACCCATGTTATGCTTAACGGGGGAAGCTTCATGCCGCCTAAGTAGTAAAACTTAGAGTCGAATATGGGCACTTTAAACCTCGCAGCTCTTAATATCAAGAAGGTGCACGGCCTTAGCTAGCATCTGCAGCCAGGAGGCCCTCAAATGGTACGTCGCTAGGCCATGGGCGCTTCACTGCGATGAGAGCAGGTACTATTGCGAGCCTATAAGCGGCGGGTTCATGTTTATAGTTGAAGGCTGTAACGAAAAGGCCTTTGCACCCCTGTCACTGACAGCTGACGGCAAGGCTCTGAGCGAGCTTGACTCTAACGAGGAGTGGCTGAACGCGGCCCTTAGAGGCGACGCAGGCCTTCCAGGAAGGCTTAAGGTTGATTGTCGTGCCACCACAAGGATAAGGGGAATTAAGGTTGTGAGCTCAGGGCAGAGGTCCGTAGAGTATGAGGCTTATGCCAACAATGACGAAAAGGTCCTCATAAAGGCCTTAAGACGTCACGAGCCCGACAACGTAGAGCACTTAGTGCTCGATTACCTTACAGAGAAGAACTTTAGGTGGTCCCCGAAGCTCCTCTGCTCCGTGCTCTTTGACGGCGCGCCGTATCTGTTAATAACTAAATTCATAGAAGGCCTTCCAGCAGCAACTGAATACGTCAGTAGCTCGTTTGTAAGGTCTGTCGAGAACATAAAGGCGTTAGGCTCAAACATAGGCAAGACGTTAGCGGATCTGCACGCAACGCTTTTGGGGTGCGACGCCGCGTGGTGCAGGCCTGAACCCATAAGTGAGAATGACATAAGGTCGTGGTTAAGGAGATTAAGCTGGAGGGCAACATGGCTGAGAGAAAAGGCCCCTTACACGCTTCCCTCCCACGACAGAACGCTTCTCTTAGAGGCTGCGGACTCCCTTGAAGAGCTAGCAGGTGACTTAGAGCCCTTAGCCGAGAGGTTCATGGGAACCCTTAAGATGAGGATTCATGGGGACCTCCACCTCTATCAGGTGATAAAGGGCCCCAATGACAACGTCTACTTCATAGACTTTGGCGGTGAGCCGTACAAGATGCCTGCAAGCAGACTTGAGAAGGAGCCCGCGGTGAGGGACTTGGCAGCCCTAGCCAGGAGCTTGGACTATGCCGGCATGATGGGCGAGCAGCTTAGGACTGGGGAGTCCCTGCTTCGGGTAACCTCCTGGCCTCCTAGGGACCTGCTCGCATGGGAGAGCGAGACGTTTAAAGTAATCCTAGACTCATACATGTCTGAGGCCAAGTCAAGGGGGCTTAGCAACCTTTACGATGAAATAGGGGCCCTCTTCTTCTGGCTAGTGGAGAGAGCCAGCTACGAGGCTGTTTATGAGATAGTTGCACGCACCGGGTACCACTACGTGCCGCTCAACGCGCTGCTCAGGTACAGAGATGGAAATGATCATTTGGCCAGTTTCATTAGAGGTCTAGCTTAGCGGTGCGTCAGTATGGCCGTGAGGGGCTTGGTGGAGTCTATTATTACAAAGCCGAAGCGTATGAACTGTAGCCTCGAGCCCTTCGTGTAGTTGTCTATGTAGCCCTCAACAAGGCCTTCGTGAACCGCTAGCTTTAAGCCCTCAGGCTCCAGGACCCTTATGTTTACGGCACTCCTCTCAGGGACCCATTGGATAACTGGGTAACCCTCCCTCCTCGCCTCATCAAGGCTGTCATTCTTAAACTCTAGTACGCCATCACTTAGTCTTACGGTGTAGTTCCCAAGGCCTGCTAACCTCACGACCGAAGACTTAAGATCGTCAGCGGGCACGTATATGTAGTCGCCGTCGCATGCCTTTATCTCGCGCACTGCCTGGGGCCTGTTGGGATGAAGCGGTATCCTTGCTGTAACACAGCCCTGCTGGCTCAGCCTGACCCTCACGCCTTTGCCCTGAGAGGTCTCGACGAACATAAGCCTGTCAGCCATAGAGTCTAGCTTCTTTCTGTTAATGGCAGCCAGGTTGGCCCAGCTGAGCTTGGCGTCCCCAGGCCTCACGCCAACGTCAAGTATCACGTCCCTTATGGACTCAGGCAGTATGCCGCGCCTTCTGAGCCCCGCAATAGTCCCAAACCTTGGATCATCAAGCCCCATGAACTCTTCCGGGCTCTCGCTCATAATCTTCTTAATGTAGCTCTTGCTCATTATGAAGCCCTCAAGCTTAAGCCTGCCGAAGTGTATGAACGTCGGCTCCTGCCAGCCGAAACAGCCGTAGACGTACTTCTGCTTCTCCGTGTTGACCTGATGCTCCTTCCCCCTCAGGACGTGAGTTATGCCCATCAAGTGGTCGTCTACGCTGACGGCGAAGTTATAGGTCGGCCAGACTATGTACTTGCTCCCGGTCAGTGGATGAGGATGCGATTTAGTGTCTATGACCCTTAGCGCCACCCAGTCCCTGACGCTTGGGTTCGGGTGCGAGAGGTCAGTCTTGAACCTAACTACGGCCTCCCCCTCTTCGTATTCTCCGGCTAACATCCTGTCGAACTGCTCTAGCTGCCACTCAGAAGGCATTGAGCGATACTTAGGCTCAGCCCCTGACGCTATAGCCTTCTTGGTCTCGTCCCCGCCTAGGTCTACGTAGGCGCAGCCTCTCTCGAGGGCCTCTCTGGCTATCTCATAGAACTTCTCCATCCTCAGGCTCTGTATATACTCCTCATCCCACTTGATCCCAAGCCACCTGAGGTCCTCCTTTATTAGGTCGTAGGCCTCCTTCATGGGGGTCTTCGTCCTAGGGTCAGTGTCCTCAAACCTGAGGACCATCTTCCCCTTGTAAATCCTGGCGTATTCATAGCTTAGTATGGCTGGCCTCGCGTTGCCTATGTGGATAACGAAGTCAGGGTTGGGCGCGAAGCGCGTGACAACGCGGCCCTCAACGGCGTTCGGCAGCGGAGGTAGCGACTTAGGCGCCTCGGAGGGGCGCTTCTGCTCAAGCGCTTCGCCTATGAGCTCAAGCTCCTTCCTCTGCTGCTCGGGGCTTAACCTGTTGACCTCATCGACGACCTGCCTTGCGAGCTCAGCCAGCTCCCTTGCCCTTGGCCTGAGGTCAGGCTTCTCGCCCAGGACGGCCGCTAGTACGCTGTTTACCTGCGCTCGGCCTCCATGGAGGTATGCGTTCTTCAGCGCGATCCTCCTCAACAGGGCCTTTAAGTCCTCGCTCAAGGCCTCGCTGCCCATTGTCCCTGAGGAGCACCTCTGGGCACTTTAAGGTTGCCCGAGGCGCCCTCGGCGACCTTCCTGGTGTGCCGCTGTAAATCAGCGTAGTCCTTCTTCATGACCCCAAGAAGTCCTTAAACATTACCGGGTCTTCCCAGCCCAGGACATGCAGCGTCTACTGAAGCCGCTCACTTGTCGCGCTGAGCGCTGAACACCGCTAAGTCCTTCAGCACCTCGTAAGCTTCTTCGTCAACTATGTAACCTCTTTCCCTCAGCGTCACCAATTTGTCTATCGCTAGCTGGGAGTAGCTGTTGGCTAGCCCCTCGGCGTACTCAAGGGCCCCTGTCTGCCTTATCAGGTCCGCAGCGGCCTTCAGCTTCTCCTCGTTGTAGTTGCCCGAGAAGATCTCCTCTAGGAGCTTGCGGGCCTCCTGACTTCTTGAGGCAGCGTATATCACCAGGAGCGTCTTCTTGCCCCTCCTTAGGTCGCTATACACGGGTTTCCCTGTCTTGCTGGGATCGCCGAAGACGCCCAGTATATCGTCCCTTATCTGGAAGGCGAGCCCTACAAGCCTACCGTACTCGCCTATGGCCTCAACGACTTCGTCCTTAGCCATGGCCGCCAGGGCGCCCATCTTCGCTGACGCCTCTATGAGCGCTGACGTCTTCAAGTATATCATAAGAAGGTAGTCATTAGGACCCACCTCCCAGCTCTTCTCGAACAACATGTCATGTGCCTGGCCCTCGGCCACCTTTCTGGCGGCCTCCGCTAGCGTCCTTACGGCCTTATTTACATAGGTCTCTGGCAGGCCTGCCCTCATGGCGTCAAAAATTGAAAGGAATGAAAGCGAGAACATGAGATCCCCTGCGGTTATAGCCATTGGCACACCGAAGACCTTGTGGACCGTGGGTATGCCCCTCCTGAAGTCATCGTTGTCCATAATGTCGTCATGCACCAGCGTGAAGTTATGAAAGACCTCAACGGCAACAGCAAGGGGCAGGGCCCTTGGCTCAGCCTCAGCGCCACCCAGCGCCCTGGCAGCCATGAGCAGGGTCAATGGCCTGAGCCTCTTGCCGCCGCCCTTAAGGAGGTGAGCGCTGGCCCTGTACAGCTCCTCAGGCGATCCCCTGAGGGCTTCAAATATGGCCGAGTCTACCAGGGGGACGTACTTCTTTGAGGCTTCCTCAAGCGCTTCAAACGGCAAGCTTATTCCGCCAGAGTAAGGGCTCAAGCCGAGAAGTTAATATGTATCTCTCAACGTCTATGCCCCTAATCTCTAGCTCCTCGTTCAGCCTTCCCCATATAGTAAGGCCTGACCTCCACAGGTCCTCAACCCTGGTCCCTCCAACCATAAATATTGCAGTCTTAAGCTGATAGATCAGCCCCTCTATAAATGAGGTCAGGCCCTGAGGACCTCTGGACAGGGCCCTGAGCGCAGGCGCTGCAAAGCCCGCTACGTCGGCCCCAAGGGCTATCACCTTAACCGCGTCAAGGCCGTTCCTCACCCCTCCACTACCAACTATGTAGGCCCAGGGCGCAGCCGCCCTGGCCTCAACAACTGCGACAGCCGTTGGGTTACCCCAGCGGTCAGCTAAAGGTCCAGGGTCCCTTAACGGCAAGCCCCCATGACGAGCTGCCGACCTTAGGGCCTCGACCTTTACCCAGTTAGTTCCGCCAAGCCCTGCCACGTCAAAGCACTTAACGCCTATTGAGCTCAGTAAGGCGACGTCCTCCCTGCTGAGGCCTGTGCCCACCTCCTTCACTATAACTGGGACTGACAGCTCCTCTACCAGCTCCTCCAACTTAGCCAGGACGCCGCTGAAGCCAGTGTCACCTTCGTCCTGGTACGCCTCCTGGCCAGGATTAAAGTGAACGGCTATAGCGTCAGCCTTTATCATATCAATTGCGGCCACCGCCTCCCTTAGGCCGTAGCCCTTGCCCAGCTGAGGTGCCCCCAGGTTAGCCACTATGAAGGCCGACGGCGCCTTCTCCCTCACAACCGAGAACGTGGGGGCGAGGGACGGGCTCTCTATGCCAGCCCTCTGGCTGCCCACACCTAACGCTATCCCAAACCTCTCGGCCGCCTCAGCAAGCTGCGCGTTCACCCTCTCGGCCTCGGGGTGCCCGCCTGTCATGCCGGTTATCATGAGCGGCGCCCGAAGCTCCTTACCACAGAAGTCCTTAGTCAAGTCCACGTGGCTCAGGTCAGTGAGCGGGAAGGCCCTGTGGACCAGCCTGACGTACTCAAGCAGCGTGCTCTCGCTGGCCTCGGTCGATCCCTTGGTGACTAGCTCTAGGTGCTCAAGCTTTCTCCTTGACGTCTCACTCAAGTCCCAGCCCTTGGCCTGACCAAAGGAGCTGGCTTAAGAGCTCTGCGATCGAGACTCCCTTCCCATTATCTCGTCTATAACCTCGGCATATATGAAGCCTACGATAACCCAGAACAGGAACAGGTAAGTCTCGCCGCTGATACTACGAGATTCCATGCTAAGCGTCAACGTCCAGATGCTGTAAGCAGTGGCGGCCAGGCCAAGTATGATAAGCAACGACCTCCTGATGATCCAACCCATGAACCTTAGGGAGCTATAAGTCAGCGCCCTCTTCATAGTCCTGCTCTCCTGGATAACGAACGAGACGTCTGCCGATATGTGGACAAACAGGTTAGCCATGCCCGCTAGGCCTCCATAGACCAGGAACAGCTCAAAGGGTCTCCCGGCCAAGGCAAGTGGAGGCACCACCGCCAACGAGTAGGCAAGTATCGTGGCCAGGACCGCGTTGAAGGGGTGACCGTTTCTCGTGTTGGAAAGCGAGTAAGGCAACATGTTGTTCTTTGCCATGGCATAGATAGTCCTCGAGGTCGCTGCCATGAACGATAGCACTGCGAGCACGCCATCGCTGAACGCAGCAAATAACAAAATTATCAGGGCAAACTCCCTGTAATAGAGTCTCAGGAAGTCCATGATAGGGACCTTAGCCGAAAGTATATAGTTTAATTTACCTGAGTACATCCCTGCATCTATGATTGAGTATACCACTAGGGCGTCCAGCAGGCCCCCAAGCACAACGACCAAAAGGGCTGCCCTGCCTATGTCCTCACGCTTTAAGGCCTCACCCCCGAGCGGCGTTATTGAGCCATAGCCCGTTGGAATACCAACGGCGAACAGCATCGCTGTAGCGAGCGATGACGGGCTTAGGTTTGTGAATGTGGAGAACGGATCGTAGAACTTAAACCCGGTAATTGCGAGGTTTGCAACAGCTATGAATATCAATGTGACAAGCTCTGCTATCGCAGCTATCTCAGCATACCTGGCAGAGGGCCTTATGCCTAAGGCCAGGAATGCAGAGGCCGCGACGAGTATCGTGATTGCCCAGAACATTGAGTGAAGGCCTATAGCATATTGAAGTACATAGGCTGCCCCCATTATGTAGGCTGCCCCATAGATTACCGAGTAAAATATGTAAACCCATCCCGTCTCAAGCCCTAGCCTTCGCGTCATAGTGTAAAGCGCGTATATGTAATAGCCGCCAGCCTCCGCGTACCTCCTCGATAGGCCATAGACAGGGACAGCGTTCAGAAGCACAACCGTAGTTCCAAGGACGATAGCTATGGGCGAGAATCGGCTCGCGTAAACCAAGACCCCTGTCGCATAAGTCAGGAGGCTGAGCAGGGCAGCCTGGCCGCCGAAGGATAGAAACACGAAGTCACGAAAGTTAAGGGTCCTCGCAAGGCCTGATCTCCTGGGCTCAGCGCCGTCGACCCTCTCATTACCACTCATGTCGCTTTTATGGCTATGAGTTCTGCTCCCTTAAAAAGTTTTAAAGACTCCCTTAACAGGGCCTACGCGAGCGTCATGGCTGGTGAGCCCTGCAGGTACTTAGAGGAGCTGAAGGAGGCCACTAACAGGTTCAAGGCCCTTAGGCTTCAGTACGAGTCGACAGTTGCCGACCTGAAGATCATAATGTCAGCTGAGGGCGAACTGATATCGTGCCTAAGGCTTCACGCGCCTGGCTACTTCGACAACCTGGACGTCCCGACTTTAGCGGCTTCCGTTAACCTAGAGACGCCAGGCCTAAGCGACACAAAGGGCTGCGATGAAGCCCTCAGGGCCCTGCTCTCCCTCAGGTCACGGGAGTCCTCGCTGTCATTTATGATATCAGAGCTGCACAGGTTCCTGGTCAATGAGGTCATAAGGCTCTCAGGCCTCGTGGCTTTATGTAGACATTATGAGCCTCAGCTCGCTGAAAGGGTTTACTCAGAGGTCCTAGACAGGCTAGTGGCCAAGTACCTGGGGCTCTGAGGCCTGGCCTCTCCCTGGCCTCACGCTTACTAAACGGTATACCAGATACACGACCTCGGCCAGCAGGAGTGCCTGGACCGGGTCAACGTTAAGGCTGACGTGACCCGTCAAGCTAACTAAGACCCACACAGGTGGATATATGAGGACCTTCGCAGCAAGGACCCTCGCCACGTAAACCAGGTGACCTACGTCAGACCCGACCACGAACCCCAGCGGCAGAAGCCTCAGCCTAGGGTATGACAAGAGGGCCACTAGGTATACCAGGACCCCAAGGTCTACAGCGAGGCCTGAGGCGAGAGGGCTTCCGTCACCGATCATTACGCCTAGGGCCAGGAGGAGAAACGTGAAGAGGCCTATGACCGCCCACTCAACCCACTTGAGGCGCCTCTCCAAGCCCTCAGGCGTTAACCGGGTCGTCAAGCCTTCCTGGGTCTAGGACTAATATGAGGGCTTTAAAAGCCCTTTATTTAACGGTTAATCGAAAGACTATGCACGCCTTTAGACATGGTCGTCACGGACCATTAGGCGGTGGAGAGGCGATCGTCCGTAATGCGCTCAGCGCCCTTGACCTAAAGGAGGGCATGACCGTAGCTGACTTGGGCTCAGGGCCAGGCAGGTTCACAATACCTATAGCAAAGGTCGTGGGGGCCAGGGGTAAGGTTTACGCCATAGACATCGACGAAGACTCCCTGAAGGAGCTATCGGAAGCCGCGAGGTCGGAGGGTCTCAGCAACGTCGAGACCATAAGGGCTGACCTGACCAAGGGCATCCCCTTGCCTAAATCGCACCTGGACCTCGTCTTCATGGCTAACGTCCTTCACGACCTTGTTCACTCGGGGACTGGCGACTTCATAATCAAGGAGGTCGAGAGGGTCCTGAAGCCTGGGGGCACCTTTGCCGTGCTTGAGTTCAAGAAGTCCTTTACCCTCTTTGGGCCGCCGCTATGGCTAAGGCTCAGCCCTGAAGAAGTGCTGGAACTGGTGGACAGGGCCTCTAGGTCGCTTAGGCCTGAGTCGGCAATTAATGATATAGGCGAGCACCACTACTTACTGAAGTTCAGGAAGCTCGGGGAGTGAAGCCCCTTTGACCCCTCACGTGAGCAGGGACGAGCTGCTTAGGAGGCTTAAGGCGTTAAGGGATGAGGCCTCTAAGTCGGGCTGCGACCTTGTGTACATAGCGAACGCCATCTCGATATTCTACTTCACTAACCTTTACTTAATACAAACTGAAAGGCCCTTGGCGCTCCTGGTGCCGGTAGACTCGGACCCCGTGATCATAGCGCCGTCCGTGGAGAAGGGGCACATCGAGTACAGGAACAAGGCGTTCAGTGGTGTAGTCAACGACGTAGTGTACTACTTCGACTACCCTGGCGAGACGAGCTTCGTGGAGCTAGCCGCTAACGTCATAGCTTCCCAGCTAGGGGCCAAGTGCGTCATGGGGGACCTTCAGTCGGGCGCCCAGCCCCTATACGGCTACAAGGATGTCAGCCTGGCTGACGTGCTTAAGTCTAGGGGGCTCAGGTGGCTGGAGCTGGGTGATTTCGTTTACGGCCTGAGGCTTCGCAAGAGCGATGAGGAGCTCAAGCTCATAGAGGAGAGCGGCAAGTGGGCCGCGAGGGCCCTTGAGGTAGCCCTTCAGGTAACCCGCCCAGGCATGTGGGACTGGGAGGTCATGCTGGACGCCAGCAGACAGGTCCTAATGGAGATGAATAACTTCTATAAGCCCTACACCCCCCTCAAGGAGCCCGTAGGCCCTGTCGTGGGCTTCAGGGGCCAGGTCGGCGAGTTCTCAGCGTTCCCTCACGCTCTGTTCTCAGAGAGACCGATCAGGGAGGGCGATGTGCTGGGCGTAGGATCAGGGCCTGAGATAGGCGGCTACTACGCAGAGCTTGAGAGGACCTTTGTCGTCGGGACGCCCAATAACGATACCAGGAGGCTCTTTGAGTACATGTTGAGACTGAGGAATGCTGCCATAGAGGCCGCGGCGCCGGGCGTCGAAGTCTCTAAGATAGACGCAGCGGTAAGGGAGGAGGCCAAAAGGCTCGGCGTCACTGACCTGCTAAGACATCACGTAGGTCACGGCATAGGTATTGAAATTCATGAGCCGCCGTACCTTGACATAGGCTACAGGACCAGGCTTGAGCCAGGCATGGTCTTCACTATCGAGCCGGGCATTTACGTACCTGGGGTCGGGGGTTTCAGGCACAGCGATACGTTCGTCGTCACAAGGGAAGGCGTAAGGCAGCTCACGAGGTTCCCTGAGGACCTTGACGAGCTAGTCGTGAGGCCTTAGCAGAGGTCAACGACGTCAGGGTTCCTGATCTTGAACCTCTCGTTCCTCTGGACAAGCCCCCTCTCGTGATAGCTCAGCGCCTCCCAGAAGCCGTCTATGTAGTCCTTCTCAAGGCTTACCTTAACGAACCACTTAGCGCCCTTCCAGCCATACAGCGAGGGGTTGAAGAGCCTCGCGGGCCCCCCGTTCTCGGGCGGCAGGCGCTGGCCATCGATGCCAAACACTATTAGGGTCCTATGGGCCTCCTCAATCGGGATTACCGTAGAGTACCCAGTGGCGCTCTCCGCGAAGACCCACTTGGCCTCCGACAGGTCTCCCATCCCCCTAAAGAGCTCGTCCAGGGTAACGCCCGTGTATCGTTTCCCTTTGACGCTCCACCCCGTGACGCAGTGAAAGTCCATAGCTCCCAGGTCCTTTGAGCGCTCGAGAAGCTCCTGGTAGGTTAAGGTCCTCCTGGAGCCCTTCCACTCTAAGGCTAAAGACCACGACTCAGGGGGTATCCTTGGTATCTCGCCCTCCGCTGAGTAGATAACGAACTTCGGTATGGCTACCTGGCCTACGGGGGTCTCGCCCTGCTCACAGTCCCTCATAGCCTCCCTATAGCCCAGGTTAGTGCCGACGGTCACAGCCTCACCTTTAGTAAGCCTCTCCAGGGCCTCCCTTCCAAGCGCGGGCAACGATGTCGCTGACAGAACCCCGGTCACGTTCAGAGGGACGTTCTTCCTGACGACGAGCCTCAGCTCCCCGATCTCGCTAACGCCGAAGGTCAGGCGGAACTTGTAGAGGTCGAAGGACCTGCCTATCAGCTCCCTCTCCGAGAGGAGCGAGGTCAGGTTGGCCCCCAGGGCATCTCCGAGCGTCCTGCTGGCTTCCTCAGCCATGGCCCTGACTTCCGTAACTCCGCTTAGGCTCCCAGACACCGTGCACTCAAAGACCACAGCTATGCCTAAGCGTGCCAGCCTCCTGTTGAGGTAAGCCCTACACCCTGCGACAGTGCCGCTCAGGCCTGTCACCTTCCGACAGGGGGCCCCAGCCCTCCTTAATTTTAAGCCAGGGTACGGGGGCCGCTTGATATCGGAAAAGCTCGACAAGGTCCCGAGAAGGTACAGGCCCCTTGGGGCCGCCCTGGCGGCGCCGCTCGTGGCCAGGCTGCTTCACCTGAGCCCTCCAGCCGCCGTCGTGGACTCAGCGGCGATAGCGGCTGGCCTTGGGGCCGGCCTGGTGATAGCCTTCAAGTTCCTTCGCAGGCCAAGGCGTGAAGGCTCTAAGTTTGAGGTGAAGGCGCTCGACGTTGAGGTAGGGGGCTCGGCCGAGGAGAGGGCCCAGGGGGCGAGGCAGATCGAGGAGGTCCTTAAGCAGAGGGCAAAGGCGGGCAAGGTCAGGTACTTGGTCCTCTCGGCGCTTCAAGGAGGCTTCAGCAGGACCATAGTGGGCGTGGGAGGCGATCCGAAGGAGGTTGGAGTGGAGTTTGAGGTCGTTAAGACCCTCATGGCTATGAACCTCAAGAACCTCAGGCTAAGGGATGTAGACGCCGGAACCCTTGAGGTCGTTTCAAGGGTCCTCTCAGCGGTGGCCCCCTCTTCGAGGGCTGAGCCCCTCTTCATAACGCCGGAGACAGGACTCGTCACAGTAGAGCGCCCAGGTGGCGTATACCTCGGCACGGCCTACGAGGGCGCCTACCCAAAGCCCACTTACCTGACAGAAGACGACATAAAGGGACACGTAGCGATATTCGGGTCAACGGGCACTGGGAAGACTACTACCTTGACCCTGCTGGCCCTGAGGGCTTCCTCAGCAGGGTTCAGAGTTATAGCGTTTGACTGGGCTGGTGAGATGCAGAAGGCCCTCAACAGGCTAGGCGTTGACCGCGAGCTGCCGGTCATAGACCCAACGAGAGACGGCGGCGTGAACCCCTTCGCCGAGGAAGGCCTCGCCAACAGGCCCGAGCTCCTAGTCGACATGCTGTCTGACGCCCTCGACCTGACCCAGCCCCAGGCCTACCTCCTCCTCAGGGTCATAGAGGACAGGGGCCTGCCCTCAGACTTCAACGAGCTTGAGAGGGCCGTGGAGGCCTACCCTGAGGAAGCCCGGTGGGATAGGGACGTTAAGAGGGGCCTGCTGAGGAAGATAGCGGTCCTTACGAGCGGTGAGTCCAGGAGGCTGTTCAGCGGGTCAGTAAGCCTTGATGAGGTAGAGAGCCATGACAAGGTGGTGGCCATAGATCGCATAGAGAGCCCCTCGGTCCGCAGGGCCTACTCCCTGGTCCTCCTCTCAGCGCTCTTCACTAAGAGGGACCGGGCAGAGCCACTGCTAGTGGCTGTAGATGAGGCCCATAACCTGATGGGCAACGAGAACGATATAGTTGGAAGGATAATGGCGGAGGCCAGGAAGTACAGGTTTCACGTGGCCCTGGCCACACAGTCCCCCTCTTCAATCCCTAACAGCGTGCTGCTTAACGCCAACACTAAGATAGTCCACGCCCTTAGGAGCTCGCGCGACAAGGAGATAATATCGCAGTCCATGAACCTGCACTACGCCCTGCTCGAGGAGCTTGACAAGCTTAGGCCAGGGGAGGCGATAGTACAGTCCCCCTCGCTGTCAAGACCCGTTCTCGTGAAGGTCGAGTTCGGCTCCCCAGCTCGCTACGGCGGCGGCTATCTCGTCGAGGGAAAGCCAGTCCAGCTTAACGCCGCTGTCCCACCCCACAAGCTTTTCAAAGAAGACGTCCAGGGCCTCGTTAACGTCAATCCCTGAGACGTCTATTTCGAAGACCATGTCATCATAGTCGAGCACCTCCTGCGCCACGGAGCCAAGGGCCTCAGCCATGACATTCTCAAGGACCTTCCTTCTTCCCCAGCCCCTCCCCTCCAGCCTCTTCATCAGGATGAGCGGGTTAAGGCGGAGGAGCGCTACGGCTGTCGTGACTTCATAAAGGGAAGAGTTGTCAAGGAATAACGAGGGGTAATGCGTCGATACTATGGTGCAAGGCCCCGAGAGCTCATTCATGACGGCTCTCAGTAACGCGTCTTCATCTATTATGAGGGTTCCAGGCCTCTCTGGGTCCGGCCTGCCGAGCGACCTCTCCACGGCTATCAGGGAAGGCTCTACCACCTTGCACTGGAGCTCCTCCGCCAGGGCGCGGGAGAACGTGCTCTTCCCAACGCCTGGTGTCCCAGCAACTATTATCACGAAGGGTTCCACGTGCTTCTCCCCTTCCACAGCCTCGCTATCTCGTCCTCAGGCACGGAGTAGTAGGTCTCCTCGCCAGCTGAGCCGATAATCCTCACCCCAGGTCTCCCGGAGGCCCCGCCCACGCGACCTATGACCGAGTACTCAACGCCGAGCTTTCTGAGCAGCGTCTCGACCTCCTCAAGCCTCTGAGGGGGCACAGTGGCTATCAGGGACCCACTGCCCATCGACTTGAGGAGGTCGAGGGAGAGAGCATCTAGGACCCTCCTAGTGACCTCGAGCGCCTTAACTTTTGGCCTCTCCACCACTACCTCCTTGCCTGAAGCTGCCGACAGCTCGTACAGGGCGCCTATGATGCCGCCTTCGGTAACGTCATGCATGCCCGTAACCAAGCCGCGCTCTGCCAGCGCTAAGGCATAGTCAACGACGCTTAGCCTGTCGAAAAGCAACACCGCAGCGTCTAGGTCTTTGAACGAGACACCCTTGGCGAGGGCCTGCTCCCTGAAGTCCGTGGCCACTATCACCGTGGCCTCAAGGGCTGCCGGACCTACCTGAACTACCACGTCGCCTGTCTTAGCCCCACCAGTTCTTAAGGCGCAGCCGCGGCAGGCGCAGCCCATAACTGTGGCCACAATGATAGGTGCCCTAAGGTTGGGCGCGGCCTCCGTATGGCCCCCAATTATCTCGATGCCCAGCCTTCTGGCCTCGTTACTTGCGTCCTCCATTATCGCCGCTAGCGATGAAAGCCTCGAGCCAGTTGGCATTAGTACGTCAAGGAGGGCCCACGCGGGCCTCGCACCCCTGGTCGCAACGTCGTTTGATGCCACGTCTATGGCCAGCGCCCCAGCCCTGTATGAGGCCTCTGTTACAGGGTCGCTGTGGACAGCTAGGACGCAGCCGCCAAGGTCTATAAGGGCTGCGTCCTCGCCTACGGCAGGCCCAAGGACCGTGGAGAGCCTGACAAAGCCTCTCGCCCTACTAAGGACAAGGCGCTCCAGCTCATCAATGGGCAGCTTCCCTACCCACCCTCCCTCGTAGAGCTCAGACTTCACCACTCCTCCCTTGCTAGCCTGGCCGCCTTGACCATGTTAATGAGCTTAGCCTTAGCGACCTCCCTTGGGAGCCTCTTCAGGCCGCAGTCAGGGTTTATGTACACCCTCTCAGGTGCCAGGATCCCGAGCTTCATAAGGCGGTCTATATCCCTCTTCACCTCCTCAACGGTCTCTACCTGAAGGGAGTGGACGTCTATAATTCCATAGCCTAGCTCCTTGTTGTACCCGTACTCCTTAAGGTATGGAAGCAGCCTGAAGTCGCTGTTCTTGAATTCCAACGCGAACTGGTCCACTGGGTAGTCAAGTATGTAGGACAGCAGCCTCTCGAGGCGCCCATAGCATATGTGGACCACGCGCTTCGCCTCAACTCCTGCGAACACATACTTTAGGGCCTCGCCCGCCAGCTGCGCCTCCTCCGGCCACGGCCTCGTTGACAGCGCAGGTTCATCGACCTGAATGTACTTGGCCCCTGCCTTAACGGCGTCCATTACCTCCTCCCTTATGATCTTGGCCAACGCCATTATCAGCTCGGCCCTGTCCCTGTAGAAGACGTTAAAACTCCACTCCATCATCGTGTACGGGCCTGTTATTATGAACTTGACAGGCCTGCCCTGGCTAATTGATGAGGTATAGGCCCAGTCCTCGATGGCCAGGGACCTCTCCCTTCTCAGCTCGCCAACTATGATGGGCTTCCTGAAGTACATGTTGTCAAATATCCTCACCCACTCGCCCTCCGCGTACCCCTTAACCCTCTGAGCGAAGTAGACAACCATGTCCTCGCGAGACTGCTCGCCATCGCTTATTATGTCGACCCCTGCCTCAAGGTAGTCCTTGACGACCTCTGATATTGGGACCCTGATGAGCCTGTGGAACTCCTCCTCACTTATCTCGCCACGGTCCCTCCTCTTTATGATCTCAGAGGCGCCCGCTATCTTAGGGTAGCTCCCTATGACTGTCGTTGGGAACTTGGACGGGATCTGGTAGCTCAAGCCCTTTCACCCCTCAGCCTCTCAGTATAATATCCTAGCAGGAAGGTCTTTCTTAAGCTGTAGGTATATGGTATTACGTCAAACCATGTGGTTGTCGTGAGCCCGGCCTCGCCATCATAGCCCTTCAAGGCCTGCTTCACCCACTCCTTCACCCTGTCAAAGTTGTCATCCTCTATCCTCCTGGCGTCTATAACCCCAAGGACAGGCCTGTGGTCGCCGAAGCCCTGGCTTCCTATGAGGTCAAGGGCCCTCTTAGGGGCGTCAGCTACGTCCAGCGATATGTAATTGACCTTCGCCTCGAGGAGCTCCCTGTATATCTCAGCACGCGGAACGTCGAAGTAAATAGCCAACACTGTAGGGACCTTAAGCTGAGACGTTATAACATTTATGAGCTCGACTGTCAGCCTTGCGTCGTCCCTTGTGACCTCCTGGTCAGAGAGGGCTGGCTCGTCTATCTGTATGGCCCCTGCGCCGGCCGCTTCAGCACGCTGGGCCTCAACAGCCAGTGCCGAGGCTATGCCTTCCGCTAGATCTTCCCTGCTCAGCCCAGAGGAGTTCCTTGAGAGCGTGACGAACGTGAAGGGGCCAGGGATGACCGCCTTAAGGGGTGACGGCTCCGCCAGGTGCAGGAACGACCTGAGCCTGGGCGGCCAGACGAAGCCAGAGGGGTCAGGCCTGTCATTAAATATGGGCACCCTGTAGAAGAAGTTATTATCAAAGTACCTCAGGAGGCCGTCAGCGCTCACGTTCCTCCAGGCGGCCACGAAGGGCCTGAATATGTCATGCCAGTCAACCATGCCGTCTACGACAAATTTCATGCCTGCGGTCTCCTGAGCCCCTATGATTCCAGCGCCTGCTGAGATCGCCTTCCACGCGCTCTCGTGATAAGATATGTCGCCCCTCTCCACATCACGGAGCGCGTGCCTGACCTCCCTAGCCCTTGGGTAACCCCCTAAGATCATTGCCCACAGCTCCAAGCTAGACGCCGTAAAGCCTGCCTACAGGAAAGTAAAAAATGTCTCTGCACGGTCGGTGACGCTTTATGGCGCTTTAGTTATACGCTTACTCCTCGCTTTTTAACTTCTCAACCCTGAGAAGCACGGGCCTGCAGCTTGCCTAGGCTTTCGAAGAACGTCTATATAGTTAACGGCGTCAGGGTGCCAGTAGGCAGGTTCGGAGGGGCCTATAAGGAAGTCCCGGCCGTGGAGTTGGCCGCGTTCACGCTAAAGGAGCTTCTCTCGAGGGTGGACCTTAAGCCATCAGAAGTTGATATGGTCATCTACGGCCACGTCATAAGGGCTGGCACGGGCATGGACACGGCCCGTCAGGTCGCGCTGAAGAGCGATATACCCAGCGAGGTGGATTCCATGACTGTCGACATGGTGTGCGCCAGCGGCATGGCGGCGATAATCACGGCTGCCAATTACATATCTGCAGGAAGCTATGACCTGATAGTCGCTGGGGGCATGGAGTCCATGAGCATGGCGCCCTTCCTGCTGAGCCCCGCTGCCAGGTGGGGCGTGAAGCACCTCATAGGGAGGGAGTGGAAGATCCTGGACTCCATGGTTTATGAAGGGCTATGGGACGTCATGCTTAACAAGGTTATGGGCGAGGAGGCTGACATGACCGCAAGAGAGTACAATGCACCAAGGGATGAGCTTGACAGGATATCGTTCGAGAGCCACATGAGGGCCGCCAAGGCCTGGGACTCAGGAGCCATGAAGGACTTTGTGGTCCCCTTTGAGAGGAACGGTAAGATCCTCCTTGACCAAGACGAAGGCATAAGGAGGGACACCAGCATAGAGAAGCTGAAGGCGCTGCCGTACGCCTTCACGCCAGAGGGACCTCACACTGCGGGGTCTAGCTCACAGCTCAGCGACGGGGCTGCATCGCTGCTCATAGCGAGCGAGGACGCAGTCAAGGTCATGGGGCTGAGGCCCCTGGCCCGTATAGTGGGCTTCTCATATTATGGCCTGGAGACGTGGAGGTTCCCCGCGGCGCCCGTGGGCGCGGTAAAGAGGCTGCTAAGCGACGTCGGTTGGACAAAGGACATGGTCGACTACTGGGAGAACAACGAGGCCTTTGCCGTAAACAGCTACATCCTTCACACTGAGCTAGGAGTGCCTTATGACAGGCTTAACGTTCACGGTGGCGCAATAGCAATAGGACATCCCCTTGGGATGAGCGGGGCGAGGGTGACCCTCGAGCTGATAAACGTCCTTAAAAGGCATGGAGGGAGAAGGGGGGTGGCCTCTATCTGCCATGGGCTTGGAGGCGCCGCTTCCATAGCGCTTGAGCTCGTTTAATGAGATCTTCTATTTACTGAGACGTTGGAAGAAAGAATAGTGCAGCCCAGAAAGTCTTACTGCTCCTGCGAACATTACGTGAGAAGGTCGTAAAGTCCCTGCTCAGTAAAGCCCAGCGCTATCAATTATTTCTTCAAGAATATACGAAGGGCCAGGCCCTCTGAGATAACATAGCCCTTACCTTTTCAGCGTTCTCCTTGAAGGCCTGCAGCTCTCCCAGCCTGGCCTCTCTTCTTCTCTCGGCCTCTGCCAGTAAGTCCTTCTGCCAGTCCTCCTTGGCCTCGAAGGGCGGCACCGGCTCACTCCTACCGGTTGGACCTACGTGAACTAACGTGAAGTAGCTAGTGGTGGTGTGCCTCTCTTCACCAGTTATCTCGTCCCTCTTCACGACCTTGGCTGTGACCTCCATGCTTGACCTGCCTACGTATGTCAGTGCGCTGTATACGATCAGCGTCTCGCCGAGCAGGATTGGCGCATAGAAATCAGTATTATCGACAGAGGCCGTAACCACAGGCCCCCTCGCATATCTAGTGGCCACTATGGCCGTTACCTCGTCAAGTATCCTCATGAGCCTCCCAGCGAAGAGGGCGTTGATCTGCATGACGTCCTCGGGCATCACAACCTTGTTAGTAACTATCATGTACTCGTTTGCAAGCGGTCTCGGGGGGCTAACATCAAAGATCCTCTGCCTACGGTCCCTTATCCTCTCCTCACGGGCCTTCCTCCTCTTAACGGCGTCCTCGTAGAGCGCCTCCTCCTCGTGCGCCTTAGGCTCTATGCATATGTCAACAGGCGCCGGTCTCAGGTCCTTTCCAACGGCAACATAAGTCATGTGAGCTAGCGTGGTTAGCCTCCTCTCGCCCATTATGGGGTTCTCAGCCTCTACCAGAAGGCTCAGCTCAATGCTGCTCCTGCCAACGTAGTCAACCCACGTGGTTATCACAGCGTTCTCGCCTATGAGCACAGGCGATACGAAGAACAGGTCCTCAAGGCTTGCTAGAAGGGTTGGCCTCCTGGCGACCCTTGTAGCCTCAAGATTCGATACCTGGACCATCCAGTCCTCAATCACGCCGCCAAATAACATGCCTAGTGGATTGGCGTGCATAGGGAGGACCTGAAATACGGCGGTAGAAAGGGTCTGAAACGGCGATAAGGTTCTCTCGCACCTGGTTTCCTCCAAGCAAGGCCCTAGATAACTGCTGGTAAACTCCTTTATTTAAGCCTGCCATGCTAGGGGCAGTTGGCCTCGACTATGACCTTCCTTACGTGTATACCCCTCTCCTTCAGCGTCATCGAGAGGCCCTCCATTACTTGGCCGTCAACGTCGAACACCTTGCCCGTGTTCTTGCAGTAGACGTTTATGTGCGGCATTGGCTGATCGATCCGCAGCTTGTCATCAACTGTGAAGGTGTCTATGACGCCCATGGACTCCAGCATCTTTATGGTGTTATAGACTGTCGAGATCCCTACCCTTGGAAGCTGTTCCTGGGCTTCCTGGAACAGGTCCTTGAGAGAGGCGTGGTCCTTAACCCTCGCCAATATCAACTTGGTCAAAAGCACCCTCTGCGGCGTTACCCTCTTCTCCTCTTCGCTTATCTTCCTGATTACCTCCTGTAGCCTAACCTGCAGCTCCTCGCCCTCTTCAGCCTCCATTTTTGGTCATTACTGCATTCTTAGAAGAGGGCTTTTATACCTAAATTCATGTTAGATCTTTGTCTTTCATGTACTCTGTTAACTTCCTCTGCCTCCTTTTAAAGCTTAAGAGGTAACTCGACTGAAAAACATAGGAAGGGTCGGCCTTAAGCCACCTTGATATAAGGCTGGCCAGCTCCTCCCTGCTATTAACGGTCACGGGCCTCTTAGATAGGGCCAGCCTGACGCTCTCCCTGATGTGCCAGTTGCCGACAGGGGCGTAATATGTGGGCAGGATCTCCCTTACAATCAGCGCGTCAGCCCTCCTCCTTATTGAGGCCAAGTGCTCAAGGACCGCCAGCCTGGCCGCCGAGAAGCCGCCGTCCATCGCCGTAGCCCTGCCCAATGGGTCCTCCCTGACCACCCACAGGATAGGCTTCGACGCGGCGCTGGCCCACACACTCATGGGATGCCAGATCTCGATCCACTCAAACGATCCCTCGCCTGGCAGCAGAGCTATCAGGAACCTGTTCCCGAGGTACTCGTGGGTGTAGACCCTGATCTCGCTGATCTCCTCCACGTCCCTTATCTGCTCCCTTAACATCCTCGACAGCGAGTCATCAACAGCGGTTATGGCCCAGCGCGTCGGGACCATCTTACGCCCTCTGAGCCTCCCGAGGAAGCCAAGGCTCAATAGGTCCTGGATCTTGTACACGTCAACGCCTGACCTGTAGAGCTCCCAGATGGCCTCCTCCGCCTTAGCGTCATCCCATATGATTCTCTCGACAGGCGCTCTCAGCTTTGGCAACCCACTTATCACCACTCTCTCGACAGGCGCTCTCGGCCCCACCGGCTTAGTTACTCCGTCAAACCTGAGCGTTGGTACCGGAGGGACCTTCAGTATCAGCTCCGAGTCCACAGGCCTCTCAGAGACCATGGCTAGCCCGATCTCGGCCTCGTAAAGCCTCCAGGGCTCGTAGATGTTCGCCCTCTGAAACGCTGACACCAGACTTCCCCTGAGCCTGACTATCCTAGCTAGCGACTCTGACCTCAGGGCCCACTCAACGGGTGCATCATGATATGCTGCCTCTTCCCCCTTCTCACCTGGGGGAACCATGAAGTAGATCAATACCTTAGGATAGCCATACTCCCCCACGAGGGCGCTTGGAGGCGTCGCCCCGTCAACGTCTCTTCCTGACGTCAGCTGAACCGCCCTGAGCTGGGCCCTGAACTTCTCAAGAAGCGGGCAGTAGGGCAGGCCGCACAGCAGCTTGTAGCCCTTGCACCTGGCGCAGAGCTCAGGCGGTATCCTCGGCAAGCCTCCCTCCTTCTCAGGAGTAAAGTAGGGCCGCGTGCAGTTTTGAGGATCTAGGGTATAGCCTCACGGACTCAAGGTTCTCAGGCACTATGACCTCCGGCGACGTCTCAAAGCCCAGCTTGTCCCAGCGGGTCTTGATGGTTGAGGCCAGGGACGCCAGCTGAGTGGTCTCGCCATGGTTAAGCACCACGATCCTTGGCTTCGGCGTGAGCCTCCTCAGAAAGGCCAATAGCTCGCTCCTGTTAGCGTGCCCTGAGAAGCCCTCTATCCTCTGGACCTCCAGGTTCACCTTAAAGGTCCTCAGCCTGCCCTCGTCCTCAAGCTGCACCTCTTTCTCGCCATCAGCTATCCTCCTGCCCAGGGTGCCTGAGGCCTGATAGCTCACGAAGACCATGGCGTTCCTAGAGTCCTCTGCCAGCCTCTTGAAGTACTCCACTATGGGGCCGCCTACCATCATGCCGCTTGTAGATATTATTATAGCAGGCCCCTGAGTGTAAGTGGCCTCGTCTCTCTTGCTCTGGTCGTTAACGAACACCATCTGTGGCGTTATGAAGGGGTTGCCGCCCTGGTTAAGCATCTCATCCCTTATCTCCTTAGACAGGAGCTCAGGGTAGGCAGTATAGATGGCCGTGACCTCGTATATGAGCCCGTCTATGTAGATGGGCATCTCAGGTATCTTCTTCTCGGCCATGGCCTTGCCCAGGAGGACCATCATGTCCTGGGCGCGGCCCACGGCCATAACCGGTATGAGGACCTTGCCCCCTCTCTGGTGAACATTGCTTATGAGCTGGAACAGCCGCTGCTCTGCCTCCTCGCGTGGAGGCGTGTCGGTGCCTCCGTACGTGCTCTCCATGATCAACGCCTCAACCCTATGATATTCGGTGTTCGCGGGCGGCTGAAGGCGGAGGGCCTTGTTCTCCTTTATGCTGTAGTACTTTATGTCGCCCGTGTAGAGTATGTTAAAGAGACCCTGACCTACGTGGATATGGACTAGGGCAGAACCCAAAATGTGGCCGGCGTCGCTGAACGTGAGCTTGGCGTCTGGGGATAGGTCAGTAACTACATCGTAATTCACTGTTATAGTGTGGTTAAGCATGGTGGTCAGGTCCTTAAGCGTGAAGGGGGGCTCCTTGCCCTCCTTTACAAAGACGTCTATGAAGTCCTTCAGGAGCAGAGTCGCTATATCCCTGGTGGGCGGGGTCATGTAGATGGGTCCCCTGTAGCCGTACTTGTAAAGCAGCGGCGCCAAGCCCACGTGATCCATGTGAGCGTGAGAGATAACCACTGCGTCAAGCTCGTCTATCCTTAGCTCAGGCGCATCGAACCTGGGGTAGGAGTCAGGCCCGAAGCCGCTCTGTGAGAACCCCACGTCAAGAAGTATCTTGCTCTCAGCCGTGTCCACTAGAACGCAGGACCTTCCGACCTCGCCGAAGCCCCCAAGGCCCACGACCCTTACATGCCTTGGTCCGACTATCATGTCCCTGTAGATCCTCTCCCCTATGTCCCTTAGGGCCTTCCTGCGCTCTGCTGACGCCATAAGGTAGAGCTCATTAATTGAGTACAGGGTCTTGCTCAGCAGCGGCGGCTTCCTCTGAACCTCAAGCCTCCAGCCCGTCTGCGCAAGGACCTGGTTCCTGAAGGCCTTGCCCTTGCCTATTAGCTTCCCTGGCTTATCCGTCAGTACCCTTACCTCGCCCAGGACCTCGTCAAACTGTATATCGCTAGGGTCTATCGTGACGTCCTCGGGGGCGTTCTCAATTATGTACCTTAACGTGAACTCCTTCGTAGCCCTGGCCTTCGGGTCGCTCCTTACAACTATCCTCTTCCTCAGCTGCTTCGCCAACTCCTTTACCTTCTCCTCGCCCTCTAGCATCCACCTTGGGTTCTTGACGTAGATCGCTATCTCAGGGCCCTCGAACTCTATCTTCGTGATCTCAGCATCACCCAGGTTCTTATAGATCTCAGTAACTATGAGCCTACGTAGCTGCGTGCCTGATACCAGGCGACGCTCCTCTCCTGCCTGGGGCTGACTCTCCAACACGATCACCTGGTGGTAGGTCTCCAGGAAGCAGGCTCTGCAGGGTCTCTAACTAGCTCTGAAAGGTATAAACCTTTCCTGATACATTTTATGACCTATTATAGTGACGTCTATCCCGTCACCTGTCGCGGCGTCCCTTAATATCGCGGACCTAACCGCTTCGGAGGCCAGCTTGACAGCGCTTTCAAGGTCGATGTCCTCAGAGTAGCCTCTCTCAAGGACTCCCAGCGCCACCGGGGAGCCTGAACCGCTCGCCGTCATCTTCTCCTCAGTAACTCCCCCATAAGGGTCTATAGCGTAAAGCCGAGGGGCCGTGTCATAACCACCTATGATCAGCTGAACTATGTAAGGGAAGTATTTGCTTGAGGAAAGCACGTTAGCGAGGAGGGTAGCCATGCCGTAAATGCTGAGCCTCTTACCCGTGTTCATCTCGTAATATCTTGCCTCCTCCCTGACTACATCTGCGAGGGCCTGGGCGTCCGCGACGAGGCCCGAGATCGTCATGGCGGCGTAGTCAGTGACCTTCACTATCTTCTTGACGGACCTGCTCGCTATCAGGAAGCCAGCCGTGGCCCGCTTGTCGGCGGCGAGCACTACGTGATCCTTAATGACCAGACCCACTGTAGTGGTCCCATGCCAGGCCTTAACGCCGTAACCCCAGTAGTGGTCGCTCATGTTCTTTGCCCCATCCATATACGGGCGTCTCCCCTTAAAATGTGATTCTATAAAAGCTACCCTATCACCTTGGTTCTTATAGCCAGCTCCTCAGCCGCCTCCCTCGTCAGGCCCTCCTCACCAAGTATTGTGTACCTCTCTGGCCTTATCGAGGCCGCCTTAACGAGGGCCTCTATAACCTCCTCCTCCTTGACGCCAAGCTCCTTGGCCGTCGTCGGCGCCCCGGCCTCCTTAAGGAGCCTCCTAACGCGTGACCACCTAAGGCCGTGAAGATATGACATCATTATCGTGCCAACGCCTACGGCCTCGCCGTGGAGCGGGGGGCTCCGGCTAATCATCTCGAGCGCGTGGGCAAAGAGATGCTCAGAGCCGCTCGCCGGCCTGCTACTTCCAGCTATGCACATGGCGACGCCGCTACTCACTAGGGCCTCGACTAGCGCTCTAAGGCCTTCCCTGTTGCCTGCGCCTATCTGCCTAGCGTAAGCGCTCACGTGCTTGGCGCTCATCAGCGCTAGGCTTGCAGCATAGGCGCCGTAGTACTCACCCCTGAGCCTATGTGCTAGCCTCCAGTCAAGGACGGCCGTGAACTTGCCTATCAGGTCACCAAAGCCCGCCGCCGCAAGCCTCCTAGGTGCGGAGGCCAGAACGTCTATGTCGAGCAGTAACAGCTTAGGCGGCCTGGCTAGCTTGGAGTAAGGCCTCTCGAACCCCCTGAGGGTAGCAAAGGGGCTGGTTATACCGTCATGGCTTGGTGACGTTGGGATGCCTACGAACTCCTTCCCCAGCTCGGCTGCCGCGTACTTAGCCAGGTCTATGCTTCTACCTCCTCCGAGCCCCAAGAGGATGTCAGCACGGTCCTTCTTGGCCTCAGACGCGACCCTCCTGGCCTCATCAACGGTGGCTGGCCCGGTCACTAAGTAAGACACGCTAAAGCTCGCGTCCTCTAGCATTTCCTTAACCTTTTTATAATATAATTGCAGTATATTTTGGCCCGTGACCACGTAGACGAGGCCTCCCTTGTTGAAGAGCTCCCTAAAGTGAGTACCTAGCTGGGAGAGGACGCCCTCTCCCACGACAATTCTCTTGGGCAAATCAATTACATGTTGACCCTGATACACCTAGCCGGCCTCCCAGTATTCCGAGAAGCCCCTAGCTATTATGAAAATAAACTGAACGTCTCAAGAAAAGGGCTTCAGTCTGAGGATGAAGAGGCGGGCGACTTACCGCCCTCTTCCTCTTCCTTCTTCTCCTCAGGCTTCTTGCCGGCGCCTGTCTCAGTCCTCTTGGCCGCAACCATGTCGTCTATCCTGAGTATCAGCGTCGCAGCCTCGGTGCCCGCCTTGTAGGCGTTAAGCTTGACCCTCAGAGGCTCTATGACCCCCAAGGCCCATGTGTCTACGGTGTTCCCAGTATTGAGGTCAACGCCATACCACTTCTTGGAGGCGTCCGAGTGAGAGCTCCTGAGCTTCATCAACACGTCAATGGGGTCATGACCAGCGTTCGTGGCCAGTATCTGGGGCAGCGACTCGAGGGCCCTCGCGAAGGCCTCAACGGCCAGCTGTATCTTGCCTGGCACGGTCTTAGCCCACTCCCTCAGGTGCTTCGCCAGCTCCACCTCTATGGCGCCGCCCCCGGCGACCACCTTGCCGTCCATTATGGCGTCAGCTACTGCGCTCAGAGCGTCATGTATGGACCTCTCAGCCTCGTCAACTATCCTCTCGAAGCCGCCCCTTATCAGTATGGTCACGCTCCTCGGGTTCTTGGCGCCCTCTATGAAGACCATCTTGTCCTCACCTATCTTCCTCTCCTCCACGAGCTCGGCGTAACCCAGGTCCTCAGGCTTGAGGTCATCTATGTTGGTCACTATCTTTGCGCCCGTGGCCCTAGCGAGCTTCTCTACGTCGCTCCTCTTGACCCTCCTCACAGCGAGTATGCCCTTCTTGGCCAGGAAGTGCTGGGCGACGTCGTCAATTCCCTTCTGGGTTATGACGACATTGGCGCCTGTCGCGGCTATCTTCTCAACCTTCTCCTGGAGGATCTTCTCCTGCTTCTCAAGGAGCCTCTTTATGGCGTCAGGGGAGGATATGCTTATCTCCATGTCTATCTCGGGCTTCTGTATCTCAAGGGGCGCGTCGAGAACCGCTATCCTGGCGTTGGTCACCCTCTTCGGCATGTCTGGGTGCACGACCTCCTTATCTATAACGATCCCATTGATGAGCTGAGTGTCAAGAAGGCTGCCTCCGTGCTTCTTAACTATCTGAACGTTATTTATGTCAACATACCACTTGTCGCCCCTCTTCTCAGCCACGGCCTTAACTGCCTGGACTACTAGCTTAGCGAAGTAATCGCGGGCCTCGCTGACAGCCTTGCTGCTCAGACTTGTCTTAGCTACCTTCATCAGGACATCGTCGTCCTCGTACCTAACGGTCTCTGCCAGCTTGTCTATGAGCTCGCCTGTCTTCTCAAGGGCCATCTTGTAGCCCTGAATTATAATTGTTGGGTGTATGTTCCTGTCCAGCAGGTCCTCCGCCTGCCTGAGAAGGTCGCCTGCGAAGATCACCGACGTCTTAGTGCCGTCCCCTGCCTCCTCGTCCTGGCCCTTGGCGGCCTGAACCAACATCTTGCCAGCTGGGTGCTGGATATCCATCTTGTCAAGTATGGTGGCTCCGTCGTTGGTTATCGTCACGTCGCCAAGGCTGTCGACAAGCATCTTGTCCATGCCCTTAGGCCCGTAGGTCGTCTTAAGTATCTCCGCGACCGCCATGGCAGCCATCACGTTGTTCCTAAGGGCCTCACGACCTGCAGACCTCTGAGTGCCCTCCTTGAGTATAATCACTGGAACCCCCATGGTCTCAAGAGGGACTGACATCTCTTTTCACCTTCTTCCCTAATCCTAAGGTCTATGCTAGACTGCCTCTATAAAAGGCTTTCGCTCAAATGCCCAAAGTCGTCTTAACGCTTTTTAGTCCTAGGCAAGGGGAGGCTAGCCGGTGCATTGCTTGGGGAAGGTCAGGACGTCATTGGTGAAGAGGACCGCTAGGGAGCTCCTCGCAAAGTACCCAGACCTGTTCACCGAGGACTTCCAGCACAATAAGAAGGCTGTGTCCCAGCTGACGGCCTGGGGTTCTAAGAAGCTCAGGAACCAGGTGGCCGGCTACGTGACAAGCCTGATCAAGTTACAGAAGAAGAGGCAGCAGCTCAGGGCAGCCGAGGAGGGCCAGGCTGCTCAGTGAGGGTTCGGCTTGGCCCAGGTCAGGGTAAGGCTCCTAGGGGCCCTCAAGGAGAGAACGGACGGCAAGCAGGAGGTCTGGGTAGAGGCCAGGAGCTGGAGCGAGGCCCTAAGGGCTCTGTTAGCGTCCTACCCTCAGCTCTCGATCGCTGTTGATGACCGCGGGAGGCCAAGGCCCGGCTTCCTCGTGTTCGTCGACGGCGTTGACTGCAGGCTCCTTGATGAAGGCGCGCCGGCAAACGAAATAGACTTGCTCCCCGTC
Organism: Acidilobus sp.; assembly: GCA_028276005.1. Lineage (GTDB taxonomy): Archaea > Thermoproteota > Thermoprotei_A > Sulfolobales > Acidilobaceae > Acidilobus. The sequence goes on from JAPWTO010000007.1 coordinate 31,358, forward strand.
AACCACGGCGGCGTGGAGTTCAAGTTCATAACGTGGAACGATGTAGAGGAGGCTATCAGGAGGATCGCAGATAAGATCCAGGCCTCCTCATTTAAGCCCGAGGTCATAGTCGGCGTTATGAGAGGGGGCGTCGTACCTGGGAGACTTCTGGCTGACAGGCTCGGCATAGAGGACATAGGGGTCATTGAGGTGAAGCTTTACATTTCGGCCGGCCAGAGAGGCGAGAGGCCTTACCTCAGGCAACCGTTGACGCTTTCGATCAAGGACAGGAGGGTCCTGCTAGTTGATGATGTCAGTGACTCAGGCCTCACCCTCCAGTTCTCGGTCCAGGCGCTGTCGCTCTACATGCCAGCTGAAATTAAGACGGCAACCCTTTACATAAAGCCCTGGACCAGATACGTCCCCGATTACTACGCCGAGCAGGTAAACGAGTGGGTAATATTTCCGTGGGAGACAGGAGAGTTTGAAAGGGAATATAGGACGCATAGGTAATCCTGCATTCCCTGCGGTGCCCCATGAGGATAGTCGTAGCCCTGGGAGGTAACGCCCTTCAGAGGCCTAACGAGAAGGGGGCCTCCTCTGAGCTCTGGGACAACGTACGGAGGACCGCTAGGCTTCTCGCGGCCTCCATAGGCGATAACGAGGTAGTGATAACTCACGGCAACGGTCCTCAGGTGGGGCAGCTGCTTGAGTCCATGATCATGGCAGCTGACATATATCCTGTCCAAACCGTTGACGTAGCTGACGCTATGACCCAGGGATGGCTTGGCTACCTGATTCAGACGGCCCTTGATGAGGCCCTGGGCTTCAGGCGACGCGTCGTTGTACTGATAACGAGGGTTTTAGTGGACGCCAAGGACCCCTCCTTCCTAAACCCCTCCAAGCCTGTGGGCAGGATAGTAAGCCAAAGGGAGGCCGAGGAGCTATCCAAGAGATATGGGTGGAAGTTCAAGCAAGACCCGCGAGGGGGCTACAGAAGGGTTGTGCCCAGTCCTGAGCCCCTGGAAATTCTTGAGCTGCCGATCATAGAGCGCCTCGTCAGGGATGGAACTGTCGTTATTGCGGTAGGAGGAGGAGGGATACCACTCGTAAGGCAGGGCGATAGGCTGACGCCCGTTGAAGCCGTAATAGACAAGGACCTGGCCAGCGCCCTCCTGGCGATCGGGCTGAGGGCTGACAGGTTCGTAATACTGACGGACGTCGAGGGCGTGGCAATCAACTACGGGAGACAGGACCAGGGGTGGCTCAGGGAGGTCACCACTGAAGAGCTAAAGGCCCTTTACGCCAAGGGCGAGTTCCCGCCCGGCTCCATGGGCCCAAAGGTCCTGGCAGCTGTGAGGTTCGCTGAGACCACAGGCAACCTGGCGATCATAGGAAGCCTTGACGAGGCACCTGACGTAATAGCTGGCCGCCGCGGGACTATCGTAAGGCCGCCTTAGCCTGACAGGCCATTAGGAGGACGCTACGTCTTCCCTTAACCTCGCCCCAGCGGCCAAAAGCTTCTCCCTGAGCTCCTTAGGTATCTCTTTCGCCTTCCCCTCAGCCTCATCGTAGAATACCGCGACTATCTTGCACCTGGCTGAGAGCTTGTTGCTGCTTTCATCGTAGAACTCGTAAAGGTACTGTAAGCTGCTCCTGCCTATAACCACGTCAGTTATATCAACCCTGTAAACGGCGCCTGGCCTCAGCGGGTTCTCGTAGTCGCACTCGGCGTGGACGCGCGGCATGAGGATCCTTGAGCCTGGCAGGCCCCTCTGCGTTACGCCAAGGGAGGCCAGGAACTCCTCCTCTGTCCGCTCGCAGACCCTGAAGAAGTTGGAGAAGTGCATCATGAGCGCTGCGTCAGTCTCGCTCCAGTAGACCCTGTACCTCTTCGAGTAGAGGGGGGACATATGCGTCGTCCAGCGACAAACACTGCCAAATTTAAATTGGTTTCGCCAAACAATGCCAACGAGGTGTGAGGCTTGGCCGTAGCGACAGAGCCCGCTAGGAGGTTCACCGCGAGGCTTAACTCCTTGATGGACAGGGTGGTCACAGTGATCACGAGGGAAGGACGGCAGTACACAGGTAAGCTCGTGGGCTTTGACCCTGCGAGCCTTTCAGTGGCGCTTGAAGAGGTCAGGGACCAGCAGGGCTCGAGCTGGCCTGTGGTCATTGTGATGGGCAGCAACCTCGCCGAGATAAGGGTAGCCGAGTCCGAGGTCTTTAACGCGAAGGAGTTCGCAGAGTTCATAGCCAGGTTCGGCAACATAGACAGGTCCCAGATAAAGGTCTTCGAGGACGCTAACGTAGTGGAGGTCAGCAGGAACATAAGGGTCTCAAAGAACGGCGTTG
>JAPWTO010000040.1:0-6785 GCA_028276005.1 Acidilobus sp.
CTGAGCGGGGTCCCGACCCCTCACCTTGACTCCCTCCTCTGGGTAGTCGGGTGGGCGCCGAGAGACCTACCTCAGGCCGAGGCCAGGGCCGCGATAGAGAGGAGGCTGAGGGAGGCCTCAATACCTCCTGAGGCCGCGAGATCCGTCGCAACCGAGCTGACATATGTGCCCTGCCACTGAGCCATGAACCCTTAAATCCGATACCCTCATTCACCGACAGGGCGCGTAAGCATGGGCGTCTACCAGTACAGGGACGTGAAGAAGCCCAGCGGCGGGCTGAGGTCGCTCCCGCACAAGAGGAAGAGGAGGTACGCCATGGGCGAGCCCTATGTGCCAACCGTGCTGGGCGAAGGCTACGAGGTCGTTAAGAAGAGGGCGAGAGGGGGCAACGTGAAGCTCTCGACGAGGACTGTGAACGAGGCGATCGTAGCTAACAGGAAGACGGGCGAGGTGAAGAAGGCCAAGATCCTTGCCGTGGTGAGCACGCCAGCTAACAGGGAGTACGCCAGGAGGAACATAATAACGAAGGGCACGATCATAAGGACAGAGCTCGGCCTAGCCGTGGTGACCTCAAGGCCTGGCCAGGACGGCCTGGTTAATGCTGTCCTCCTAGAGGAGCAGGTGGGGCAGGGCCCCTAGCCCTACTTGTACTTGAAGTCGTTTACGTTAGAGGCCTCGGCCCCGTCCTTAGAGGGCAGGCGGTGCTAAGGTTTTTATGAGATGGTGAGACCCGGGGCGCGGGCGTCGCGAGATGTCCGTGACGTACCCTGCCTGGCACTGGATCCACGAGTGGAGCACGCCTGGCACCGTCCACCTCCACTCCGTCAAGAGCGTCTACGCCTTTGGTATGACCAGGTACCAGACATACCTCGTGGTCGAATTTGATGACCTCGGCAAGGCGTTAGTCATAGACGGCAAGGTTCAGTCAGCGGCCGTCGACGAGTTCGTCTACCATGAGTCCCTGGTACAGCCAGCCATGCTGGCCCACGGGTCCCCGAGGAGGGTCCTGATACTAGGAGGGGGTGAGGGAGCTACGGCGAGAGAGGCCCTCAGGTTCCCCAGCGTCGAGAGGGTGGTCATGGTCGACATAGACGAGGAGGTGGTGAGGGCCTGCAAGGAGCTCCTTCCAGAGTGGCACAGGGGCGCCTTCGACGACCCCCGCCTGCAGGTGGTGATAGACGACGCCGAGCACTACCTTAGGTCGAGCGGTGAGAGATTTGACATAATAGTCGCCGACCTCGTCGATCCCCAGGCCGGAGGGCCCGCCTGGAGGCTTTACACGAAGGAGTCCTACGAGCTCATTAAGTCAAGGCTTAACCCAGGAGGGGTCTTCGTGACCCAGGCCACGAGCCCGGTCCTGACCCCGAAGGTCCACGCGACCATCTACAACACTGTTAAGGCCGTCTTCAGGCACGTCACGTCTTACTACGTCTACATGAGGAGCTTTGAGGGCGTGTGGGGCTTCATAATGGGATCCGACGACGTCAACCTCGAGGCCCTTAGGGACCTTGACGTTGACCAGAGGCTCAGGTCGCTGAACGTCAGCGGCAACAGGTTCTACGACAGCGAGTCCCACAGGAGCATGTTCAACGTGCCCAAGTTCATAAGGGAGGCCCTAGCGTCAACCAGGGAGGTCTCAACCCTTCAGAACCCCGTGTACGTGCCCGCTTGACCCCTTCCGCTAAGCCCTCACCCCTATTTTTCCTGGCAGGGTCCTCAGGGGTCAGAATGACCATAGTGTCGTTCATACAGCAGGTGACCCAGGAGGTCACGGCTGTCGCCTGGGCCCTCTTCGTGCTCACGTGGACGATAGGCTGGACCCTGAGGGGCGCCCCGATACCCCTTAGGGGGCTGAAGAGGGCCGGGGCGAGCTTCATCGAGGACTCCATATGGGCCGCCCTCTGGCTTGCCCTTGGCTCCACGATATTCACCTTCATAGTGTACGTAGTTAAAGTGGTGACAGGAAGCCCATGACTTACCTGGGGGACCTCTTTGAGATAGCCCTGAAGTTGGCCCTCCTGACCTTTTACCTCGGCGCCCTGGTCTACGCGCTGCCAATACCTGTAAGGGGGCTGAAGAGGTGGGGAGGGGTCCTGATAAGGGACTCCTTGTTCTCCTTCGCCCTGGCCCTCTCGCTCGGCGCCCTCACGGCCTTCGCCGACGGGCTGGCCAGGATGATGGGCGGCTCATGGGCTTTCTTCGACCAGTGGCTCACAAGCGGCCTCGAGCTGGTCCTGTCGCTTAAGGTCGCCGTCTCCGCGGTGTCCTCCGTCACCTATTACATCCCAGTCGGGTCGGCCCTCAAGGCCCTCCTGGGACCCTTCAACGACGCCCTCACGGCAGACCTCCTCTTCCTTGTGACCCTCGTGGCGATAGAGTTCATAGTCAAGACGGCCGGGGCCCTCGTGACCCTGATAGGCCTCGTTCTCTTCTCCCTGCCCTTTAGGCTTGGCAGGGAGGCAGGCGCTTGGTTCATAGCGTTCGCCCTGGTCTTCAGCGTTGGCCTCCAGGTCCTGCCAGCGTTCGTGTCCTCGATAGCCGAATCGCCCCAGGTCAAGGTCTCGCCGTCGGGAGCCAACTGGGGCGTCACCTATGTCACCGCTAGGGTTCAGTCCGCCTACGGCACTCCCCTGGGCGACGCTGTCCTGGACCTTTACGTGGTGAAGAACGGGTCGCCTGAGCTTGTGGCCCAGTACGTGACTGACCCGCAGGGGGAGCCCATAGACCCTTACGCTGGCCAGGCCGGGCTTGTATCGCTCCCTAGCGAGGTGCCCGTCTACGCGTATGTGGTAGATGACGGCGTCGATTCCCCCCTTGAGCCCTACCCCTACTCGGCGGCCAACTTCAGCGGCTCGGTGACTTTCACTTCGCCCTACATACTCTACTCCGACGGCCAGAACGTCATAGCCTTCACCAACCAGCCCAGCCTTGTCAACATGAGCCTGACGAGCTCAGGGGCCGTGGCGCGGCTCAACCTAAGCTATGGCGGGATCTTTGAGGTAAGGGCGCCCTCGAACTGCTCCGTGAAGGTAAGCTCTACGCAGGGGCTCGGCACGAGCTCATGGAGCTGGGACGGCATAAATGGCAACTCCTGGTACCTCCTGGGCCCCACTAACGCGACCGTCCAAATTAACGTGGGCCGCTGCCAGCAGGTCAAGGTCAGGGGGGTCAACACAACTGACTACGCTACTGACTTCTTTGGCCTTGGGGGCCTCTCGGTCAACTTACTTGAGGACTTCATAGTCTACTACTTTACAGTCCCCCTAATGTATGTGGCCGTGCTGACAACGATGACCTACGCCCTCGCAAGGCTACTCGGCGGGAGGAGGGGCATACTGCCGAGGCTGGTCTGAGTTGGTCTCCGCCTCAATGGCCTTTAACGTCTTCCTGGGCGCGGTAGCAGTGGTCACCGCTGCCCTTATGATAAGGAACCTGAGGTCAACAGGTGAGCTGCCCCTGCCTGGGCTGAGGAAGGAGAGGGGCGGAGGACAGGGGGCGGAGCTGTCGGTCTACGTGGACGGCAGGAGGCTTGTCGGCGTCCCCTACGTAGCTGAGGAGCTCCCCAGGGAGGGCCAGGACCTGCCCCTCAGGCTGGCCAGGCTGGCCAGGTCCGCCAGGGTCTCGGTCACCTTCGTGAGCAGCATGTACTCCGTGAGGAAGAGCTCTGTCCTGAAGCTCCTCGAGGAGGAGCTCAGGAAGACCGAGTTCGCTTACACCGCGACCAGGCACGTCAAGTACAGGGAGAGGCTCGCCGAGCTGGAGGACCTCTACAAGGACGTCATGAGGGTCCAGGTCCCCTATGTGGGAGGCTTTGCGTTCATAGTCTGGGTGGACCCCGACGACAAGGATGCCACCCTAGGCGCTGAGGCCTTCAAGGAGCTCGTCGAGGCCGAGGCCAACGTGAGGGTGAGGAGGGCGAGGGCTAACGAGCTTGAGGCCCTGCTCACCTCTTCAAGGCCTACCTGGTTCAGCCAGGACTCATGGGGGCCCGTAGTGGTAGGCCGAGACGTGATAAATAACGAGACTGGGGTCGTAATAGGGGAGGAGGTCGAGGGCCCCGGCAACCTGGTGATCCTCAGGTGGCCTGACGGCTTCAGGGTTCACCTTGGGGCCTTCGGGCCCACGGGAAGAGGAAAGACGGTCCTGCTCGCAGGCCTGGCCTCGCAGCTCGTCTCGCTCTCGCACACGTTCGGTGACCCAACGGCCATTGTTGTCGTGGACCCCAAGGGCGACCTCGCTGACATGCTGAGGGGCGTCGCTGACTCATACATAACTCCGTCCCAGGGCTCCTGCGTCCCCATAAGGAGGGTTGACGGCGTCGCTGAGAAGCTTGTGGAGAGCGCGAGGGAGACCGGGGAAGGCGCCGAGGTCCCGCTGTGCGTGGGCTCAGGCTTCAGCCCAGCAGGCCTCGTAGTCTACGACCTAAGGGGGTTACCCAACGAGCTGAGGAACGTCTACGGGTCCCTGATAGTGAGCTCGCTGGCCCTCGAGGCCAGCGAGATGGGGCTGAGGGGAAGGGTCGTGCTGATCCTGGACGAGGCCTGGAGGTTTGCTAAGGGCTCAGCTGTCCACCTAGAGTTCGCCCTGAGGGAGGGGAGGAGCAAGGGCCTCTACGTGATCTATGCCACCCAGCTGCCGACTGACGTCGGGAGGCCCATAGTTGACAACACCGGCTACAAGCTCGTCTTCGGGGGCTTCACGAACACATACGTCGAGATGGGGGCCCAGCTGGGCCTTGAGAGGCCTGAGCTCCTCAGGTCGCTTCCTGTGGGCGAGGCCCTGATGGTCGACGAGGTCGGCAGGGCAAGGCACGTTAAGGTCCTGGACTTCTCCAAACCGTTTAAAAACCTCGCCCGCCTCGCAGGTGAAGGCGAGGGCGTCAGATCAGATGGGGAAGAGCCTAAGGCAGCAGAGGGCAGGAAAGGGGTCATCGACCTTCAGGAACCCAGACCACGTACACCCAGGCCCAGCTAGGTACCCGCCGCTGAGCGACAAGACCCTCAAGGGGGTCGTTAAGGAGCTTGTCCACGACCCAGGCAGGTACGTTCCCCTGGCCCGCGTCGTCCTGGCCGACGGCACCGAGTTCCTGACGCCAGCAGCCGAGGGCGCCTACGTGGGCCAGAGGATCATGGTAGGGCCGGACGCTGAGCCCGCCTTCGGCAACGTGCTTCCTCTCTCCAGGATACCCGAGGGCACCCCTGTCTTCAACTTAGAGCTCAGGCCAGGGGACGGGGGCAGGATCGCCAGGAGCTCAGGCAGCTACGCGATAGTCCTGAGCAAGTCGGACTCCAAGGTCAAGGTCCTCCTCCCGAGCAAGAGGGAGAAGGAGCTCGATGGGAGGTGCAGGGCCACCGTAGGCGTCCCGGCGGGGTCCGGCAGGCTTGAGAAGCCCCTGCTGAAGGCAGGCGCCAGCTTCTACAAGTACAGGGTCAAGGGCGCCAAGTGGCCAACGGTGAGGGGCGTAGCCATGAACGCTGCCAACCACCCGTTCGGAGGCGGCTCTCACCAGCACGAGGGAAGGCCCACAACTGTCGCCAGGAACACGCCCCCAGGAAGGAAGGTAGGCCACATAGCCGCCAGGAGGACAGGCAGAAGGAAGCGTTAGCTCTGCTACCCCTCCAGCTCCGCCACCTTCCTCGCTATGGCTATGACCTTCTGGGCCACCTCCTCAGCGCTCCTGCCGAACACGAAGGCCCCTGGCTCCTTGCCGAAGTCGCCGTAGTCGTAGATCACGTCGACGGGTTCCCCTGACCTCTCCAGGGCCCTCCTAATGCCCCAAGGTATCGACCCTCCCTCGGCCTCCTTAACCTCCTTAGGCTCCTCGCGCCTGTCATAGTATGAGGTCCTGAGCCCCAGCGAGCGAATGGCCTTAGCTATTAGGTCGTTGAGGGCTATGTTGGCGGCCGCCCTGTACTCGGGGTAGAGCTCCATGAACGCGAGGAGCGCCCTGGCCACGTGGCTTGAGGCGCCGGGCCTCGGGTCGCCGTGTATCACCAGCCTGTCCCTGAACCTCGTTATCCTCCCTGGCACGGCAATCACGTCATCTGTCGACCTTGAGTACGGGGACTCTACGGCCACCCCAAAGTTCATAGAGATCTCTGGCACCAGCCTGCTGACCTCACGCTCGTTCTGCTTAAGGGCCTCCAGCGCCCTCTCGAGCTCCTCTATTGCCAGGTACCTCTGGGCCGGCACGTAGAGCCAGGCGACCGGGTTGACCGGGCCGTGGCCCTTGCCAAGCCTTAGGCCATAGTCTATGGCGACCGTTACGAGCTCCTTGGCCTTGGCCACCACATCAGGCACGCTCAAGCCCTTGGCCAGGAACGCCGCTATGGCGGCGGAGAAGGAGCACCCAGTCCCATGTGTTGCCGCGGTTTCGATCCTCCTGGCCCTGTACTCATAGAAGCTACCGCTATAGTACATCACGTCCACTGACTCGGGCCCCGAGAGGTGGCCGCCCTTCACTACAACCGCCTGGGCCCCTGTCATATCAGCTATGGCCTTAGCTGCCCTCCTGGCCGAGTCCACGTCAACGACCTTAACCCCTGAGAGCCTCTCGGCCTCAGGAGCGTTAGGGGTCACAACGGTAGCCCTCGGCAGGAGCTCCCTAACTAACGCCTCTATGGCGTCATCCTTAAGCAGCTGGGCTCCGCTCTTAGCAATCATCACAGGGTCTACCACTAACGGGAAGTCGTAGGACCTCAGCTCGGCGGCCACGGCGCTCACTATCTCCCTGTTGCTCAGCATCCCCGTCTTAGCGGCGTCAATTCCCATGTCCTCATGGACGA
>JAPWTO010000041.1:0-6748 GCA_028276005.1 Acidilobus sp.
CAAGCGCCTGGGACGTTAGCCTTGCCATGCTCTCATCCATCCCGGCCCGGTTCATGGAAAAAGCTTTACCTAGGCGCAGGCGTGCAGGTGAGCAGATAGCCTCTCCCTGGCAGCCCGTCAGGCCTCTCGCCCTGCGAAGACTTCATGAGCTCAACAGTATGGCTCAGCAAAGGCCACGATCCTCACCTGTCAGTGATAGCTGGGTCATCATCGCCTGGCCAGGCGCTAATGCCAGGACATAAAAAGGGTTGGTCACCGTAAGCCGTGGGCCAGCTTATGAAGCTGTGCGACAAGGAGGTCTCCCCGATAGGCCTGGGGACCTGGGGCATGGGCGGGGGCTTCTGGGCCCCCGACTACTCCGACGATGAAAGGTACGTCAGCGTGCTGAGGTACGCCTACGAGAGAGGCGTGAGGGTCTTCGACACAGCCGAGATGTACGGAGGCGGCCACTCGGAGGAGCTCGTGGGCCAGGCCCTCAGGGAGTTCCAGGAAGACGTTGTAATAGTGTCCAAGGTCTGGCCAAACCACCTGAGGTACGACGACCTGGTGAGGTCGGCCGAGGCCAGCAGGAGGAGGCTTAGGGTCAGGTCGATAGACCTCTACCTCATCCACTGGCCCAGCCCTGAGGTGCCAATAGGCGAGTCCATAAGGGCCATGGAGGATCTCATAGACAGGGGCGTCATAAGGTGCATGGGGGTCAGCAACTTTGAAGTCAGGCTCCTCCAGGAGGCCATGGGGGCCGCCAGGAAGTACGAGGTCGTGGCCGACGAGGTCGAGTACAGCGTCTACCACAGGGAGCCCGAGGCAGAGCTGATACCCTTCGCAAGGAGGGCGGGCGTCACGATAATGGCCTACTCGCCCCTCGGCAGGGGCCAGGCGGTCAGGGACCGCTTCCTGGCCGAGATAGGCAGGAAGTACGGCAAGACAGCAATTCAGGTAGCGCTGAACTACCTCCTCCCGAGCTCCATCCCCATACCAAAGGCCTCGAGGAGGGAGCACATAGATGAGCTCCTCGGGGCAGTGGGGTGGGCCCTCTCACCCGAGGACGTTGAGGCCATCAGGAGGAGGTACCGCTGATCCAGCTTGTCGTGCTGAGGTCGGGCTACAGCCTCAGACCAGTTAACCAACGACATAAAGGACTACGCCAGAAACGCCGGCCTCTTTGTGGACAGGGTCGTCTTCTTCAGAAAGCCGCCCAAGACCAAGAGCGGCAAGATATTGAGGCCGACCCTCAGGGCCGTCCTCAGGGGAGCCGCTGGGGGACATATCAACACGTGATGACCCAACCGTCTCTGAGGAGAGGAGGAAAGCCCGTAGAGCAGGTCAAGGGAATTTAGAGAGCATGTAGATCGCCTGGGCTCACTTAGCTACCAGGGCGGGTATCACAAAGATGGCCAGCATCAAGTTCACGAACACGATCATAGTTATGAACGTGTAGAGCCAGTTCCTCTCATGGGCGAACTGCGCTATCCCTATGGCGACCCTCAGCACCGGTGTGGCCATAAGCACTATCAGGCCCAGGAGTATGAAGGTGAGCCCATTGAGGTTGTTCAGGTTGGAGGCGTTAACGTAGCTGACAGGAAGTATTGACGTGTTGACGGGCGAGTGGGCCGCTATGAGCTCCCCTAGTTTGAAGGTCCCGGCACCATGGCTGTAGAAGATCAGCGCAAGCCCAAAGATGATCAGCGCTGCGGAGATCAGGACCCCTACCCTGAGTGACCACCCAATTATGTCCTCGAACTCCACCTTCCTTGGCAAGGCGCTCACCTCAGTGTATTACCCCTAATCCTCTCAGCACCATCTCGATGCCCAGGAACGCCAGTATGGCCGTAAATATGTACCTGATGGACCTGTTGGTTATCCTCGGCAGTATCTTTGACGCTATCATCGACCCAGCCAGGACGCCAAGCGCCGTGAACCCCGCCAGCACGGGCTGTATGAGCCCAAATGACCAGTAAATGGCGCTTCCCGTGGCAGCCGTGACGCCTATCATGAAGTTGCTCGTGGTGGTGCTGACCTTCATGGGCAGGTTCATGGCCCAGTCCATGCCGAGGACCTTGAGGGCCCCGCTGCCTATCCCGAGGAGGCCTGATATGAAGCCGGCGCCGAACATTATTGACTCCCCGAGCCACCACCTGACGCCGTAGTACTTGACGACCTGGCCCAGGGCCTCGTCATAGTACTCGCCGTGGAGCTGGAAGATCCTCGTGGTCCAGTCAGGCTTCATGGGCTTGGGGAGCTCGGACTTTGACCTCTCGAGCTGAATGTACACCTGCGAGAGCAGGACCAGGCCGAAGACTACGTATATTATGTATTCAAGGCGATGGACGTAGACCCAGGCGGCCGTGAGGGACCCCAGTATGGAGCCTGCCGTGGTCCCTATCTCGAGCCCCATGCCTATCCTCACGTTGGTTATCCTGTCCCTAATGTAGGCGCTCGCGGAGCCGCTGGAGGTGGCTATTGTTGATATGAGTGAGGCGCCGGTGGCGTAGGCTATCGGGATCCCTAGGAAGAGCGTGTATATAGGCACCAGGAAGGTCCCGCCCCCGAGGCCTACCAGGGCTCCCAGGAACCCCGCTGTAACGCTGGCCGCGACCACAAGGCTGAAGAACTCGGCTATTGGCAGGTGTAACATTTCAGCTCCTTAGGCTTTTCCTCATATTTAGTTTAAAAGCTTGTTCCAAAAATAATAGATTTTGTAATTACTAAACTAAAGAGGTAAGTAATGCTGTGAGGTAACACCACTTAAATAACAGCCAGCTCCTCAACGTGGGCAAGGCCCTGGGGTTTGAATTCCTTTTCGCATCAATAGAAACCTTATATATTAATATGTAACGGATCCCACGGACGACCCCTCACCTGACGGGGACGCTACCCCAAGGGCGAGGGCGATGAGGCTCCTCAGCCCCTGTAGATGGGGCCCCGTGCCGTTGGGCCCGACGGCCGCCCATGATACTCACAGGTGCCGCTGGGGCCCTGCGGGCGAGGTGGAAGCCCCTAGGCGCAACGAGTGAACGTAAATATGAGGACGAGCGCCTAGGGACAAACGGTCTGGCCGTGAGCGAGTATGAGAGCTTCGCGGCGAAGGCCGTGGCCATCAGGATAGCCGGCGACATAGTCCTCAGCGACTCGCCAGGGACCGCCATGAGGAAGTGGAGGGAGTACTTTGAGGTGAGCCAGCAGGAGGCCGCGAGGTCCATGGGCGTCTCCCCAAGCGTCCTCAGCGACTACGAGAAGGGCAGGAGGACCCCTGGGGCCGGCTTCGTTAGGAGGTTCGTCAGGGCGCTGCTCAGGATAGACGCTGAGAGGGGCTCGAGAAAGGTTGAGAACCTGAGCAGGGCCCTGGGCATACCCCTGACGGCAGTAATTGACATGCAGGAGTTCAGGGAGCCCATGACGCTTGAGGACCTCATACTTGCCGTGGACGGCATACTGCTCTACCCTGACTACCCCAAGGGGGTCGTGGCGTATGGCTACACGGTGATTGACAGCATAAAGGCCATAGTCGAGCTCTCAAGCATGCAGTTCTACGCCCTCCTCGGCTCCGTGCCCGAGAGGGCCGTGGTCTTTACCAGGGTGACAGCCGGGAGAAGCCCCATGGTGGCGGTTAGGGTGTCCCTCGTCAAGCCGAGCGTAATAGTGCTCCACGGCCCGAGGACACGCGTTGACTTCCTGTCAATAGAGCTGGCGAGGCTTGACAGGGTCCCCCTGGTCCTCAGCACCCTGCCGAGCATTGACGAGCTGGTGGCCAGGCTCAGGTCGAGGACTAGCTCAAGGTGATCCCTTGAGCCTAAGTATGGCCTCAGCTATATCGCCCTTGGCCTCCTCGAGCGCTCTCCTGGCGGTCTCCAGGTCAACCCCCGCCTGCTCGGCGACGAGCCTTATGTCGTCCTCACTTATAGTAGCTCTTGCCTCCTCCTTGACCTCCCTCTTGACCTCCCTCGGCTCACCCACGACGTATATCATGGTTGGCTGGCCCTTCGCCCTTATTATCATAACCTGAGGGGACTCCACCTCTAGTATCTTCCCATCGGAGGTCTCTATTGAAACCTTTGCTGCGTTAAGCTCCTCTGCCTCTATGCCCATCCTCTTGAGGGCCCTTCTCAGCTCCCTTGGGTTCAGTCCCATCAACGGGCCTCCCTCATGTACTTTAGCGTTATGTTTTTAGTTATATAACCTGTTGGCTCACTCCGACTGACGAAGGCAGAGGAGGAGAACAGGTAGTTGAGCGTACAGGGCGAGGACAAGGGCGTCAGAATAAGGGTACTTGGCAGCGGCAGGGAGGTGGGAAGGGCTGCCATAGCCGTTGAGCACAGGGGCAAGCTCGTGCTCCTCGACTACGGCTTCAACTTCGACGAGAACGATCAGCCCATATACCCCCTTCACGTCAGGCCGAAGGACGTGGAGGCGTTAGTGCTGACCCACAGCCACCTGGACCACATAGGGGCTGCGCCCAGCCTTTACATCTCTGTGAAGCCCAGGCTGCTGGGCACCTCGCTGACTTTTGACGTGTCAAGGGTACTGCTCTACGACATGATAAAGCTCAATGGGCCTAACCTGATATTCGACACGAGGACCGTTGACGAAATGCTTGCGGTGGCCGAGAGCGTTGACTACGAGAGACCTGTTGAGGCGGGGGACTTCACGCTGACCCTAGCCAACAGCGGCCACATACCGGGCTCTGCCTCAGTGCTGGTCGACGTAGGGGACCACAAGGTACTGTACACCAGTGACATGAACACCGTCGAGACCAAGCTGAGCCCGTCACACAGGCTCGCCGGCGTTAAGGCAGACACCGTTATAATAGAGTCGACTTACTCGACCGTGACCCACCCCGACAGGTCGTTAACAGAGAAGGAGTTCGTCGAGGCGGTCCATGACGTCGTTAAGAGGGGCGGGAAGGTCCTGGTGCCCGCCTTCAGCGTCGCGAGGGGCCAGGAGATAATGAGCGTGCTTGAGGAGAGGCAGTTCAGCTGGCCCGTGTGGGTTGACGGCATGATAAGGAACGTGCTTGACCTTTACTTAGCTCACAGCAGCTTCCTGAGGGACCCCAGGCTCCTGGCGAGGGCCGCCGAGAACCAGAAGGTCGTCAAGGGGTGGAGCGAGAGGAAGCGGGCCCTGAAGGAGCCGGGCGTGATAATAGCGAGCGCGGGAATGTTAAAGGGAGGGCCAAGCCTCTACTACTACGCCAGGATGGTAGGCAATGAGAGGGACGCGGTCTTCCTCGTAAGCTACCAGGCCCCCAACACCCCGGGCAGGCTTGCCCTTGAGGAGGGGGTCTTCTTTGACGGCGAGAGGAAGGCGCCCGTTAAGGCAAGGCTCCAGCTCTTCGACTTCTCAAGTCACGCTGACTGGAGGGGCGTTATCCAGACGCTGAGGCAGGTGTCAGGGCTTCAGAAGGTCGTCCTGGTTCACGGCGAGCCTGACGGACAGGTCCTCCTGGCCAACAGGATAAGGGAGGAGCTGAGCGTGGACGTGATCGTGCCCCAGAACGGCGACGTGATAGAGCTGGGCTGAGCTTAACGAACCCTCAAAACCAACACATATAATAGGCCCGGCGTCCTCACAGGCCCTGATGATGTGTTTGCCGAGTGCTGAGCTCAAGCGATGAAGAGAGGGGACACTCTCTGACGCTTAAATGAACTCCCCGTTCCTCCTGAGCACCTCCCTCACGAACTCCAGGAACCCTGAGCCTCCAGGCCTTGTCGCGACGAACTTGACGCTGGCCCTCACCACTTCAGCCGCGTCCGAGGGGCAGCCTGAGAAGGTTGCAAGCCTCAGCATGTCAAGGTCGTTCTCGCCGTCGCCTATGGCAGCGACCTCCTCGGGGCCCAGGCCAAGCAGCTCTACGGCCTTGGCCACGCCGGCGGCCTTTCCCCTGCCCGCGTTTATGTGGACGGCATAGCCGCTCCACAGGACGCTCATCCCCCACCTGGTGGCGGACTCCCTCAGCTGAGTTATGGCCCTGTCCAGCGACCTCAGGCCCCTCGGCACGTGGAAGGCCATGTCGTGCACCCTGTAGGGGTTCTGCCAGCTCTCTATGAGTCCCAGCGACTTCGCCTCCTCCACAAGCTCCTGGGGGACCCTCCCCTCGCAGACATGTATGACTTGTCCCTCATGAAATACCAGACACCCGTTCTCAGCAACCGCGGGCCCGCTGGCCCCAAGGTACGTCCTCAGGCCTAGCGTGACCGGCAAACTGTTCCCGGAGACGAGGATGACCTTGACCCCTGCCCTCTCGGCCTCCCTTACGCCCCTTATCGCGTTAACGCTTAACCTGACGTCGCCCCTCCTCAGGGTCAGGGTACCGTCTATGTCCGCGGCTATGACCTTGAACAGCCCGGCCACCAACGACGCTTCTCTTTAAAAGGTTATTAAATCCGTTTGACTATCATTTACTTGGTGATGTAACAAATGAACGAAACGGTAGAGCTGCTGGCCAGGAAAAAGGTCGTCAGTGACCCTGACTTCGTGCTCTCACAGATCAAGGACGGTGACGTGGTGGCCATATCAGGCTTCAACGAGATAACGTCCCCTGACTACCTTATCGAGAGGCTCTACAGGCTCTACGTAAAGACGGGACACCCCAGACAGCTCTTCCTGGTAAGCGACACCTTCCCAGGGTCGCCGGGCAGGGGCCTTGACAGGGTAGCGCAGATGATGTACGAGAGGGGCGACAGGGACTTCATAAGGGGCGTACTGATGGCCTTCTATGGCTGGAGCGAGTCCCTTCAGAAGATGATAAGGG
>JAPWTO010000042.1:0-6357 GCA_028276005.1 Acidilobus sp.
GTCCCAGGCCCAGGGGAGCCCTACTCCTCAGTGAGGCCGAGCCTCCTCAGCAGCGACCTGTCCCTCCTGAACCTCTTGAGCATGGCCTTAACTGACTTGTAGTAGGTCAGCAGCTCCTTCACGTCAGTCACCGTTGTGCCAGAGCCCAGGGCTATCCTCCTCATCCTGCTCCTGTCGATTATGTCAGGGTCGTCAAGCTCCTCATACGTCATGCTTTCTATAATGTGAAGCCACTTCCTTATCTTCTCCTCGCCAAGCTTGACCTGCTCATCCCCCACCTTGACGGGCAGCGAAGCAGTGGGCAGCATCTCAAGCAGCTTGCTCAGAGGGCCGAGCCTCCTTATTGACTTGAGCTGGGCGTATATGGTCCTCATGGTGACCCTCCCCTTGGCTATGTCCTCCTCGACGACCTTGAGGGCCTTCTCCTCAGCCTCGGCCTCCCTGACCCTCTCCAAAAGCGCCCTTATGTCGCCCAGCCCCATGACCCTGGCGACAAAGCCCTGGGGGTTGAAGGGCTCCAGCTCCTCTATCTTCTCGCCTGTGCCAACGAACTTGACCCTAGCCCCAGTGGCGGCCACGGCGGAGAGGACGCCGCCTCCTCTGGCAGTGCCGTCAAGCTTTGTCACAACTATGGAGCCTACCGGGGTGGCCTCATGGAACCTCCTGGCTATGTCGTAGGCCCTCTGGCCTATGGCCGCGTCTATGACGAGCATTACCTCGTCCGGCCTCACGGCCTCGGCTACCCTCTTCATCTCCTCGAGGAGCCCTGCCTCGTCACCGTAGCCGTGCCTCCCGGCCGTGTCAACTATGACAAGCTGGGCCCCCTTGGACAGGAGCTCTGAGACCCCGCGCTTAGCTATCTCCTCGGCCTGGCCGCTCTGCTCACCGTAGAACATGACGCCGGCCTGCTGGGCCAAGGTCTTGAGCTGCTCAAGGGCGCCCGGCCTGTATGTGTCAGCGCTGACTAGCCCGACCCTGAGCCCCCTAGAGGAGTAGTACCTGGCCAGCTTGCCAGCAGTTGTGGTCTTGCCGGAGCCCTGGACGCCGACAAGGAGGATGACCCACGGCAGCTTCCTCGGCATTACCCTGGGCTCCCCCTCGCCCCCGAAGAGCGAGACGAGCTCATCGTAGACCGCCTTGAGGAACCAGTCCCTCCTGCTGACCCCAGGCGGGGGCTCCTGCTTGAGCGCCCTCTCCCTTACCCTGTCGGTGAGCTGCTTCACTAGGGCGACGTTCACGTCGGCCCTTATGAGCTCCCTCTGCAGGTCCCTGATGAACTCGTTCACGGACTCCTCGTAGCTTCTGCCCCCTCCTAGGAACTTCCTGACGGCCTCCCTTACTCCCTCTAGCACCAAGCCCTCTCTGGGCGCGGAGGGCCCTTGAAGCTAATAACCTCACGGAGCTGAACCGCCCGGGAAGGGGTTTGGCAGGCTACGAGGTCAGGGCCGTGACGTTTCACGCTGGGACCCTCTCTGCCAGCGGGCAGGAGCTGGAGTCCTCCCTTGAGGAGCTGGCCGAGAGGGCCCTGGAGGCCGTGGACTCGGCCAGCTCCGCCACGGGCCTGAGGCCGACGTACGTCAGGGTCGCCCTGCCCGGGGTCCGCCTTGAAGACGCTTCGCGCGTGGCCAAGGTGGCCGAGAGGCTCGGCTCCGACTTACTGCTGAACGCGGGCGCCTGGCCCGCCTCGGCGGACCTGGAGAAGCTCGTTGACGTGCCGAGGTCGGGGGCTTACTTTTCAATACTCCTGGTCGAGAGGACCTGGGAGGAGGCCAAGAGGGCCTCAGCTTTCATTCACTCCCTCTCCTCCTCAGACCCAGCCCTGGCAACAAAGGTGGCGATTAACGTAACTGGGGAGGCTCACCTCATAACCCCCTACTACCCGCTCGCCTCAGCGGTCCCGGGCAGGGACATAGTTACGGCAGCCCTGACGTACCCGACCTACCTGGCCGAGGCCTACTCCAGGGAGGGCCTCCAGGGCCTGAGGAGGGCGATAGTTGAGGCGGGGTCGAGGGCCTGGGCGGTCTTGGAGGAGGTCTCAGGGCTTACGGGCTTCGAGGCAGGAGGAGTTGACCTCAGCGTCTCGCCATGGATGGAGGACTCAAGCCTGGGGCTGGCAGAGCTGGTCTCGGGCGTCAGGATGCCAAGGCCTGGCTTCGCCCTGGGAGTTAGGGCGATAAACGAGGCCATATCTGCGGCCTCTGGGAAGATTAAGACAGTGGGCTTCAACGAGCTCATGCTCCCCCTGGCGGAGGACTCCAAGCTCAAGGCCAGGGCGTCAGAGGGCGACTTAACCGCCAGGTACCTGGCGATGCTAAGCGGCGTGTGCGTGGCAGGTCTCGACATGGTACCGGTACCGGCCTCCGTTAACGACGTTGCCGGGCTCTTCCTTGACGTGGCCGCCTACGCGCTGGCCAAGGGCAGGGCCCTCGGGGTCAGGCTGATACCTGTGGAGGGCGCGGAGCCAGGCGACAGGGTCGACCTGGGGAGGTTCGGGGACGCGCCCGTAATACCAATATGAGGGGCCTAGGGCCCGCTGTAGGACATAAGCTTGCTCATCTCTGAGGGCGACAGGGGCTCAAAGCCACCGGCCACGCCAACGACCTTGGCCTCGGCCTCAAGGCCGCAGAGCCTGTAGGCCCTGAGGCCTGCCGCAGCGAGCCTCTCCAGCTCCTCCTCAGGCCCCAGCGCTATGAGGGAGGGGCCTGCCCCGCTTACGGCCACCCCGTAGGCGCCTTCAGCCATCAGCGCCTTCCTGACCTCGTTAAAGCAGGGCACCAGCGGCGCCCGGTAGGGGGTCACGGTCTCGTCGCTCATGACCTTCCCGGCTGACCTTAGGTCGCCCGAGAGGAGGGAGGCCAGGAGCGAGAGGGCCCTGGAGAGGTCCCTCACGTGGGACCTGAAGGGCACAGAGGAAGGCAGGACTGACCTCATGAGCTTAGTCTTCTGCTCAACTGGCTTAAGCAGGGGCCTCAGTACGAGCAGCCTCAGGTCAAGCCTGAAGCTCCTGACGCTCACCTCCTCATCGTCGCCCAGGACCACCACCAGGCCCCCGAAAGAGCTGGCTGCTGCGTTGTCGAAGTGAGGTGAGCCTGCCGCCGCCTCCTCCGCCGCGCCGGCTATCCTCGTCACTTCGGCTGGGCCTAGGCCGAGGTCCAGGGCCTCGGAGGCGGCCGCCAGGGCAGCGACAGACGAAGCGGCGCTCCCCCCAAGGCCCGCCGAGACGGGCACGCCCTTCCATAGGGTGACCCTGAGGTCATACCTCAGCCCCATTGACCTCAGTAGGGACTCAAGGGCTACCTCGGCCGTGTTGGGCGCGCCGACGTGCTTTGAGAAGGGGCCCGTGACGTTGAGCCTCACCCTCCCAGGGCCAGGCTCAGCCTCGATGCAGGCCGCGTCAAAGTAGGCCCTGTGCGCTACAGCAAGCGAGTCGAAGCCCGGGCCGAGGTTCGCGCTGCTCGACCACGCCCTGGCGCAGCCCCGCGACATCTTTCTTAGGGCCCTCGGAGGCCTTGACAGATTTAAGCTTTTCCCACAGTTCTACCATGTATTAAAAGGCGTATACATATGTCTCTTGGTAAGCCTATATTCTCGTCCATGCAGCCCCTCCGTGGCGACGGTATGGCAGGGCTGGAGGAGGGGCTGTGGGGCCGGATAAAGGACGAGATAGAGGAGCTCTCAAGGAAGGGCTGCTACGAGTCGGTGAGCAACGCCCTAAGCCTCTACATTGCCCCCAAGCTAAGGGTCCTCGCGGCTGCCCTCCTCGGCTACGGGAGGAGAGCCCCCTCGAGGATCCTTGACGTAGGCTGTGGGCCGGGCACGTCAACGGTTGTCCTCAGGGCCCTCTACCCCGAGGCCGAGGTCCTCGCGCTTGACCCGGCCTCCTTCAACCTCTTGGCCGCCAAGAGGAGGGTTAGGGAGCCCTCGGGCTGCGTCCAGGCAGTCTTTGAGTCACTCCCCTTCCCTGACTCAACTTTTGACGGCCTGGTGGCCATGTTCTCCTTCAGGGACGTCTCAAGCTACCTCAGGGCCCTTGACGAGGCCAGGAGGGTGCTGAGGCCGGACGGCAGGCTCGTGATACTTGACCTCTACAGGCCCGAGGACCCCCTTGAGCTAGTGGCCTCAATAGGGCACTTCAGGGTGATAGGGCCAATGCTGGGGCTCGCCTACGGCTGCGGCCTGGACGGGCTGAAGTTCGCCGACGTCTACCACACTGTTATGAGGATGATGACCCCCAGCGAGCTCGTCAGGGAGGCCAGGAGGAGGTTCAGGAGGGCCGCCTTCGTAAAGACGCCGCTGCTCGCGGGCATACTCACGGCTGAGGGCCCTAGACCCTCGTGAACGTGAACCTTACCACGCTCCCTGACCTGTCGACCTTTGCCACCACCCTCCTGTCGTCCTTGAGCGCGTAGACCACCATGGCGGCGCACTCGAAGGAGTCCATGAGCACCTCCGCGCTCTCGCCAGGCCTCATCTTGTCTATGATCCTCATGGTCAACACGTAGCCCTCTGGGCACACCTTGCCCCTAAGGTCGTAGGTCTGCATGGTCTCTCTATGGATAGAACATGAGCTACCTTTTTAATAGTGAATCTATGCAGGGAACATCGCGTTTGATATTATGTACTCTATGAGGGGCCTGTTTTTGTCGAGCGCGAGGACCTCGCTGACCCCCCTCAGCAGCTCCTGCTTTACTATGGCTGAGCAGGCGGGGTCGTTGAAGGAGGGGTTCCTCATGGCCAGGTAGAAGCCAGCCCCTGACTCGTTGAAGTAGACGAAGTACGCCCACTCCATGTCGCCTGACACGGCCGGCACCAGGGTCCCCGGCCTCAGGTACCTGAAGGCCCTGGCCGCGTCGCCCAGCTCCCTTGGCAGGCCCGAGTCACATATCATCCAGGTGGCCGAGCACTCCTCTGAGGAGCCCCTCCTGCAGGCCATGGGGTCATCCCTCCTGGCCCTGGGAAGTCCTCGCCCTTAAGGACAGGGGAGGAGGTCAGTTATAAATCCCCTACCTTACACGGGAGCCCGGTGCTAGCGGTTGAAGTTCCTCAGGTGTAAGCCGAGCCAGGTCCCGTCAGGGGTCAGCGGGAAGGTGGCCATAATAGGGGCGGGGACCGCCGGCCTCGGCGCAGCTGGCGTGCTCAGGTGCAAGGGTTACCAGGTAACTATTTACGACATGCTCCCTGAGCCCGGAGGGATGCTGGTCTTCGGCATACACGTTGACAGGATCCCGAAGGGGCCCGTCAGGGAGGGCGTTAGGGAGCTCGTAGATGCTGGCGTCGAGTTCGTGCTGAACACCAAGGTGGGCAACAGGGGCCTGGAGAAGATGGACGAGCTGGTGAAGCCCAAGAACGTGGTGGACCTCGAGGACATAATAAGGTCGCACGACGCCGTCCTCATAGCCACGGGCACATGGACCAGCAACAAGTCCAACGTGCCCGGCGAGGACCTATCATGGGTCTACCCGGCCATGGAGTTCCTCGTGGCGACCCACCTGGCGAAGTTCGGCTACAGGTCGTGGGAGATAGTGCCTGACGTCAAGGGGGACATACTTGTTGTAGGGGGAGGCTATACGGCCGAGGACGCCGCCTACGTGCCCAGGACCTACCCCGAGTACAAGGAGAGGGTGAGGAAGGTGGTCCTAAGCTACAGGAGGACCAGGAACGAGGCCCCCATGGGGCCCATGGAGATGACCAACCTTGAGGCCTCCGGCGTCGAGATATGGGAGCTGACGGTGCCCATAGCCTACAGGGAGGAGGCCGGCAGGAGGGTGGTCAGGATAATAAGGAACAGGCTCGTCCAGGTCCCGGGCGAGAAGAGGCCGAGGCCCGAGCCCATACCTGGGAGCGAGTTCGACTCCTACTTTGACTTCGTCCTGGAGGCGATAGGGGAGAGGGCCACGCCGCCCTTCGAGGGGGAGTGCTGCGGCATAAAGCTCGACCCGAAGTGGGGCACCATAGTTGTCGACAAGGACCACATGACCACCAGGAAGGGCGTCTTCGCGGCCGGCGACGTAGTCCACGGGCCTAGCCAGCTCGGCCCCGCCCTCAAGAGCGGCATGGATGCAGCCAACGCCATAATAAGGTACCTGAGCTCAAGGTGAGCCCGCGGCCCTAAGGGCGAGCCTAAGCACGTTTTTCACGTTCTCATAGGTCTCAAGGTTTTCGATCTCCTCGGCCGTGAACCACCTTCCGCTCCTCAGCGAGCCCCCGACCCTCCTAACGAGGAATATTAGGTCGTAGTGGAGGTGCACCTCGTTGGGGTACCTAACCGTCTCGAGGAGTATGGCTAAGGGCATGGGCTCATCCCAGACGTCACCGGAGCCAAGGCTGTACGTGGGCCCCACGACCTTGACCTCAAGG
>JAPWTO010000043.1:0-6065 GCA_028276005.1 Acidilobus sp.
CCGACCTTCCTCCTGAACTCCTTAAGCGCCTTGCCCTTGAGCCTGAGGACTGAGTACTTAGATGATATCAGCTTCATGATCTCGGCGTCCCCCCTCTCCCTAGCCTCGTCATATCTCTCGAGCTCATGGTCGGGTATCTCGAAGAGGGCCTCGCCAGCTGTTGGCTCGATCAGCCTGATTAAGGCCCTTCCAAGCGTTGTCTTGCCGCTGCCGCTCTCGCCCACTAGGCCCACGATCTCGCCTTCCTTGACCTCTACATCAACGTCGTCGACGGCCCTAACGGAGGCACCCCTGACGCCCTTGACCGGGAAGTAAACCCTCAGGCCCCTTCCAGCTATTATCACTTCCTATCACCCCCAGCGTAGAGCCAGCACGAGACCCTGTGTCCGCCTCCTAAGTCGACCATCGGGGGCTCCCTCTCCCTACATATTGGCATCGCATATGGGCACCTCGGGTGGAACATGCACCCCTTGGGCGGGTTCCTGAGGTCAGGCACCTCTCCCTTTATACCCTTGAGCTCGTGGGGCTCAAGGGTCGGCACGGCCTCCATGAGCATCTGCGTGTAGGGGTGCTTGGGCTCCTTGAACACCGCGTCCCTCGGGCCGACCTCAACGACCTTGCCGGCGTACATTATGGCTACCCTGTCAGAGACCTGGTAGAGGATGCTCAGGTCGTGCGATATGAAAATGAAGGCCGCGTTCGTCTGCTGCTTGAGCTCTCCCAACAGCTCAAGTATGCCGGCCTGGACCGTCACGTCCAGGGCGCTGGTGGGCTCGTCGAGTATCACGAGCTCAGGGTTGTTTATCATTGCCGTCGCTATCACCACCCTCTGCCTCATGCCCCCGCTCAGCTCGTGAGGGTACATCCTGACGACCTTCTCGGGCTCAGGCATGCCGAGGAGGCCCAGGAACTCGGCGGCCTTCCTGTAGCCCTCCTTTACGAGCTCCCTCCTCACGAGTTGCCTGATAACCGGCGCCGCGGGGAGCTTGTTGGTCCTGGCCGTGTACCTCAGGCCGCTCTCAGCTATTGGATTAACCGGGTCGCAGCACAGGCTGAGTACCCTTATCTCCTTAACGAGGTCGTGGAGGTCCCTCCTCCTCCAGATAGCTATCATCTGGTCCTCAAGCCCCTCAAGCCCCTTGGCCTTCACGTACTCTATGAGCCCGGCGTAGTCGTTAGCCCTGAGGAAGTTCAGGGCCTCCTTAACGTCGTCCTTCGTGGCTCTAGCCCTGGCTAGCCTCCTCTTGGCCAGCAGGGACATGTTGTGCTGAAGCACAACCTCAGCTATCTGGTACCCTACCGGCATGACAGGGTTTAGAGCTGTCATGGGCTCCTGGAAAACCATGGTCACCTTAACGCCCCTGATCCTCATCATCTCCTTATGCAGCCTCTTCAGGACGTCCTCGTTCTTGTCAGGCCTGAACCTCTTGGATTTCTTATAGTACTCCCTGAGGGGCTTAACCACGTCAAAGCCGTCGACTAAGACCTCGCCGTCAACTATGGCGGCGTTCCTCGGCAGGAGGCCCATTATGGTGAGGCCCAGCGTGCTCTTGCCGCAGCCGCTCTCGCCGGCTACGCCAAGCACCTCGCCCCTCATGACCTCAAGGTCAACGCCGTTGAGGGCCTTGTAGACCCCCCTCCTTGTGTAGTACCAGAGCCTGAGGTTCCTAACCGTGACTATTGGCTCCCTGCCAGCGCTCACAGCGAGCTCCTCCTCCTCGGGTTTATCACGTCCATGAGGCCCATGCCAAGCAGGTAGACCGCCACGGCAAAAACGACTATGAAGACGCCAGGCACTATGACCGCCCAGGGGGCCGTGTTGATGTAGTTGAGGCCCAGCGTGCTCAGGTAGCCGAGCTCAGGTATGTTAGCGACCGGCAGGAAACCTATGAAGGCTAGGCCTGATATCGTGAGCATTATGGTGCCCAGGTCCATGGACATCTGCACCAGGACAGGGGGCAGGGCGTTAGGGAGTATGTGTCTGAACATGATCTTGTAGTTGCTCGCCCCTGCAGCCCTGGCGGCCTCTATGAAAGTCAGCTCCTTGACCTGGAGCGTGACGCTCCTCGTGTACCTGGCGTAGAGGGGCCACCAGACTATTATGAGGGCTATGACCATGCTGGTTATGTTTCTGCCCAGGGCATAGCCTATGGCTATGGCCAGGACCAGGTAGGGGACGCTGAAGAATATGTCCGTGAGCCTCATGAGAACGTCGTCAACCCAGCCGCCGAAGTACGTTGCCACAATGCCTATCACAATGCCCAGCAGGGCCCCAGGCACCACGATAACTACAGAGAGGCCCAGGTCAAACCTTATGGCCTTTACGACAGCCCTCAGCAAGTCAATGCCTGGGTACGTCGTCCCGAAGGGGTGCTTCCACGAGGGGGGCTGAGGCACCGGGTTGCTGTAGTCAGGTATCACCTTGAACGGGTACTTCAGTCCTATCAGCCATGGCGCGAACTGAACTATCAGCGCGTCAGCGACGTACGCGAGAACTATGACAAGCCCCACTACGGCTAACTTGTTTGAGAAGAACACCTGAAGGGACAGCTTCCTCTCGGGCGTGAGGATCCTTGACGTAAGCCCTCCCTTAGCCATGCTCTCACCCTAGCCTGACCCTCGGGTCCTTTAAGGCGAACACTATATCGAGGACTAGGCTCGTCGTCACGAATACTATTCCAAAGAGAAGGGTCCCGGCCATTATGCCACCCATGTCATTGTTAAGCATAGACTGAGTCAGCCAGTACCCTATCCCTGGGTAGTTGAAGACCGTCTCTACTATGACCACGCCGCCCAGAAGGCCCGCGACCGTGTAGGCGAAGTTCGTGTAGACGGGGAACATCGCCGTGGGCCTCGCGTGCTTATTTATCACTATCCTCTCCGGCAGCCCCTTGCTCCTCGCGAACCTGACGTAGTCCTGCTCGAGGACCTCAAGCATGGAGGCCCTCAGTATGTTTATGATGCCTGCCATGACGGCGAGGGCTATAGTCAGTGACGGCAGGATTATGTGCTCAAGGGCGTCAAGCGCTATGTTCCAGTTGCCGTGTATGAGGGCGTCTATGAGCAGCACGTGGGTGGGATAAGATATGCCGTTCTTGTACCAGGGCAGGCCTACTAGGAGCTTGGCGCTCACGGTGCCAGCGAGGGGCAGGACCTTCAGCCACACCGCGAATATTATTATGAGGAGCACCGCTATCAGGTATAACGGCATCCCGTAGAGCGTGTAGGAGAAGACCCTTATGGCGACGTCGTCCGGCTTGTCCCTCCTGACGGCCGACCACGTGCCGAGGGGTATCCCAAGCAGCCAGGTCAGTATGCCGCCCAGCACGGCCAGGAGGGCCGTGTTGGGGAAGAAGAGGGCTATGGCCTGGGTGACGGGGCCGCTAAATATGGGCGTGTTGGTGTAGCCCAGGTTCCCCTGGAAGATGGAGGCCAGCCAGTAGAAGTACTGCACATAAATGGGCTGGTTGAGGTGGAACTTCTGTATCAGCATCTGTATCTGCTGCTGCCTCGCGGCGCCCGTGAGCCTTGGGTTTATGTAGACGGCTACCAGCTTGTAGGCGCCCCCTACGTGCATGAGGGCGAAGACTATGACTGTCAGGCCTATCAGGGTGGGTATGTAGTAAAGTAGCCTCTTAACTATGTACTGCCAGAGCTTTATCCCAGGTCCCCCCTCAGCGGAACCTCACGCGTGGGTTAAAAACGCAAAGGACTACCGTAGGCATTAAAAATATAAATAAAAACAAAATGATATAGCTAGCAGCGCCTCTATAACTTCAGCCCTTGACCCACCAGAAGTACCAGCTATCAGCGGCGCCGCCTACCATTGGGTTCTCCTCCCATGATATCATTCCCATGTAGCCGTGCATGTAGGGCTTGATGACCCAGTAGGCGTTGGGCTGTATGGTGTAGACGAACATGTACAGCTGCACCGCCATGTCCTCTGCCTGCTTGAAGAGCTGGTAAGCCGCAGTGACGTTGTTGGCCAGCTCGGCGGCGTCGGCCTGCATTATTACGTTGTTGAGCTGCTGGTACTCCATGGCCTCCTGCCAGAGCATCTTGCCTATCTCCGGCTCAAGGCTCGGGCTAAGCCCAGGCCAGCTTATCTTAGAGGCGTTGAAGTAGGCGCTGAGGTTCTCGAGGTAACTGACGTCCCAGCCGGCAGGGGCTGGGTAGGTGCCTCCTTGCTCGTACATGGCGTTTATGAAGTCTGAGGCCAGCGGGTAGTCAGCTATCCAGCCCATGTAGAATATAGCCATCGGGTTCTGGCCGGGCACCATGTAGCCTATCTGCGTTGAGAAGGGCATGTAAATCGGCTGGGCGCGTATGTTGGGGTCTATGGCCTGAAGCGCCTCAGCCCACATCTGGGCGGCTGTGAAGTCAGTGGTGTCGCCGCTGGCTATGACTATCGGGAAGTAGACGCTTATGTTGTAGAAGCCGCTCTCCTGCATGAGCTGCCTTGCGTACGTCAGGTTGAACGTCGGGCAGCCTGTGAGCTCAGACGGAGGTATGTAGTAGTCAAGCCCTGGTATTAGGACGCCGCAGTAGGGGCTGCCGAAGTTGAAGTGGTACTTCACGTTGCCCACTATATTATTTATGTACTGCGTGTAGTTGAAGGCGTAGGCGAAGGCCTCCCTCACGAGCGGGTTGGCGAAGTACCAGCTTGGTACGCTGTAAGCTGGGTTGATTGAGTGCAGGGCGCTCTGGCTGACGTTGAGGACGAATACGAAGAAGAACTCGCTCAGCGTCGGGAACTCGTAGAGGTTCGCCTGGCCCTTGGCCTCAAGCCCCTCGAGAAGCGGTATGTAGCTGCTCGGCAGGCCTGTGACTATGTCAGCCTGCCCAGAGGCGAACATCTCGTAGGCCGTCTCGGGGTCCTTGACCCAGTATATTATGACTGTGGTGTTTGGCCTCGGGAAGTAGGGTATATAGTTGGGCCAGTTGGGGTTTGGCTGGAGGACAACGCTCTGGCCTGGCGTGTAAGCCGCTACGTAGTAAGGCCCTGTGAAGCCAGCTGACTGCCCTGAAGGCCACTGGACCTCAGTGTTGTAGCTGCCCTCGTTGCACGTCTGCTCGTACTGGTAGAAGGCCTCGGCCAGCTGGGTCATGTTATGGTTGTACAGCCCTGTGAAGTTTATGCCGTCACCAACCTGTTCGAGCCACTTGGCGTCAAGTACGCCGGCGCCGAGCGGGTCAGCTATTGCTGTGAAGAACGCCTCAGGTGAGACTGGCTCAGGCAGGTGGAAAGTGACGGTGTCGGTGGTGTTGTCGTAACTTATGGCGCTGATTATCTCCTCAGCCCCCTGGCTGTCGTTGGGGGCTGTGACAACGAAGGTGAAGGGCGTGTAGTTTGGTATGAGGTACTGGGTCAGTATCCAGCCAGGCGTGCCAGGCGTTCCCCCTGAGCACAGCACGTCCCTTATCACGCTGTACCAGACGTCATATGCAGTTATCGGGTCGCCGTTTGACGCCTTGATGCCAGGCCTGAGCTTGAACGTGTACTCCGTGTAGTTTGAGTTTATGCCGTTGCCCACTGTGGGCACGTACTCGGCCAGCTCCGGTATGAACTTCGTCGTGTTGGCCCCGTAGTATTGTATGAGGGTCCCATAGATGTTAGATATGACCTCAAAGCCGACGCTCTCATAGTCTATGTCAGGGTCGAAGCTGAAGGGTCCTCCCGGCACGTTCTCAGCCACAACTATTGTGCCTGGGTTAGGCACTGATATGAGTGACTTGAAGAGTGAGAAGGGAACAGTTGGCGAGCTGACCGCTATCGTGTAATAAGTTGTGTAGCTGTACGTGGCCTTGGTCGTTACGTTCTCTGTGACAACAGTAAGTGATACCGCGTACAGGCCTGGCGAGCTGTAGGTCACGTTTATCGGGTTCTTAGCTGGCTCAAGGTAGGTCACGTTCCCTGAGCCGGTGAGCCAGACCTCAACGGCGTAGCCAGTCCCGTTGACTGAGGGTATGGTCAGCGTTGTGCCGTTGCCCAGGTTCCATATGTACTCCTCCACGGTCATGTTCGTCCCAGCTGGCGGCTGGAGGAAGCCAGCCATGAGGTGAAC
>JAPWTO010000008.1:0-30980 GCA_028276005.1 Acidilobus sp.
GCTGAAGGGAGGCCATTAGGCAGCGTGTGGTGCGGGGGGTGGGCTTTGAACCCACGCAGGCCTACGCCATCGGGCCCTCAGCCCGACCCCTTTGACCAGGCTCGGGCACCCCCGCACCTGCGATCTAAGGGTTAGGAGAGCGTATATAAAGGGTTTTTCTCAGCTAAAAACAAGGACCAGGAGGCCTTTAGTGGGATAGACCTTGGCAGGCGAGAAGGGGGAAGAGGAGGAGGCGACGAAGACCAAGGCCCTGACGAGGTTAATTAAGAACATTACTGTAAGGACCCTGTGGATATATGTGCTGGCTGTCCTGAAGGACAACCCCACGTACCCTTACCAGGTCAAGAAGGGCATAAGGGAGAAGTTTTTCTTCAACCCGCCCACGGTCACGCTCTACACTGTGATGTATAGGCTCGAGAGGGAGGGCCTCATAAGGAAGAACGAGCACGGGGCCTACGAGATCACGGGGCTGGGGCTTGAGGCGCTTAAGGAGGCGGCTCACCTGCTTGCAGAGGTGAGCCATAAGCTTACCGATATGACGTCCGAGGGGCCTCGTTGAGATCGGTGGTCCTCATCCAGGCGTCAGCGCAGGTCAGCCAACTCATCGGCCTGAACAGCTTAAGGCCTCTGGGGCTAATCTAGGTTATGCCGGCTGACAGGCTTGAGCGAGGAGGTCGAGGAGGTCATAGTGGAGTTCGCGGGCTCTAGGGTTAGGGCGCTGAAGGAGAAGTCCACGGGGCTCCTCCTGTGCCCCATCTGCAGGAGGGCCAGGTTCTCGACACCAGAGGACCTGTTAGCGCACATAGTGGCGCACGCTAAGGGGACCCTTGAGCGTAGGAGGCAGCCCCCCTCAAGGTCTGCCCAGGCGGGTGAGGAGGGTAGGTGAGGGGCATAAAGTGCGAGCTTATGGACTACACGTTCACGTTCCCGCCCGAGCTTAAGGAAGCCAGGGGGCCAGTGGTCCTTCAGCTTCCGCCAGGCCTGAAAAGGGCCGCGGCCGAGCTTGTTCAGTGCCTCAGGGCCTATGGGGTAGACCCCATAGTTGAGGTAGACCCAACCTACGGCTCCTGCGACATCCACGCGCCCCAGCTAAGGGAGGCGTTGGGCAGCAACGTGACTATAGTTCACGTGGGTCACACCCCATACCATCCTGAGCTGGCCAGGGGGGCTTCAACTGAGGGGGTCAAGGTAGTCTACGCCGAGACCTCATTTAACATACCGCCAAGGAGCGAGGTCATAAGGGGGGCGGCGGGGATCCTTCTCTCGAGGGGGCTTAAGAGGGTCTCGGTCCTGACCACGGTCCAGCACGCTAAGTTCTACGAAGCAGTCGTAAGGGGTCTTGAGGAGGCCGGCCTGAGCGTGATAAGGGCAGGCAAGGCACTCCCCTACCTCCTTGAGGGCCAGGTCCTCGGCTGCGACTACAGGGTAGTTCCAAGGCTTGCCGAAGGCTACGTCATATTGGGAGGGGGCCTCTTTCACGCCGTAGGCCTATACCTGGCCACCCAGAGGCCCGTGGTGCAGGTGGACCCCTACAGGCAGGAGGCCAGGGACATGACCAGGGAGGGCGAGAGGTTCCTAGCCCTGAGGCTGAAGAAGGTTTCTGACGCCATTAACGCCAGGAGATGGGGTGTCATAATGGGCCTGAAGACAGGCCAGTACAGGCCCTGGGTCCTCAACGCCTTACAGGCCTCCCTCAGGCATCACAATAGGGAGTTCCTGTTATTGGCGTCTGACGTGCTAAATCAGCAGTACCTGAGGGACGTTGACAGTGAGTGGTTCGAGGCGTTCGTGGTGACCAGCTGTCCAAGGCTGCCGGTGGATGACCTTTACGAATACGAGAAGCCCGTGCTGACCCCTGGGGAGGCCTTCATGGCCCTTCAGGGCCGCCTCGAGCCTTACATGTTTCCCTGGTAAACCGGGGAGTTAACAGTGTCAATAGGCAGGCTTAAGGTGCTGCTTGAGAGCGCGGTGCCCGTAATTGAGGCCCCGAGCAGGGACCTGGAGCAGTACACAACTCCGGCCGAGATAGCCTTGGCCATGGCGTCCTTTGCCAGGGAGGCAGGCCTCCTTGAGGGGGCCACGGTCGCTGACCTGGGCGCTGGCACCTGCAGGATAGCGCTGGCCGCCCTTCTGTTAGGCGCCTCCAAGGCGATAGCCGTTGACGTAGATGAGAGGTTAGCGGCCCCCTGCCTCGCCGCCAGCAGGTACCTGGGCGTCGAGGACAGGCTGTCTTACGTGGTTAGCCACATATCATCTGGGGAGGGCCCCCTGATGCCAGGAGCCGTTGACCTAGTCCTGACGAACCCGCCCTTCGGGGTATGGAGGAGGGGGGCGGACGCCGAGTTCCTAGCGTACGCAATGAAGCTCAGGCCGAGGGCCGTGATAGCGGTAGTTAAGTCGGGCAACCTGGAGTTCCACAGGAGGGTGGCCGAAAGGGAGGGCTTCTCCTTGAAGCTTATAGGCCTGTTTGAATTCCCTATACCTGCCTCTATGCCGCACCACAGGAGCAGGATAAGGAGGGTAAGGGTGGACTTAATTGAGCTCTCAGGAGCGCGATAGGAGGGTCGTGCCAGGCGACGTGATAGGGTATGAGGAGGAGTACGTCGATGGTCAGAACGTGTTCCTTGAGGAGCCTGCTGGCCTCCTAAGGGCTTCAGCCGTGGGCGTCCTCAGGCTCGACAATAACTTGAAGGTAGCTTCGGTTCTGCCTGCCAGGACCCTAAGGGTCCCGGGCAGGGGCTCGTTTGTCATTGGCATGGTGACGCAGGTCAGGGAGAGCCTGGTCTTCACGGAGCTCTATGGGGAAGTTTCGCTGGACCCTCGCCCTAGGTGGGTCAAGGAGTTCTCGGGCAGGCTAACAGGCGTCATAACCCCTGAGCACATATCCGACTCCAGGATTGACGACATATATTCCTTCTTAAGGCCTGGCGACATAATAGTCGCCAGGGTCATGAGCACTATCAGCCCCTACCTTCTCTCCGTAAAGTGGCCTCAGCTGGGCGTGCTCTACGCCTTCTGTTCCCGCTGCGGCTCACTGATGACGCCTGAGGCTGACGGCTTCAGGTGCCCACGCTGTGGAAACTTTGAGAAGAGGAAGGTCTCAAGCCTGGCTTACTCACGGGACGCCATAAAGATAGACGTGAAGAGGATCGGTCTGATCCCGACCTAAGGTGAGCCCATGAGATACGAGTTCGTGGCCTCCTCGAGAGGGCTCAGCGCTGAGGACCTCGAGAGGCTCATAGAGAGGCTCTCCTGGTCTGTGCCCTCAGAGGGCCTGAGGGTTGAGCTGAAGGGCGACAAGGTCAGGATCCTGGTGGAAGGGCCAGCGAGGCCAATTGACTACGTCAGGCTGGCAGTTCAGTCAGCCCTCTCAGAGGTCATGGGTTCCAGGCCCTACAGGACGGAGGTCAGGGTGAGGGACCTGCTGCCCCAGGCCACCAGCATGCCAGCAGACCTGCTGGCTGAGGCCCTCAGGAGGAGGGGCTTCGGGAGCGAGGCTCAGGATGACGTTGTCAGGACCCACGCCCCCCTTGACGTTGTTAGGGAGGTGGCGTTCGCCCTCGTCAAGGTGTGGAATGAGGTAGTTACGCACAAGGAGCTCAGCAGGTCCGCCAGGAAGGCCATAGCCTTAGCGTCCTTCATGTCTTCGAGGCCTGTGGGCGAGCTGATAGAGGTCGGCGTCAGGGAGGGCGTCTTGGGCAAGTCAAAAGCTAATAAGGTCCTAGCAGTTACTGACTGGGTGTCCGCGGCCGATAGGATAAGGAGGTCGGCGGGTCTTGACTGAGGGCCTGGGCATATCTAAGGCAGGGGAGAACGTCTACGTCGTCACGATAGAGGGCGAGGACCACACGATTGGAAACCTCCTGGCGACGACACTGATGGAGGTCCCTGGCGTCAGGCTAGCCTACTATGAGGTTGAGCACCCCCTTGAGAGGCGGGTCAAGGTCTACGTTCACCTGGACCAGGGCTATGACGTTAAGGAGTCCCTCAGGCAGGCCCTGGTCAAGATAAAGGAGATGAACGAGGAGTTCAGGAGGGCCTTCCTGGAGAAGGCCAAGGAGCACGGCGTGGAGGGGCTTGAGTGAAGCCCGAGGCCAGAGTCGCCGCCTCGGCGTGTGCCAACGAGCTCTGCGTCGCGCTCATAGTCAGGTCAAACAGCATAGACGGCGTGGTTATGGCCAGAGGGGGTTGCCTCAGCCTGTGCTCCAGGCTCTCAGAGACAGGCTACCTCAATGAGGTCAGGTACTTCCTAGGCCCCTGCGACTGCGGCGTGGAGCCTCTGGAGGAGGGCAAGAGGAGGACTTACCAGTGGGCCCTCGACTTCGCCGCAAGGATAGCGGCTGCTGCCCTCAACTTGGTGGTTAGCTCTGAGCTTTTAACTTACGGAGGCCGCGATGACTGCGGTGCGGGGGTGCCCGAGCCCGGCCAAAGGGGACGGGCCTAAGACCCGTTGGCGTAGGCCTGCGTGGGTTCAAAGCCCACCCCCCGCACCACCCTTTATCTCAATGAACGAGAGGTCTGCTCTAGGCTGGGCTTAGGGGTAGACTTGCTTACCTGTCTCGGGAAGCGTCCTGTAGCCAGGCAACTCCTTCGGCAGCAGCTCGGCGAACTCCCTGCTGGCCAGGGCGTCAAGGAGCCTGCGCACTGCAGGCTTCTCAAGCCTCTCCATCCTGACGGCGAAGTCGTATATCTCCTCGCCGACCGGTATGAAGTCAAGGTCAAACATCCTGGCTACGGCCTCGAGCGAGAGGCCCACGTCAGCCCTCCCCTGTATTATGGCCGTGGCCACGGCGGTGTGCGTCTTAACCTCATAGGTGTAGCCCTTCACGGAGTCCTCTGGTCTCTTACCCCCGAGCAGCTCCCTCAGCCTGAGGTCAAGCAGTACCCTGGTCCCTGAGCCCCTGTTGCGGTTAACTATAACTACGTCGTCACGTAACATGTCCTCAAAGCCCCTTATCCTCTTCGGGTTGCCCTTCCTGACCAGGAGGCCTATGCGCCTGGCATAACCCCTGAAAATTACTACCTTGCCCTCAAGGCCTACGACCTTTGGCATGTGGACGTTGTACTGCAGGGTCTTTTCGTCAAGGAGGTGCGTGCCAGCTATATCGGCGTCTCCCCTCCTCAAAGCCAGCCAGCCGCCCATGGAGCCAACGCTTATGATCCTTGAGGACCTGGAGAGGCCGGCCACCCTGAGAACTACCTCAATGCCTGGGCAGTTACTGCCTATGATGTTGAGCTCCGGCACCCTCAGCGACCTGGAGAAGAGGGTTACCTCAACCTCCTCGTTCTCATCGAAGTACTCCCTGGACTCCTCGGCCACTATGAAGCCGTCTGAGAGCCCTATGCCAGCTATAGAGCCTGACCCTGCCATCAGGGGGTATGCCGAGATGCCCTCCAAGCCCTGGACCAGCTGCACGGGTATGAGCTCTGCGAAGCCCCTTCCTGCCTGGAACCTGAAGGGGATCCTCGCCCTGACCTTCACGACCTCGCGTGTAGGCTCAAGGCCCATCATCCTCAGGACCACCGGGGTCACGAGCGTGTAGAGGTTCATCATGGCCGAGAGCGGAAAGCCGGGGAGGCCGAACAGTATCTTGCGGCCCTTGACGGCTATGGCCGTTGGCTTGCCGGGCCTGGCCTTAAGCCCGTGGACTATGATCTCAGCGCCTAGGTCCCTGAAGACCCTGTAGATCATGTCGCCGTAGCCAGCTGACGTGCTGCCGGTCGTTATCACTACGTCAGACTCCTCGAGGGCCTTGGCCACGGAGTTCAACATCACCTCGTAGTTGTCAGGCAATATCCCGAGGAACTTGGCGTCAACTCCGAGCTCCCTCAGCGAGGCCGTCACCACGTAGCCGTCCACGTCATAGAGGTGGCCCGGCTCTAAGGGCGCACCGGGCGGCGTAAGCTCAACGCCTGTAGAGAATACTGAGACCCTGGGTGGCCTGTAGACCCTCACCCTGCTGATCCCGAGGCCCGCCAGGACCGCTATCTCGCGGGCGGTCAACAGAGTCCCCGCCCTCAGCACGACGTCCCCGGCTGAGACGTCAGAGCCGGCCTGGCTTATGTTCTCGCTGGGCGCCACGGACCTGTAAACTGTGAGCAGGTTACCCTTTCTGCTAACGTGCTCCTCCATAACGACAGCGTCGGCCCCCCTTGGTATCATTGCCCCCGTGGCTATCTCGTACGCCTCGCCGGGCCTGACCTCACCGACGGGCGCTGACCCGACGCTTACCTTGCCAGTCACCCTTAACGAGACAGGCGTGACCTCGCTGGCGCCCGCCACGTCAACTGACCTGACGGCGTAGCCGTCAACCGTTGACCTGTCAAAGGGGGGGTAGTCTATGGGGGCCCTTACGTCCTCAGCCAGCACCTTGCCCTGGGCTTCAAGGAGGGGTACCTCGATTACTTCAGGGGGCCTTATGCCGCCAACTTTCTCCTCAAGGAGCCTCAACGCCTCCTCAATGCTAACCAGCTTATGGAACACTAGGGCCACTAACTACACCCTGACATGGCTAGCGCCTCCTTCACGGCCTTAAAGCTGTGCTCTTGGGGCTCTATTACTGTGGCCTTGGGGCACAGCTCCTTTGCTTTCCTCGCGGCCTTTGGACCCATCGCTATGACTAGATCCACAGCGTCCTTAAGCCTCTGGCAGGCAGCCTCGGCGATCAGCGCAGAGGAGGCTATGACTACATTGAACCCAGTTGGTATTAGGTTGGCCAGCACCCGCTCCCTGTAGATGTTAACCCTGTGAACGTTAGCGCTGGCTCTAACCGTAGCCTCAAGCTCGTCGTCCCCCTGCTCAGACCTTAACGTCAAGAGCGACCTGCAGTTCAGTTCAAGGGCCAGCGACGCCAAGGAGCCTGTCGTGTAGGTCCTCGGCAGATAGCACTTCAGGCCGAAGGCCTCAGCGAAGGCCCTGGCGGTGCCTGGGCCCACGCACAGCGGCCTCGGTCCGCTTGGCCAGCCCTGTAGGAAGCCCCTGAGGAGGAGGGGGCCCCTCGGGCTCGTGAAGGCAACGCAGTCGTAAAGGCCCTCCCTTACGAGCCTCGCCGACTCCCTCAGGCCCTCATCAAGCGGCTCTATCACCACGGCCTTAGCCCACGTAAGTGACCTGAGGTCCCTGAGCTCCGGCGGGAGCTCGGGGCCTAGGTAGAGCGCCCTGCATCCGCCCTCCAAAGCCTGTCCCTCGCCAAGGCCGCGGGCCCCACTATTATGACGGCGGGGTTCCTCAGGAGCCCTTCCCTTGAGTACCTGGCTAGGTCCTCTATGGTGCCTGCGAGGGACCTCTGGGTCGGCATGGTTGCGTCCATAACGGCCAGGGCTGGCGCCGAGGGATCCTTGGCCTCAGCCAGCGCCGTGAGGACCCTCTCCACAGTTGAGACCCCCATGAGGACCACCACGTTGTCGACATGTCTCGCCAGCTCCCTCAGCCTTCTCAGGTACTCCTCCATCTCGGGCTCCCCGCCCGCGACGCGGCCTGTGACAACAGCGAAGCTCGATCCGTAGACCCTCCCCGCCAGAGGCGCGCCGGCGTAGGCGGCGGCGCCGACATAGCTTGGAATGCCAGGCACCACTTCACACTCCAAGCCCCTTGAAACGACGTACTCGCACTCCTCTTCGCCTCTGCCGAAGGTGTAGGGGTCACCTCCCTTGAGCCTCACGACCAGGAGGCCCCTTGAGGCCCTGTCAACGAGCAGATCATTAATTTCGTCCTGCTCAAGCTCGTGTCGGCCAGGCTGCTTGCCGGCATATATGAGCTCGCAGCCGGGCTTTACCTCCTTAAGCAGTTCCCTCGGTATTAGCCTGTCGTAGATTACTACGTCAGCTCTCCTCAGCGCCTCAAGCCCCTTCACGGTAATGAGGCCAGGGTCCCCAGGCCCGGCCCCCACTATGATGACCTTGCCCTTCAAGGAGGGCACCTCATAGGAACCTCTTTAACTCCTCAGCGGCCCTCCTCCCCAGGTCCTCAGGCCTTGACCTATTGCCCCTCACCCTTATCACAGCCATCGAGGCGCCCTCAGGGCTCGCCGCCCCCGCTATGAACTTCATCAGGTCACCCTTAAGCGCCTCAGCCACGCCGCCCACCGGAACGCCGCAGCCCACCCTGAGCGTCCTGACGAACTCCCTCTCGGCCATTGCCATTGCCATTGCCAGGGGGTCTGAGACCTCGGAGAGCCTCTTAGCGACAGGGGAGTCCTCAGGCGCCACGACAGCTATGAGGCCCTGTCCTGGCTCTGGGGGAAAGTAGTCGAGAGGGAGCCTGAGCCTGGGCACTTCGATACCCAGCCTGAGCAGGCCGGCCTCTGCTAGGACCAGGTAATCCACCTCCCCTTCCATCAGCTTCCTGACCCTCGTGTCAACGTTTCCCCTGACGAGCTTCACCTTGACGTTAGGGTTGTGAGCCAGGACAAAGGCTGACCTCCTCACGCTCGCTGTGCCTATTGACGAGCCCTCGGGAAGTTCCTCAATGGAGCCCGCAGGGAGCCTGCCCTTGCCGAAGACGAGGGAGTCGTTGGGAGGGTCCCTCGGGGGAACCGCCACTATGGTCAGCCCCCCGCTGAGCTCCCCCGGCAGGTCCTTGAGGCTGTGCACAGCAACGTCAGCTAGGTTTTCAAGGACGGCCCTGTTAACCTCCTTCTCAAAGACGCCCTTCACGCCGATCTGACTTATAGGCCTGTCAAGGACCTCGTCCCCCTTGGTCCTGACTATGACTAGCTCATAATCTATGGCTTCCCCAAGCCTATGGGCTAAGTAATCCATGGCTATCTTAACCTGGGCCAAGCTCAGCCTGCTGCCTCTTGTCGCGACCCTTAGCTTCATCTCAGCTCCCTTAAGGCGCCCTCTACAGCATTAACCGTTAGGTTCAGGGCCTCATCGTCATGGGCTGTGCTGGTGAACCAGGACTCGTACTGGCTCGGCGGCGAGAACACCCCTAGCCTTCTCAAGGTCTCATGGAACTTGGCGTAGAGCTCCCTGTTAGCCCTCCTGGCGTCGTCAGCGTCCTTGACGGGCCTCTTGACGAAGAAGATCTGGAACATGCTCTCAACTCTGTTCACGGTGTACCCTGAGGCCTCAAGGGCCTTGGCGACCTCCTCAGCCGCCCTCGAGGCCCTCCTGAGGCCGTCCCCGCCCTCAAGGACCTCAAGGGTTGCTAGCCCTGCAGCCATGGTGACTGGATGGGCGTTGAAGGTGCCCGCATTGAAGACCTGCCCCAGCGGCGCGAGCATGTCCATTATCTCCCTCCTGGCGGCTATAGCCCCCACGGGGAACCCTCCGCCTATTATCTTGCCGAGGGTCACTATGTCGGCCCTCACCCCAAAGTACTCCTGGGCTCCGCCCAGCGAGAGCCTGAAGCCCGTGATGACCTCATCAAATATCAACAGGGCCCCGTGACGGTCAGCAAGCTCCCTGAGCGCCTTCAGGAAGTCCTTGGTGGGCGGTATAACGCCCATGTTACCTATGACTGGCTCAACTATTATTGCCGCCAGGTCATCCCCCGCCGACCTAGCAGCCCTCTCAGCCGAATCTACGTCATTGAACCTGGCTATGAGCGTCAGCGAGGCTGCCTGGGGCGGAACCCCAAGGCTGTTAGGGACCCCGAACTCTGAGGCAGCGCTCCCCGCCTGGACTAGGACGTAGTCGTGGGCGCCGTGGTAGCACCCGTCGAACTTCAGCACCTTGGCCTTCCTCGTATACCCCCTGGCAAGCCTTATGGCCGTCATGGTGGCTTCGGTCCCCGAGTTGACAAAGCGGACCCTCCCGCCAGGCATAACGTAGCCTACTATCTTTCTCGCCAGCTCGACCTCAGCCCTTGATGGGGCCCCGTAGAGCCAGCCCCTCTCGACCTGCTCTACGACCCTGTGAGCGACATGATCGTTTGCGTGCCCTAGTATGAGGGGACCGTAACCTAGTACGTAATCTACAAGCTTCTCGCCGTCCTCGGTGAACAGGTAAGCACCTTTGGCCGCCCTGACGAAGAACGGGTAAGGCCTGACGGCGGCCCTGACGGGGCTATTAACGCCGCCTACGAGGACCTCTTTGGCCTCCTCGTAGAGCCTGAGGCTCAAGCCTTCCGCCCTCAGTTTATGGACACCGTTCCTCTATTTGAGGTATTACTGGCGCTAGTTCGTGAAGGGCTTCGGGGCGATACCTAAAATGGGGCTTGGCGTGATCTCGAGGAGCGACTGGGAGCTGCATCATGAGGCCCCAGGCGCCGTCGTGATGGTCGCGGCGACCCTGGCGAGGAGCTGGGAGCCCGAGAAGGTAAGGGAGGCGCTTGAGAGCATCTCAAAGACAGGCGATGGATGGCCGCAGAGGCTGGCTTACGAGCTGGCGCACAACGATGACTTACTAAAGGAGGTTATGGGGGAGCTTAAGCAGGGCCTCCGAGTCAGCCCCCAGCTGATAGACGAGGTCAGCAAGAGGTTAGGGCTTCAGGTCAGCGTGCGGCCTCCTTCATGAGATCCCTGACCTTGTCCTTTACATACTTCCTTAGCTCATCAGCTTTAGGCCTTAGCGAGTTGGCGTGAAACTTCTCGTCGTTGGAGTAGGCGTATAGAAGGACTACTGGTATCTTGGCCTCCTCAGCTAGCCCACGCAGGTAAATTGAGTCGTTCCAGTTGAAGACCCTGAGCCCCGAGGCCTGAAGCTTAGCCGCGTCAACAATGGAGCTCTTAAAGAGGTCAAGCTCTAGCCTGTCAGAGAACGCCTTCTTTACGTCATCAATTAGGCCCTTGAAGTTCACCACAACGTATTCCATTAGGTCAGCTACTCTCTGAGGCGTATCAGGCAGCCCCTTTGACCTAAGCACGTCCTCAGCTATGAGGATGAGCTCCTCGCTTCTCTTAAATATGGACACGTGAACGAGGTCACGCCTATCAAGGAGGCTTAGGGCCCATCTCCTGGCCAGTTGACCGCGGGCCGCGTAGACCTTGACCATGTAGTCTAGCTCAGAGTCATCAAAGTAATAGGAGTCGTTCGCGATGGCCTCGGCCAACCTAGATGGAAGTAGAAGTGAGGGGAGGGAGTCATTGCTGTAAAGGGGGAACAGGCCTGGCTCCCATTCTTGGGAAAGGGCCTTCATAAACATCGTTATGGCCTTGGAGAACGCTAGGACCTTGTGGTGGAAGTAGACGGACCTATACATCTTATACCTGGCGTCAAATATGTCCTCCAGCGTCTGAAGGCTCTTTATGTCAAGTCCCAGGAGGGGCCTTCCTTCAGGATCTATCGTCAACGTTATGCCGTGGATCAGCCTCGCAATATCTATGTTGCCATAGACTATGCCAGTGGCCTGGGCATCCCGCTGAAGATAGTCGAGCCTGTCAGCGTCCGCTACCTCATTACTTATAATGTCATGTATTACCTTGACGCTGCCCTCGCTCAGGCCGAGATCCTCAAGGACCTGTAGCTCTGACCTCGTCGAGCTACCTGTGAGTGAGAGCTTCGCGGCCATAAGGTAGCCCTCAAGGTCTTTGAGCTTCTCCGCCCGCGGGTCCTCGGAGGCCAGCCTCAGAAGGCGGTCTATGAAGACCTGGCTATAGGCCTCATGGACCTTGAGGTTGCTCCCAGACAAGGTGGTAAGCTCCTCGAAGAGGGCCCTTGACTCTCCCCCCTCTGCGAACAGCGCAAGGTACTTCACGGCCTCCTCAGTCATGTGGCTGTACGCCAGGTGCCCTATGTCATGTAGTAGGCCTGCCAGCCTGGCGACCTGAATTAGGCTTTCAGCTAGTCTGTCGCAGTCCGAGGCTAAGGCGTCACAGACCCTTTGATCCCTCTTGGCGACGCTGGCGACCTTGGTGGCCATCATGGAGGCCAGGTGCATGACACCAAGCGAGTGTTCAAGTCTGCTGTGGCGGGCTGAGGGAAATATGAGGAAGGCCATGCCAAGCTGCTTAACTCCGTGTAGTCTCCTCAGGAAGGGGGTCTGAAGAAGCCAGTACTCAGCGTCATTTATTGGAATGAAGCCATGTATCGAATCCTGTATTACTCCTTTGGGTTCATAGGCCCCTAGTCTCCCCTCGCTGTCAAGGCCCATCAGTTCCTGGCCTCCCCTGTGATCAGGGAGAGGACAAGTTTTAAAGATGTCATGGTCAGCCGAGCCCGGCCTCCTCGAGGGCGCGCTTGTACTTGCCCGTTATCTCAGTCGTCCTGGGGTCAACGCCCCTTAGATGGGCCAGGTAGACAGAGACGTAGCCGCCTAGCAGGGAGCCCTGCAGCAGTTGGGCAAGCAGCCCCTCGCCCCTTGGGGTGACCCTAACAGTGACGTCGCCCTGGCCCTCATAGACCCCCCTTAGCATGTTGGCTATAACTGAGCAGAGCCTGCCACCCCCCTCTATCAGGACGAAGCCCCTCCTTAATTTATGTAGTACCTGCCACGCCACTAGGTCGTTGTGGGCGGACTCCGGGTAGAACTCCGTCTTAGCTATGACCTTCGCGTTCTCGCTGAGCTCCTGCCTCCACCTGTGGGCAATTATCTCAAATGGGCCGCAGCCAGCTATTATGTAGACGTCCCTGTCCCCAATGGCGTTAGCTATAACACGGCCCTCCTCAGTCGAGGTTGACCTGAGGGCCTCGGCTGCAGCCCTTACCTCAGCATCACTTACCAGGTCAACCCCTGAGGCCTTAAGCAGGCCAAGGGCAGCGCCTATCAGCATCCCAAGGGCCGTCCTGGGGTAGTAGTTGGGCTCTATGAGAGCCAGCGGAAGCCCGTTCTCTTTTGCCCACTGGCCCAGCTTGCCGCCGCTCGTCACGGAGCCCACCAAGGCGCCTCTGGATCTGGCCTCCCTGGCGCATGAGAGAGTTTCGTATGTGTTGCCCGAGTAGCTAATCGCTATGACGAGGTAGTCTCTCGTGACCCAGGGAGGCAGACCTTCGCCCTTGTGAACAAAGACGGGGACCCTAAGGCCCTTGGCTGCGGCGAGGGCTAGGACGTAGTCGGCGGTGACCCCACTCCCTCCCATGCCGCAGAGAAGGACGC
Source organism: Acidilobus sp. (assembly GCA_028276005.1). GTDB lineage: Archaea > Thermoproteota > Thermoprotei_A > Sulfolobales > Acidilobaceae > Acidilobus. The sequence continues at coordinate 12,980 of JAPWTO010000008.1, forward strand.
CCTGAGGCATAATGCGAGGAGCCTTCACGTTCAACGCCTCTCTGTAGGATCCAAGGAGCTGGTCAGGCCATGTCCCGTAAAACTTCAGCATGACGCTAACTCCTTCACCTACGCTCAAGGCTCGCGACCGCTGTACAAATCCAGAGGCGATAATAAAATGCGTTTTCGTTGAGCGTCCCTTTAGGCTAGCTAAGCATTTAATAGAACCATGAAGTAGGCAGAACTAGACCTACAACCTACAAAGGGGGTTAGGTAGACAACAAGTAGAGCTATGTTGCAAGGAAAAAGGCTTTGGAGGCCCTCTAGGTTACGTCAAACTCGCCGTAGAGTATCCTCATCTCGTCGATGCTGAGCGGCTCACCCCTCCTCGCCTTCTCCTCTATCTCCTTTCTCCTCTCCTCGAGCACCTTGAGCTGTATCCCTCTCTGCCTTGATACCTTCAGCTCCTTCAGCCTAACCATGATCTCCCTGTACTTCGTGTAGAGCGCGTCAAGGACCTTAGACAGGTCATCTATCTCCTTACTCTTCTCATCAATTAGGCCCTTTAGGGAGTCTATCTCCTTGTTCATCCCGTCTACCTGGCTTGACAGGGACTGAACCTGGTTCTTCAAATTCACCGCCTTCTGTCTCAGCTCGTTCCTCCTGTTGATGAGCCCGTTGAGCTTCAGCCTCAGGCCCTTCACCTCGGCCTCGAGCTCCATTATCGATATCTCCTCCTGTCTGGCCTTCCTGATCCTCTCGGCCAGCTGCTCCAGCCTCTCTATCTCCTCGACGAGCCTCTTCTCCTCCTGCGGGGGCAGGACGCTGGTCTGCTGCCTCCACTCAAGCTCCTCAATCCTCTTCGTGACCTTCCTCAGGCTCAGCTTCGCTATATTGCCCTCCTTCTCAAGGAGCTGTCTCGCCTCCCTCAGCTGCTCCCTCTTTGACTTGAGCTCGTTGAGGACGCTGTTCAGCTCCTCCTTGACCTTGGCGAGCTCGTCCAGGACCCCCTTCCTCTCCTCCCTCAGCTTCAGGAGCTGGCCAACGACCTCCCTCTTCTTGTCAATAAGGGATCTCCGCTTCTCCCTGAGGCCCTTTACCTCCTCTATAAGCCGGGTCCTCTGCTCCTTGACATGAACGATCTTATCCCTTATCCTGTCAACTATCTGGTAGAGCTCCTCCTCAGGCTTGTTATTTATGTCAATGTTAACAAGCTCCTGGACGTCAGGCAGAAGCTGGGGCTTCTCAGCCCCCTGTTGGACTTCATTTGTCGTGTTGGTCTGGCTTGCGTTAGCCTCTGCATCCTCGCGTGGGTCATCGTACAACCGCTTGACCACCTCCCCTTGCGACTATCACTCGTGCGTCTACGGCTGTCGCTGTCTCTTGGTTTGCAAGAATAGGATTTATATCTAACTCTTTTATCTCGTTGTGGTCATTAAGTAGGAGACCGACCTTAACTATTATATCGGCTATGGCGTCTATGTTGGCCGGAGTCTCCCCCCTGAAACCCTTGAGGAGCCTATAGACCTTGGTGGCCTTAATCATCTCGAGCGCCTCCTCTTGGCCAAGCGGGGAAAGCCTCATGGTGACGTCCCCCAGAAACTCCACCAGCAGCCCTCCTGCGCCGAACGTCACCACTGGGCCGAAGGCCATATCGTTAAGCCCTCCCACCATGACTTCGTGGCCTGACTCAAGCCTCTGGACTAGGACCCCCTCAACCCTGGCCCCAGGCGCCCTAGACTTGACGTTATTAATTATGGCCCTGTACGAGGAGGCAGCGCTCTTAGGGGTCACGCCCACTAGGACGCCTCCTACGTCAGACTTATGGGATATGTCGGGCGATATAACCTTCATGACCAAGCGGGGGCCCACCTTCTCGGCGCAGGCTGAAGCCTCCTCCTCGCTCCTGGCCACGCAGAAGTCGGCCACCCTGACCCCGTAGGCCCTGAGAAGCTCCAGCGCCTCGTCCTCAAGGAGCTTGCTCCTACCCTCTGAGAGGGCACGCTGAATTATCTCCTTGGCTCTCACGGAGGCCTCCTTAGGCACCGTTGGCGCGGGTCCCTTGGACTTGACGAGATCCCTGGCCCGCCTAAAGTGGAGGAGAGAGGCCAAGGACCTGGCAGCGCGGTCAGGGAGCTCAAAGGTCGGTATGCCTAGCTCCTCCAGCGCCCTGGCCAACTTAACGCCTGCCTCAGCCCCTATGGTGACTACGACTAGGGGTATCCCCTCATCATCGTCTCTTATCAGCTCGATAGTCCTGAGGGTTTCATCAACATCCATCGTGGGAGGCTGGACTAGCGATATCAGCAACAGCGAGTCAACAAGACCTCCCTTAACCAGTGCTTGAGCTACGAGCTTATACTGCTCAGGCCTCGCGTCTCCAGTCAAGTCAATAGGGTTCCTCAGGGAGACCCTGTCCGGGAAAACCTGCCTGAGCGAGCTAACTATAGCAGCGGGGGTCTCAGGGACCTCAAGGCCTTCGGCGGTCACGGTGTCGGCCGCTATGACGCCATGTCCTCCCGAGTTGGTTATTATCCCGACCCGAGGTCCTCTAGGCAACGGCTGCGAGACCAGCACCTTGGCCGCGTCAAAGGCAGCCTCAAGGTCCTCGAACAGCAGCGCCCCGGCCTCCCTCATGGCCTCCTTGAACACGTCATAGGAGCCAGCTATTGAGGCGGTGTGACTTAAGGTCGCCCTCGCGGTCGCCTGGAACCTGCCGCCCTTCACTACTATTACGGGCTTGCCCTCATTTACGTTAAGCCTTATGGCATCTATTAATGCCCTCCCCCTCGTGACGCCCTCCAGGTAAACAACCATTGCCTTAACGTCAGGCGCCTTTGCCATGTACTCAAGGCTGTCGACCTCATCGACGTCGGCCTTGTTGCCGAAGTTTATGGCCTTACCGATTCCTATGTTTCTGGCTGCCGCCCAGTCCATAAGAGTGGCCAGCAGGGCTCCGCTCTGGCTAACTACAGCTATGGGACCGGGCGGCGGCCTCTTCATCTTTGACCTCGGCAGGAAGAACGTGTCAAGACCGTTAGAGTAGTTGTAGACGCCTATGCAGTTAGGTCCCAGCAGCCTGACTCCGTGCCTCTTAGCGGCCTCAACAACTTCCTCCTGTAGCCTCCTCCCCTCATCAGTGTCTGTCTCGGCAAAGCCGCCGCTGAAGACCACTACGCCCTTAGCGCCCTTAGCGCCGGCGTCCTCAACTACCCTCGGCGCCAGCCTAGCCGGCGTGGCCACCACGACGAGGTCAACTTCATCGGGCACCGCCTGAACTGAAGGGTAGGACTTGAGGCCCAGGACCTCTGCGTAGCCCGGGTTAACGACGTAGACCTTTCCCTTGAACCCTGCCAGTAGGTTCTCCAGGATGGCCCTGCCCAGGTTGTCCGGCCTGGGGGATGCGCCTACTACGGCTATCTTCTTAGGCTCAAAGAACACCTCGGCGCTGGCTGTATACATTTCAGGCATTCCATCGCTAAGAGGCCCTGGCCCTATTTAGGCCCTACCTTATGTCAGGACCTGGCCTGACAAGCGGATTTTAAGCCTAGAAGCTAGTGCGTTCTAGGAGAGCGACCTTGTCTAAGCAGTCAGTGACGCTCACGGTCGACGAGGCCTACAGGAGCGACAGGCAGGGCGTTAAGATAGTTAGGATAGACCCCTCAAAGATGGAGGAGATAGGGGTCGGCACTGGCGACTTTGTGAGGATCAAGGGCCAGAGGGCTGAAACCGTCGCAGTTGTTTGGCCCCTCAGGAGTAATGACATGGGTTCAGACAAGATAAGGATGGACGGCTACATGAGGAAGTTCCTAGGAGTAGGCATCGGCGATAAGGTCGAGGTGTCAAGGGCTGACAACGTTAAGCCTGCCTCGAGAATTGTGGTCGCGCCGCTGGACCAGGCGACGGTACCGACGTTCTTTGGGGCAGTGCCGATAAGTGCGGTCATATCAGGTGACGAGATAAGGGACGAGTTCATAAGGAAGCCCGTCATGAGAGGTGACGTCTTGCTGGTCCAGGGCGAGATACCGTTCGTCGTAGTTCAGACATCACCTACGGACCCTGTTTACATAACTGACGACACGGAGGTCGAGGTAAGGCAGGAGCCCGTCAAGAGCTCTGAGTACCCCCTCCTGGCCAGGTCGACAAGGGTCACATGGGAGGACATAGGGGACCTCGAGGAGGCCAAGGAGAGGATAAGGGAAATAGTGGAGCTCCCACTTAAGCACCCAGAGATATTCCAGAGGCTGGGCATCGAGCCGCCAAAGGGGATACTCCTCTACGGCCCCCCTGGCACAGGCAAGACGCTGCTGGCCAAGGCGCTAGCTAATGAAATAGGGGCGTACTTCATAGCCGTCAACGGCCCTGAGATAATGAGCAAGTTCTACGGCGAGAGCGAGGAGAGGCTGAGGGAGGTATTCAAGGAGGCCCAGGAGAACGCGCCAGCAATAATATTCATCGACGAGATAGACTCCATAGCGCCAAAGAGAAGCGAGGTTGTAGGTGAGGTTGAGAAGAGGGTAGTAGCTCAGCTTCTCGCGCTCATGGACGGAATCCAGGAGAGAGGAAAGGTTATTGTCATAGGGGCCACCAACAGGCCCGATGACATAGACCCAGCCCTCAGGAGGCCTGGGAGGTTCGACAGGGAGATAGAGATAAGGCCGCCTGACGAGAAGGGCAGGTTCGAGATACTGCAGGTTCACACGAGGAACATGCCCTTAGCTGAGGATGTTGACCTCAGGGAGATAGCCAAGATGACGAAGGGCTACACCGGCGCCGACCTGGCAGCCCTCGCCAAGGAGGCGGCTATGGCCTCGCTAAGGGAGTTCATAAAGAGCGGCAAGGTGGACCTAAATAAGCCGGGCGAGATCAGGCGCGAGGTACTTGAGACCCTGAAGGTAGGCCGGAGGCACTTCCTTGAGGCTATGAAGTTCGTAAGGCCGACGCTCATGAGGGAGGTATATGTCGAGGTCCCTGAGGTCCACTGGGACGACATAGGTGGCCTTGAGAACGTTAAGCAGGAGCTCAGGGAGGTCGTCGAGTGGCCCCTGAAGTACCCAGAGGTGTTTCAGAAGATGGGCATTGAGCCGCCCAAGGGGATACTCCTCTACGGCCCCCCTGGCACCGGCAAGACGCTGCTGGCCAAGGCCGTGGCGACGGAGAGCGGGGCCAACTTCATAGCGATAAGGGGGCCTGAGGTCCTCAGCAAGTGGGTCGGCGAGAGCGAGAAGGCCGTGAGGGAGGTCTTCAGGAGGGCCAGGGAGGTGGCCCCTGCCGTCGTGTTCTTCGATGAGATAGACTCCATAGCTCCTGTCCGCGGCCAGAGCTTTGACAGCGGCGTCACGGACAGGATAGTGAACCAGCTCCTGACCGAGATGGACGGCATAGTGCCGTTGTCTAACGTAGTTGTTCTGGCGGCCACCAACAGGCCTGACATACTTGACCCAGCGCTCCTGAGGCCTGGCAGGTTTGACAGAGTGATCTACGTGCCACCGCCTGACAAGGAGGCCAGGAAGCAGATACTGAAGATACACACCAAGAAGGTGCCGCTGGCTAACGATGTTGACCTCGACAGGCTGGCAGATCTCATGGAGGGCTACACGGGCGCTGACCTGGCGACCCTAGTCAGGGAGGCCGCGCTGCTGAAGCTGAGGGAGAAGCTTGAGCCAGGCCCAGTTGAGTGGAGGCACTTCGAGCAGGCCCTTAAGAAGGTCAGGCCCAGCCTCACAAGGGACGACATAGCTAGGTACGAGCAGATGGCTGACAGGCTCAAGAAGCTCATGTACATGTAAGCAGTGGGCGATATCGTTGTCGCGCGTTGAAGTTGAGGTCAAGCTTAAGGTCGGGTGCGAGGAGGCCAAGGCCCTGCTGCAGAGGCTATTATCGGCAGGCTTCATGAGGGGACCCCTCAGGGAGAGGGACATCTACTACAGCCATCCTTGCCGCGACTTCTCGACCTCTGATGAGGCCGTGAGGGTCAGGTACGTTAACGATTTGCCTTGCTGTCTGACTTACAAGGGGCCCCGGCTCAGGTCCCAGTTCAAGGCTAGGACCGAGATAAACGTTAACGTCTCAGAGGACCCCGCCAGGCTACTTGAGGCCCTTGGCTTCACAAAGTACGTGGAAGTGACTAAGACCAGGTACTATATTGACCTTTCTAACGTCCAAGTTACTATCGACTTTGTTGAGGACCTGGGCTGCTTCGTCGAGGTCGAGTCCAAGGACTCTGAGGAGGCCAGCGTCGTGAGGGCGCTAGAGGAGTTCGGCATAAGGGGCGAGATCATTAAGGAGACGTACGCTGAGCTGATGTACAGGGCGCGCAGACCAGGTGACCTTAGAAGTACTTAGCCAGCTCGGGGCTCTCCTTAGTCAGCCCGTCGGCTATCTCCTTGGCGACCTGGTCTATGAGGCTTCTGCCCTTCGGGCTTAGCGTCCTACCCTTGGCGGTCATCTTGACGAGGCCTGCCTGCTCGAGCTGCTGTAAAAGCCTCCTTACAATGCTGCCTGAGCCCTTAGAGAAGTGGGCAGGAGCTACGCCGTTCCTCTCGCGTCCCCCATAAATTGTCCTCAGGGTCCCCACGCCGAGGGGGCCCTCGGCCAAGTAGAGCTTCCTGAGCAGTGAGGCAGCCCTTACATACCACCAGTCAGGGTCCGCAGGCGGCTTCTCCTTGAAGACGCCAGTCTTAGCGTAAGTGGCCCACTCCGGCGGCTTAACCTGCTCGAAGTTCTTGAGCCTCATGGCCAACCTCTTTATGAGCACATCCGCTGGCACGTCCCTGGCTGTCACCATGGCTGTCCTGCGCCAGGTGCTATGGGTTAGGCTATAAAGGTTTCTTCAGCTACACGCTAAAGCCGTGATAGAGGGCATCTACTACGAGTTCATAGGGCTGCCCTGTGGGGCTAGGGTCTCGATGCCGCTAGGCGTCGTGGCAGGCGACCGGCCCGTTTTCTTCGTTTACAAAGGCTCTAGGCTTTACGGCTCCCTCTTCACGTCAGGGACGATGAGGCTCCTCTCGCCCAGGGATCCGCTGCTCTTTGTAAAGAGCCTTAGACATGAGCTTGAGCAGGAGCTTCAGTGGTCCGAAGGGTGTGCGACAGTTGATGAGAGACTTGGGGCCTGGTACGATTGCAAGTACAGGTTGCTAGGCTTACAGGAGGAGGGCTCTTCCTACGTCTGTGACGGCATAAGGTACCTGGGAGGGCTCACGGAGCCCTTCACCAGGACCTATGGCTGCCTCGTTGAGCTCCTGGTGCTGCTAACCAAGGCGAGAGCAGGGGTATGGGAGGATTGGTTCCTACCCTATGCGAGGGGTCTTACGTGGTGCGTGGAGAGGTCCTCAAGGGGGTCGGAGAAGTATGTCAATGCCGCTCTTGAGGTACTGCGGGAGCTTGAGGGAATACGAGGAAAGGCTGAGGGTAGGCCTTGAGGCCTACCTGAGGCTCGTCGAGAGCAGCATGGGATATCCAAGGGAGCGGGAGCTGGAGAGCGCCTCAGAGGCCTCAGGGCTCTTGGACTGCGACGCTGCCTGTAGGGCGCTTCAGGAAGTCTTAGGGAGGCTGGAGGACGCCGAGGTCTGCGTCATCACGCCCGCGCCCGGCGGCCTTGAGCTTCTGACGAAAGGCGGCTGCGAGAGGGTGGTGGCCACTGACTCCTCCATTGAGACCTTGGCAAGGGCCAGTCGCAGACCTGACATCCTCGTTGGTGACGCAGATCCCTCCCTTAGGCTCCTTGGCCTAGCCCTTCAGCTGGAGGCGCCTTACCTGCTCCATTCTCATGGAGATAACCTGTACAGGCTGAAGCCCCTGACAGGCCTTCTGAGGCGCTCAGCCGTCATAGTGACGACCCAGGTGGAGACCCCCTACTGCGCCCTGCCTGTAGGGGCCTTCACAGATGGCGATAGGGGGGCTGCAATAGCCATGTACTTTAGGGCCTCCAGTGTTATCATTAACTGGCCCTCATCACAGGGGCCCTTCTGCGAGCACAAGGACCTCTGCGACGAGGGCTTGAAGGTCGTGAAGCTCAGGCTAGCGCAGAGGGTTATGACATACGTGGCGTCAAGGCTTGGCTATAGGGTTGAGGCAGCTGGTGATCAGATAATCCTCGAGAGAGCGTGAGATTGACGCAGGATTATAACCCATACGGTCCCGAGCCTTTAGTGGTGATAACTAACGTCCCTAAGCGAGAAGAGGTTAATGGAGGGCTTCAAGTCATTAGCTAGAGTCGACGATGCCCTGAGGCTACTGTTGGCCCACATGACCCACAGGCCAAGGCCGATAGAGGTCGACATAGAGGACTCCCTGAACTTTATATCTGCAGAGGACGTTATAGCCCAGTCAGACTTCCCGCCATTTGACAGGAGCGCTGTGGACGGCTACGCAGTCAGGTCCTCTGATACTCTGGGAGCGAGCCTGTTGAGCCCTGTTGAGCTAAGGATAGTGGGCGAGGTTGAGGCAGGGACTGACCCTTCATCACTGAAGCCCCTCAGCGAGGGCGAGGCCTACATGATATACACGGGCGCGCCCTTACCGCCAGGCGCTGACGCCGTGGTGATGGCCGAGGACGCTGTTCGGGAGGGCGACGTTGTGAAGGTCCAGAGGCAGGTTACAAGATATCAGAACGTGTCAAGGAAAGGCGAGGACTTCCAGGCGGGTAAACCGGTCATAAGGAGGGGCGAGAGGGTGAAGCCGTGGCACATAGCGGCCCTGGCGTCGCTTAACGTCAGGAAAGTAAAGGTGTATAGGCTAAGGGTCGCTATCCTCAGCACGGGGTCCGAGGTAGTTGAGCTGAGCGACCCCAGGGCTGGGTCGCCAGGCACAATCATTAACAGCACAAAGCCTCTCCTCAAGTCCCTGCTCAGGGCTGACGGCTATGAACCGCTTGACCTGGGGACTGTACCTGACGACGTGAATCTCATAGCCAATAAGGTCTTGACAGGTCTCAGGGAGGCGGACGCCATCATAACCACTGGGGGCACCAGCATAGGAGCCTATGACATAGTTCCTGAGGCCGTTAAGGGGCTTGGCAAGCTGCTCTTCAACGGGGTCAGGATGAGGCCAGGGAAGCCTACAGGGGCTGGGGTCGTTGACGGCAAGCCCGTCTTCATGCTCTCAGGCTTCCCGGTAGCCGGCCTCGCTGGCTACATGGCCTTCGTCAGGCCGACCCTGCTTCACATGACTTCAAGCCGTGAGGAGCCCCTGCCGAGGGTTAAGGGGGTCATTACGAGGAGGGTGGCGAACATAGCTGGTGTCAGGACCTACCTCAGGGTCAAGGTCAGGGCCACGGGCAAAGGCTATGAAGTGGAGCCCTTGGCCATAACCGCCTCTGGCGTGCTGTCAACGCTGACAGAAGCCAACGGCCTGCTCATAGTACCTGAGGACGTGGAGGGCTATGACGAGGGTGACGAGGTAGAGGTCGTCCTGATCTCCCCGCCAGAGGGCCTTTAACTCTGTTCGTAACATTATCCTATATGAGGCGCGGTGGTAACAACAATAGAGATAAGCGGCTACATAGAAGACCTTCTAGAGGCGCTCGTGAGGGCAGGGCTTTACAGCAGCAAGACCGAGGCCATCAGAGAGGCCGTCAGAAGACTGGTTGAGAGCTATGACCTGAAGGAACTGTCCCTCAGGGCGTTCAAGAACGGGGGCGTAAGCTTTCAGCTGGCTGTTGACATAGGCGGGATAAGCATGGATGAGCTAATATGGTTCTTCCTATCGCACGACACCCCGCCGGAGCTGGGCGCTGACTCCGATGAAGAGGTCAACGAGGGGGTCAAGGCGCTCAGGGGTAAGGACCCGGTGGTCCTGGACCTGTCCTCACTATACGTCATGCTTGAGCTCAACTTGTTCAGTTACTTGCCTAAGCTGAACAAGAGGTTCGTGGTCCCGGACAAGGTTCAGGAGAGGGCGCAGGCGCTCCTGCTCAGGTTCTCAAAGATGAGGGGCCTCATAGTGGTCATGGACGGCGTTGAGGTTGTGAGAGTGAACAAGAGCCTGGCTGAGTTCTCCCGGAAGAACGGGATATCTCTCCAGGAGTCCCACGCCATATACCTGGCTAAGAAAATGAACGGCGTCCTGCTAAGTGATGATAAGAGGACCAGGCAGGTTGCTAAGGCTCACGAGGTTCCCACGGCCCCTAGTGTATCCCTCCTGGTCCTGGGCAGGGACGTAGGGGTACTGGATGAGCAGACCTTCAAGTCCCTGCTTGGAAGGCTTGGCTCGATACCGCTTCAGATACCAAGGACTCTCTTGGGTTAACGGGTTTGTTGACAATAAGTATTTAAATTTAACATCAAGAAGTAACCCGGGGAAAAGGTATAGCCAAGAGGTTCTTAGGCAGGGCTATAGTGATGGCAATCGACGCCAGTGTCAGCATGAGCCTGAAGGACGTAAGGCCGAACAGAATGGAGGTCGCGAGGAGAAGCGCCTCCGTAATAGCGAGGTCAGCCCTAGGTAGCGGCGTCCCGACCCTGATAGGGCTCATAGCGTTTTATGGGCGCTCGATGCCGCTAGTGGACCTCACGGACAACGTGGACCTGGTGGAGAGGGCCACTTCATCTATATCTGTAATGGGGAAGGCCACTAACGTGTCAGAGGCGCTTAAGGACGCCTACTTCATGCTCAAGTGGGCCCCTGCAGGGTATCATAAGAGGGTCGTCCTGATAACTGACGGTGACTACAACGAGGGCTTTGACCCTGAGTCCCTCGTCCCTCTCCTGGCCCTTGACGGCGTAAGGGTGGACGCCCTCTTGATATCGGGCTCCACGCCTTCAAAGGCAGCCAGGCTGGAGTCGTTAGCCGCCCAGACCGGGGGTAAGGTCTATATGGCGAGGAACGTTGAGGAGGCCCTCAAGGCATCAGCGGCTCTAGCTGCCGTGGACTGAGGGCTTAAGCCCTTAAACCCTCCGAGAAGGCTGCTCTGGGTGACCTAGATGGGGGATAAGAGGGAAAAGATAGCCTTCATATACATGGGTAAGGACAAGGGCTACCTCAAGGTGAGGCTCTTCCGCAAGAGGAAGGAGGAGGACCCAGACAGAGTAGTTGTCCTGGGGAGGGCTAGGGAGCCTCTGCCAGGGTACCCCGTGATCAGGCTTAGCGAGCTGGAGGCTTCCGTGAGGGAGAAGCTTGAGAGGGTTTAGAATGCTTAAAAGAGGGCCTGGCTTAGAGGCCTAGGAAGCGCAAGGCAAAGGTGACTGGTTTGCCGAGGGCGCTGCTGGTTGAGAGAAGGGTTGAGATACCCCAAGGGGTCGCGGTGACAGTGGACGGTATGAAGGTCACTGTTAAGGGGCCTAAGGGTGAGATAAGGAAGGACTTCAGCCACGCCAAGGGGGTCACAATAACCGTTGACGGCAACTACGTGGTCGTTAGCGCAAGCCTCGCCGACTCAAGGCAGAGGGCGCTCGTAGGGACCATAGCGGCCCACATAAAGAACATGGTAGTTGGTGTCACAAAGGGGTTCAGGTACAAGCTGAAGGTCATATCGACGCACTTCCCCATGACAATTAAGGTTGAGAAGAGTAGGGTAGTCATAAGCAACTTCCTGGGAGAGAAGGCGCCTAGGTACGCAACTGTAATGCCTGGGGTCACGGTCAAGGTTCAGGGCCAGGACATAATAGTTGAGGGCATAGACGTGGAGGCTGTGGGACAGACCGCAGCTAACATAGAGAGGGCCACTCACATATCCGAGTTCGATAGGAGGAAGTTCATGGACGGCATCTTCATTTACGCGAGGGAGGTGATAGAGTGATGTCGTCAGAGGCCGTCGCGAGGGTCCGTCCAGCAGAGCTCAGGCAGAGGAGGCTACTCCAGTTCAAGATAAGCAGGAAGCTGAGGGTAAGGTTCGTAAGGTACCTTTCATGGCGCATAGGTCGCCTGGACGAGCCGTGGAGGAAGCCGAAAGGCATCGATAACAAGGTCAGGCTTCAGTACAAGGGCTACCCCCCGCTCGTTAAGGTTGGGTACAGGACGGACTCCTCCGTCAGGGGCAGACACCCCTCAGGCCTCATACCGGTCGTGGTCTCAAACGTCAAGGAGCTTGAGGGCCTCAGCCCATCAACTCACATTGTTTATATATCTGGCAAGGTAGGCCTGAGGAAGAGACTGCAGATACTTGATGAGGCTAAGAGGAGGGGGTTCAGGGTAGCTAATGGTGGTGAGTGATGGACTACAGCCTTCAGAGGAGGCTCGCGGCTGAGATACTGGGCGTCGGCGAGAGCAGGGTATGGATAGACCCAAGCCCTGACCACAGGGAGGAGATAGAGGCAGCGGTCACAAAGGACGACGTGAGGGGCCTGATAAGCAGGGGCCTGATCAGGGCCATCCCTGCCAAGGGGAACGCCCACAGGTGGCTTGAGAGGAAGGAGAAGAGGCTCAAGGGCCACAGGAGGGGGCCGGGCAAGAGGGAGGGGACCGCGGAGGCGAGGAGGGACCCTGAGGACCAGTGGGTCCACAGGGCTAGGAAGATGAGGAGGTACATAAGGCGGCTGAGGGATCACGGGATGATAAGCAGGAAGGATTATAGGTCGCTGTACAGGCTAATAAAGGGCAACAGGTTCTCAAGCCTTGCTGACCTGAGGAGGTACGTAGAGTCGAGCGGCATGCTTAAGCAGGCGGCGGGTGGCCAGAAGTGAAGGGAGGGCCTAACTACAAGGTTCCGCTTAGGAGGAGGCGTGAGGGCAAGACGGACTACTACAAGAGGTTCCATCTCCTCCTGGGCAGGAAGACCAGGATGGTTGTGAGAGTCAGCAACAAGTACGTCATGGTTCAGTTCATAGACTTTGACTTTAAGGGAGACAAGGTCGTTGCAGGCGCCCACTCAAGGGAGCTCATAGAGAAGTTCGGGTGGAAGGGGAGCGGCAAGGCTACGTGCGCGGCCTACCTAACAGGCTTCCTCGCGGCGCTGAGGTTCCTTGAGAAGGGGGGTCGTGAGGCAATCCTCGACATAGGCCTCCACAAGCCCTCAAGGGGGTCAAGGGTCTTCGCAGCGCTTAAGGGCGCCCTGGACGCTGGCGTCAACATACCTCACAGTGAGGACGTCCTGCCCAGCGATGATAGGGTTAGGTGCGAGCACGTGGCTAATTACGCCGCTCAGCTAAGGCAGGAGAACCAGGAGAAGTTCAAGAGGGTCTTCTCGCAGCTCTCCTCACGCATAGACCCGGCAGAGCTGCCTAAGCACTTCGAGGAGGTTCTTGAAAGGATAAAGGCCGCTTATAAGGCCGTTATTGAGGCCTCGGCAAGGCAACAGGTAACGGAGGTGGCAGGCAGTGAGTGAGGGCGCTGAAAGGCCAACGGCAGCGCCTCAGCCCCAGCTTGAGGAGTGGGTTCCAAAGACAAAGGTAGGCAGGCTCGTTAAGGAGGGCAAGATAGCGAACATAGAGGAAATCTTCAGGAGGAACCTGCCGATACTGGAGCCCGAGATAGTTGACGTGCTTCTTCCAGGCCTCCAGGCGGAGGTCATCGACATATCTCACGTCCAGAAGATGACCGACGCCGGAAGGGTGACCAGGTACAGGGTAACCGTAGTTGTGGGCAACAGGGACGGCTACGTGGGCCTCGGCAAGGGCAAGGCCAGGCAGCTAAGGGACGCCATAGACAAGGCCATAAGGGACGCCAAGCTTAACATGACGCCTGTGAGGAGAGGCTGCGGCAGCTGGGAGTGCACTTGTGGCGAGCCCCACAGCGTTCCGTTCACTGTTGAGGGCAAGAGCGGCAGCGTAAGAGTGGTCCTGAAGCCAGCGCCAAAGGGGACAGGCCTTGTGGCCGGTAACGTAGCCAAGGTGGTCCTGTCGTTAGCTGGAATCAAGGACGTGTGGTCACAGACCTTCGGCGAGACGAGGACAACCTACAACTTCGCCAGGGCCACGTTCCTCGCGCTCAGGAACACCTACAGGTTCGTGACCTACCAGGACTGGACGAGGTGAGCAGGCTTGGCTTACCTAATAATAAGGATCAGGGGCGAGGCTGACCAGCACCCTGATGTTAGGAAGACGCTTGAGCTGCTGAGGCTCACGCGAATATACATAGCGACGGTCTACCCCGACAGCCTGCCAGGCATCCAGGACATGTTGAAGAGGGCCCAGACAGCTATAACCTGGGGCGAGGTCGAGCCGAAGGTCCTCGAGGAGCTCATAAGGAAGAGGGGGAGGCTGCTCGGCGAGGTGCCGATAACCGATGAGTGGGTTAAAGAGAAGCTCAAGCTGGAAGGCATAGCTGAGCTCGCTGAGAAGGTGGTGAACAACGAGATTCAGTACCATAAGCTGACGAACTACGGCGTGAAGCCCTTCTTCAGGCTTCACCCGCCGAGCGGGGGCTTCAAGAGGTCCGTTAAGAAGCTCTACCCAGAGGGAGAGCTCGGGTACAGGGGAAAGGAGATAAATGAGCTGGTCCAGAGGATGTTTTGAATTTAAACCCCCTAGGGCCCAGGTGGGCTGAGACTATGACCTGGACGATACCGAGGGCCAGGAAGAAGTCAAGGAAGCTGAGGGGAAGGACTAGGACGATGGGCTGGGGCAGGATAGGCCAGCACAGGAAGTCAGGTAGCAGGGGAGGAAGGGGAGCGGCGGGGCTTGGCAAGCACAAAAAGTCGTGGACGCTGAGGTATGCCCCTAATTGGTTCGGCAAGAAGGGCTTCAGGAACCCAACCTCAAGGGGTGAACAGCCAGCCATAGACCTTGAGCGCCTGGAGGCGATAGTGAAGGACCTGGCCGCGAGGGGCCAGGCGAAGGTCGAGGACGGAAAGTACGTTGTGGACCTGGAGGAGCTGGGCTACGCCAAGCTGCTGGGCCGCGGCAAGATAACGATAAGCGTTAAGGTCATAGCACCCTCAGCCTCAGGCAAGGCCGTGGAGAAGGTCAAGGCGGCTGGCGGCGAGGTAGTGATTAAGGGGGCTGAGGGAGCAGGGTCCTAAGTGAGCTCCGCCTGCAGCCCAGCCACGCGGCTCCCTCCTGACCTGAGGGAGGTCATTGACGGGAGGCTTTACTTTGTAATCTACGGCCCTCCCGCTACTGGGAAGACCAGAGTAGCCTTTGAGCTCGCTAAGTATGCTATCGCTTCAGGGAAGGAGGCACTAGTCCTCGCTACGGAGCCCGGCACCCTTACGTATGCGAGGAACGTAGCTACGTGCGTCCCGACCAAGGCAGTCCTCAGCTTTTATGAAATGACGAACCTCGTGGTAGAGGCCTTGAGCGATGGCGTCCTGTTGATCGTAGACTCGATAAACTGGCCCTTCAGGGGCTACTTAGGGGCCTACTCGCTAGCTAGGCTCTCAATGATCTCAGCGATGCTGAGGAGGTCGGGCGGGGTGGCAGTAGGGCAGGTCATGGAGGTAGGGCAGGAGGAAGGGATGGCCCTGGGCAGGTGGGTCATACCGTGGGCGCACGCAGTAGGCAAGGCCGAGAGGGTTAGGTGTAGGGGAGGCCCGTGTTCAAGGCTGACCCTTGTCAAGCCGCCAGGCCCCTCCTTTACCTATGAGCTCATAAGTGAAGGGGTGAGGTGGCTTGAACAGCCTGCTGAGTCAGCTCATTGAGCTGATAATATATGTCCTGCCGGCCATGGCCGCTAATGGGGCGCCAGTGATAATGAATGGCCCCCCTCCTGTTGACTTTGGCAGGAAGTTCATAGATGGCAGGAGGATATTCGGTGACGGTAAGACCTGGGGAGGCCTCCTGGGGGGAGTGACGGCTGGCACCCTCGTTGGCGCTATAGAGGCTGTGGCCGTCGGGGCTGACCTGATCCCCTACGCGGCTCTAGCATCCTTGGGCGCGCTGATAGGTGACCTCTTTGGTTCCTTCATTAAGAGGAGGCTGGGCCTCGAGAGGGGGCAGCAGGCCCCCGTCCTCGACCAGCTGGGGTTCTACGTGTTCGCTCTGCTCTTTCTTTACATGGTAGGCAAGGCTTTTCCGCTAGTGGACGAGGTCCTTTGGGCGCTCACGATATATGGACTACATAGGGCTACCAACTGGGGGGCCTATAAGCTGGGCCTCAAGAAGGTGCCCTGGTGATCTAGGCATACTCTTTGTGGGTTACTGCCTACGTTAACGGGCCGTAAGGTCCTACAATATAAACCAGGTATAATATAGCTTTATTGAAAGACGTATTTATCCGCTCTGTTTGGTATACAAACAGAAACGGTGAGAAGCGCTCTTGTCACAGAAGGAAAAGAAGACGACCGTAAGCGTGATCAAGGCTGATATCGGTAGTCTTGCAGGGCATCACAAGGCCCATCCCGACACGCTCCTCGCTGCCTCAAGGGTGCTGGCCGAGGGTAAGAAGCAGGGCATATTAGCGGACTACTATGTGACGGCCGTAGGCGACGACGTCCAGCTGATAATGACGCACTTCAGGGGCCCCAACGACCCGAAGGTCCATGAGCTCGCCTGGGATGCCTTCAAGGAGGCCACAAAGGTCTCCAAGGAGCTCGGCCTCTACGCTGCAGGCCAGGACCTACTTAGTGACACGTTCAGCGGTAACGTGAGGGGGCTGGGGCCAGGTGTTGCAGAGCTTGAGTTCAAGGAGAGGCCCTCGGAGCCCATAGCCATCTTCATGGCTGACAAGACGGAGCCCAGCGCCTTCAACCTCCCGCTCTTCAGGATCTTCGCTGACCCGTTCAACACGGCAGGCCTCGTGATAGACCCCAAGCTTCACGATGGCTTCATCTTCACAGTGCTCGACGTGATGGAGGGCAGAGCCGTCGATATGAGGGCGCCCGAGGAGCTTTACGACCTCCTGGCCCTCATAGGGACCACCTCAAGGTACGTCATAAAGTACGTTCACCGCAAGGACGGTGAGCCGGCAGCCGTCGTCAGCTCGGAGAGGCTTAACCTGATAGCAGGGAAGTACGTAGGGAAGGACGACCCGGTCATGATCGTCAGGGCCCAGTCGGGCTTCCCTGCGCTGGGCGAGATACTTGAGGCCTTCTCGTTCCCGCACCTTGTGGCCGGCTGGATGAGAGGCAGCCACGCAGGCCCCCTGATGCCGGTGGGCATGAAGGACGCTAAGATGACCAGGTTCGATGGGCCGCCTAGGGTCATGGGCCTGGGGTTCAACGTGAAGGAGGGCAGGCTCGTGGGTCCAAGCGACCTCTTTGACGACGTGGCCTTTGACGAGACCAGGAGGACAGCCCAGATAATAACGGAGTACATGAGAAGGCATGGACCCTTCATGCCGCACAGGCTGGGGCCCGAGGAGATGGAGTACACTACGCTGCCAGACGTGCTTAAGAGGCTTGAGAACAGGTTCAAGCCCTTCGACCTTGGCTATAAGCCTGTGATCAGGAGGGAGGAGCTACTGGAGCCAACCCATGGTGACTGAGCTACTAGCTTAAGCGTTTTTTCTTACGGGACAATGCTCAGCGGGGGTTGTGAGTTGGCTAGGCTGATATTTGCTATTAACTACAAGGCGTATGAGACGGCCTTTAACGAGAGGTCCCTTGATATAGCTAGGGCCGCCTCAAGGCTCTCCTCAAGGTATCAGGGCGTTAGGATAATACTTGCAGTGCCCGCGGCTGTCATGGGCAGGATACTCCAAGCCTACGAGGACGTCTACGTTGAGCACGTGGACCCCATAGATTTCGGGGCCTACACGGGCTACTTGCCGGCGTCAGCAGCGAAGCACATAGGCGCCAAGGGAGTTCTGGCAAGCCACAGCGAGCACAAGATGGTCTACCGTGACGTAGAGAAGGTGGTAAAGGCCGTGAAGGCCCAGGGCCTTGAGGTCATGGCATGCGCTGACACGCCGGGGGAGGCGGCAGGCCTCGCTTACCTCAGGCCTGACTTCATAGCTATCGAGCCGCCCGAGCTGATAGGGACCGGTATCTCGGTCTCAAGAGCTAGGCCTGAGGTAATAACTGATGGGGTTAAGGCGGTTAAGGCCATTGCCGATATACCGGTCCTAGCCGGGGCAGGAATAACCTACAGAGAGGACGTGATTAAGGCCATAGAGCTCGGAGCCAGCGGCATACTGCTGGCCAGCGCTGTCATGAAGGCCAAGGAGCCAGAAAAGGTCATGGAGGAATTCGCTGACGCCCTTAGCT
>JAPWTO010000044.1:0-5770 GCA_028276005.1 Acidilobus sp.
CAGTATCTCCTTGAGGTCGTCGACCCAGAGCGCGTAGGCCCTGGCAACGAAGGTGTAGCCGCTCGCCAGGGCAACGGTGATCGGGTTGACCCAGTCCTGCATGTTTGGCAGAGGCATCGACTTGACCCTCTGGCCCACCCTCAGCGTCGGTGAGGCCTGGCCCTTGGTCAGGCCGTAGACCTGGTTGTCATGTATTATCACCTTTATGTCAAGGTTCCTCCTGCCCAGAGCCACGAAGTGGGCCATGCCTAAGCCCAGCAGGTCCCCGTCGCCGCCGTTCACTATGACCGTCAGGTCCGGGTTGGCAAGCTTTATGCCCTCAGCGTAAGGTATCGACCTGCCGTGGAGGTTGTGGACCCCGTTAACATTTAGGAAGTGCGACGTCTTGCCACTGCAGCCGATGCCAGATACGTCAACCACCTTTTCAGGCGGCATCTTCAGCTCCGCCAGGGCCTTCTGCATGGCCGCCAGTATGCCGAAGTTTCCGCAGGCCGGGCACCAGTCAACCCATACGTTTGTCCTGTAGGCCGCCTCACTCGCCATAGGTCAACACCTCCCTCGTGCTCTTCCCCTCAAGAACCCTCTTCACCGCCTCCACCAGCTCCATGCGGTATATGGGCCTCCCGGTGTACTTCAGGACGAACCTGGATATCTCGTAGCCTGTGTACATCCTCACCGCCATGGCGGCCTGGCCAAGGTAGTTGTGCTCAACGTCTATGACCCTGCTCGGGCTGAACTTCGAGAGTATAGCTGAGACGTACCTTGACGGGAACGGGCTGAAGACCTTGAGGTGGAGGTAGGCCCCGTGATAGCCCTGAGCCCTGAGCTCCTCCAGCGCGTCCAAGGCAACGCCCTTCACGAAGCCCCACCCGACCAGGAGGAAGTCAGCGCCATCATCGCCGTAGTAGACGGCCCTCTCCTCCGGCGGTATCTCCTGGTCCATTATCTCGAGCTTCCTCATCCTCTTGTCATACATCCTCACCCTGTTTATGGGGTCCTCGCTTATGTGGCCCCACTCGTCATGTTCATCACCGGTATACCACGTTATCGCCCCTGACCCTATCGCGGGCCTTGGGCTTATGGCCTCGTTCAGGTCGAACCTCTTAGCGGGCCCTGAAGCCTTCAGGACCAGCTTCCCCCTCTCTACCTTGACCGCCGAGGGGTCAGGGACCCTCATGGAGGCTATCACGTTAGCCATGTACTTGTCGAGCAGGTGTATGACGGGCACCTGGAACCTCTCGGCCCAGTTCAACGCCTTTATGGTGTCGTAGAAGACCTCCTCTATGTCCCCGCTCGTTATGACTATCCTTGGGAACTCCCCGTGGCTTGCGAAGAGCGAGAACAGCAGGTCACCCTGCTCTCCCCTGGTGGGCTGGCCCGTGCTAGGGCCTCCCCTCTGGTAGAGGGTTATGAGCAGGGGGACCTCGTTATGGCCGGCCCAGCCGAGGCCCTCAACCATGAGGCTGAAGCCCGGCCCGCTGGTAGCTGTTGCGGCCCTCACGCCCGTAAGGGCAGCCCCTATCGCTGAGTTTATGGCAGCTATCTCGTCCTCCGTCTGGAAGACCACGATGGAGCCCACGGGCTTACCGTCAACGCTTATGGACTGGTGGGCCTCTATGAAGACGGACTCGTCGGAGGCCGGCGTTATCGGGTAGTAGGCCTGGTACCTGACGCCGCCAACTATCTTAGCCATGCCCACTACGTCGTTGCCGCTGGCGCTCAGCATCTCCTCCACGTCAAGGCTTGAGGGCTCCAGCCTTGCCGCCCCCCTGGCGGCCTGTGGGACGGAGTCCATGGCCAGCTCCACGACGACCATGTTGGCGTCGATTACCTTCTTGTTGCCCCTGAACCTCACGGCCAGGCCCTCCCTTAGCGCGTCCGGGTCTAGGCCTAGCACGGCGGCCGCCGCGCCCAGCAGTATGCTGTTCCTGTACCTCTGAACCTCAACGCTTGTGACGCCCAGCTTCTGCCTGGCCTCCTCAAGTACGCCCTTGTAGTCAAGGCCGACCGGCAGGGCCTTCAGGCCCTCCTTCGCCGCCCTGACGGCGCCGGCCACCGTTGGCTCGACTCCATAGGCCTTGAGCCTGGCCTCCACGCGGGCCCTGACCTCAGGCTCCATGCTGACCACCTGGATGAGCCTGGAGGCCTCAAGGCCTGTGTCGTAAACCAGGACGCCGCCCTCTGCCACCTCGTGAAAGTGCGTGAAGACGCTCTCGGCGTCCATGGCCCCCATCAGCTCAACAGGGTAGGTCAGGCTGCGGGGGAACGAGGTCGCTGATACCGTGAAGTGGACGTACGAGTGCCTCCCAACTATGTTGGAGTAGTACTCCCTGTCGGACATCACTCCGTAGCCCAGCTTAGCTAATGAGGCCGTTAGGACGGACGCCGTAGTCTCAACGCCTGCGCCCTGAGGGCCTCCTAAGATCAGATGAACCTCCTTGAGCGCCACTCAGCTCGCCGATTTAGGCGTCCCTAAAAGCTTTTT
This sequence comes from Acidilobus sp., assembly GCA_028276005.1. Classification (GTDB taxonomy): domain Archaea; phylum Thermoproteota; class Thermoprotei_A; order Sulfolobales; family Acidilobaceae; genus Acidilobus. The sequence goes on from JAPWTO010000044.1 coordinate 2,486, forward strand.
ATAGATAGGTAAGTATAATTTTTGATTATTACAGTTATTTAATTGAATTGAAACGTAAGTGATCAGACGCCAGGGTCCCTGCGAAGGACGGCCTTAGTTTATCAGCTTCGCCGGGGCCCGCCTGAGAGCCAGTAGTTGTAGACATGGGAAAGGCTGGACGCCAGCTTGACCTCGTCAAGGGACAGTATGGAGAGGACCTCGATGACCCCCGGCATTGAGGCCAGCGCCTCAACCACGCCTGAGACCTCCTTCTGAGAGGGGGCCAGGACCTTCACCAGGAAGTTGTAGGGGCCTGTGACCTCGTGTGCCTCAACAATATATGGGGTCTCCGCGAGCCTTCCCCTCACCTCATGAGTCGCGTCTGCCCTCACCTTGAGGAGGAAGAAGGCCGTTACCTTGAGCCCCAGCTTAGCGGGCTCCACCCTCACAGTGAAGCCCCTTATCACGCCCTCCTCGGTGAGCCTCTTGACCCTGAGGTAGACCGTGGCCTCGCTGACGCCCATCTCTGACGCTATCTGCCTCCAGGGCTTCCTCCCATCGTCCTCAAGGGACCTTATCAGCTGAAGGTCCCTCTCGTCGACGCTTGGCTCAGCGCTCCTCCTCAACTTCCCCCACCTATGTACTTAATGAGCTTCAGGGCTAAATCAGGCCTGCCCGCCAGGGCCCTCAGTATCCTGCCTGTCCTGAGGCTCCCGAGCGCCACCTCCTCATGGACCTTGGCAGGCATGGCCATCAGGAACTCCCTCCTCCTCTCCCGGCTCATCCTCTTAACTGCCTCAAGAATTGACCTCTGGACCCTCACAGCTCTGGCCACTGGAAGGGAGGAGAGGGCTGAGATGGGGTCATCGCCCTTGGCCAGGGCAGCCCCAGCGTAATAGCCTGATATGACGGAGGGCCTTATCCCCTCGCCCGTGAGAGGGAGCACGAAGCCCGCCGCCTCACCCACCTTGGCTAGGCCTTTCAGGGTCCCAAGGTCAAGCCCTCCGACAGCTATGGGGGCCCCCGAGAGGTCCATCATCCTGGCCCCCCTGGTGAGCTCATTCCCCTCCACGAACCTCTCAAGCAGCCTTCTCAGGGCGTCAAAGTCTGCGTAGCCCCCCACGCCCACCTCTGCGCTGTCCCCGTAGGGGAAGACCCAGTAGTAGCCGAGGAGGCCCGTGTCAAAGTATATGTAGAGGCCGTCAAGGCCCTTAAGCCCCTCTGACCTGGCTAACGCCTGTACGGCCAATATCTTCTCGCCCCCGTAGAATGCAACGCCTCCAGCCAGCAGGCCGCCCTTCACCTCCCTGGGCTCACCCCCTGCCCTGACCACGCCGCTGAAGGGGTTGAACCTCGAGGACTTGTGGACCTCCGCCCCCGCGAGCGCTAGCCACTCCTCCAGCAGCTCCTCCTTGTCAACCACGTAGCCTGCGCCGCTCAGCTCAACGTCGACCGTCTTAACGCCGTCAACGTAGAGCACGGCCCTCCTGACAGGCTCAATTATGACGTCCCTTGGTATGGGCAGGGGGAGGTCTGAAGTTGCTGGCATGGCGCGGCCGCACGGCTTAACCGCCAGCCTGTCCATGGCCTCATAGACTGCGGCCCTGAGGCCGGCCTTCGACAGCGCGACAGCAGCGGCCGCCCCAGCGGGGCCCCCTCCTATGATCGCTATCTCCTCCGGCATCTCCGCTTCTCCTTAAAGGCCAGCGTTCGCCCCTAAAACCCTAGGGGTCATTGATGGAGGGCTGCCCCAGCTTCGAGTTCCTCGACCACACAGCTGACGTCCTGATAGAGGCAAGGGGGAGGACCCTTGAGGAGGCCCTTGAGGAGGCAGGCCTAGCAGTATATGAGGTCATGACCGACACCTCAAGGGTCAGGCCCCTCACAAGGCGCGAGGTGGAGGTTGAAGGCCTAGACCTCTACAACACTGTCTACAGGTGGATCGAGAGCCTCCTCGTCATGACCGACTCGGAGGGCCTGGTCTTCAGCGTCTTCAGGGTATGTGAGGTCTCCCAGGACGGCACCAGGCTTAAGGGCATCGTGTGGGGTGAGCCCTTTGACCCCAACAGGCATGAGCACAGGACCATAGTCAAGGCCATGACCTACTCCCAGATGGACCTGGGCCAGGATGAAAAGGGCTGCTGGAGGCTCAGGTTCGTTGTTGATATCTAGCCGTACTTAGCCCTGAGGAAAAGCGTGCACTTTGAGCAGAACCTGGCCTCCTTCCTGTCCACGTCGGCTATCGAGTTGCTAAACGACATAACGCAGGCCGGGTCGTCACAGTGGCCCAGCCCCAGCAGGTGGCCCAGCTCATGCATGGCCTCCTTAAGGAGCCTGGCCCTGTAGAGCGTCTCGTCAGGGACCTCCAGCCTCTTGGTGTAAACTGTGGCCACCTTGAGCTCAGGTGAGGCGAGGCCGAACACGAAGTTCAGGCCCTCGACGTAGCCGTCCGAGCTCACTATCCCCAGGGCCAGCCTCCCGCCCTCCAAGGCCTGGGACAGCCTGTCCCTGAGCCACCTGTTCATAGCGTCAGCCCTGTACTGCATCCTGGACCAGTCGTAGGCGCTGATGGGGGGCTGGAGGGGCCACATGCTGGGGTAGACAGTAACGCTCACCGGGAACCTCCTGGGGATCTCCTCCGCTAGGTAGGACAGGTCCCTCGGGCCTGCGGACCCGACCGGAACCAGCAGGACCTCAACTACTATTGTAGCTCCCCAGGGTCATCTGCCCAGAGTCTTCGTTAAAACCCTACCTCTCAGGCGTACGCTGCGGAAGCCTTGAAGGGCAGGATAAGCGTTGATGGCCCTACGGCCTTCAGGCTCATAAAGGATGCCGTCGAGGTGAGGCCCTCCGAGTTCACGGCCCTTCACGCGCTCAGGGACGGTCCCTACGCCCTGCTCGTAGCGATAGTCCTCAGCCAGAACTCCAACGACAAGAACTCGATAGCGGCCTACGAGGACCTCAGGAGGGTGACGGGCCTCAGGCCAAACGAGGTGCTGAGGCTTGGCGACAGGCTGGGCGAGGTCATAAGGAGGGCGGGGATGGTAAGGCAGAAGTCGGAGGCCATAATGGCCCTAACCAGGCTCGTCCTGGAGAGGGGCGAGGAATACCTCGACAGGGCGCCTCCTGATGAGCTGAAGGCTGAGCTCATGAAGATAAGGGGGGTGGGCCCAAAGACTATCGACGTCTTCCTTGCCGTCTACAGGAAGGTGCCCGTGTTCGCCGTGGACACCCACGCGAGGAGGATAGCGGCCAGGTGGGGGCTGGCGAGGCAGGGGGCCAGCTATGAGGAGGTCTCAAGGGCTC
>JAPWTO010000009.1:0-29376 GCA_028276005.1 Acidilobus sp.
GCCGGACTTGAACCGGCGACCTCCGCCGTGTGAGGGCGGCGTCCTAACCAACCTAGACTACGGGCCCACCAATAGCATCACGGCCTTGTGGGTTTTAAGGGTTTCCTTGAGCTGCCCGCCTTGGCACAGTGAAGGGCCTGAGGCCCGCCCTAAGCGGGTAGAAGAACCTGAACCTTCCTCCGCACCTAGGGCAGATGAGAAGCCTTCCTACGTAGTTCCTGAACCTCCATGGCGCCCTGGCTAGCTTGAAGTCGCCGACCCTGCCCTCGAACCCGCAGTGGGGACAAGTGAGTTCATCAGAGAAGCCCGCAAGCGAGTCCCTCAGCAGGCTGATAACAGCCTGGAGATCCGTCATGGAGTCCACGAGAGAGGCAAGGTCACTCCTGCCTATGTAGCTCAGCCACGAGGCTATGTGACCCTGTGAGAGGTGGTACTCGACAGCCTTGGGGTCAGCCGATGAGAGCCTCTCGAGCTCCTTTAGGAGCTCAAGTTCGTCGTGAGCCTCTCCTATGACCCTGTCGTAGGACCTGAAGTAGAAGGGCTCCCTTTGAGCGACCGGTCCTCACCGTTGACCCTAGGGGCCCGCTGGTGTACTTATGTAAATTTGGTGGTGGAAGGACGAAAGGGATTTAAACCTTGTAGCTCAAGACAACTCTTTGCCGCGCCAAAGGAGGTGACGTGTTTGACTATAGCGCTGCTAACCAACGATGATGGCATTGACAGCATTGGCCTCAGGCGCCTCGTCAAGGAGGTCGCCGCAAGGGGGCTTGAGGTCTATGTAGTAGCGCCCAAGTATCAGGTCAGCGGCGCTGGCAAGTCCAACTCCCGCGTAGTCAGGGTTGAAAGGGTTGAAGTTGAGGGCGCGAGGGAGGCATGGGCCATAGACGGGAGGCCAGCGGACGCCGTAGCCATAGCCGTGAAGGCCTTGCTGCCCAGGAAGCCTGACGTGGTAGTCAGTGGCATCAACATAGGACCTAACATGGGCCTTACGGACTTCTTCACGAGCGGAACCGTAGGCGCTGCCATAGAGGCAGCGCTGCTTGGCATTAAGGCCGTGGCTTCGAGCTACGCGGTGCTTAGGGGGCTGAGCGATTCTGATAAGCCATACGTCAGGAAGGCCGCCATGGTGACCGCCGAGGTAACTGAGCGGTTCCTTGAGGATAAAGAGGTAAAGGACGTTGACATACTTGTGCTCAACTTCCCCAGAGGCGAGCCGAAGGGCCTCGTCGTGGCGCCCATGGCCTTCATGGCTAACATAGAAATCTACGATGGCGAGGAGGAGAACGTCTACCATGTACTTGGGTGGAAAACCGACGACCTCGAGGAGGCCTATGCCGGAGGGGATGAGGGCACCGACGTGTACTACGTTAAGAGGGGCTACGCCACGGTGACCCCGGTCTGCCTGAGGTGCCTTGCCCTGACCACGGCGGAGAGGAGGCTCATTGACATGGTCAAGAGGGCCCTCAACGGGCTTGTTGAGTAACGTCCCTCAAGCAGCTCCATGTTGATGACCATGGGAGACAAGCCCTATAGGTCAGTATAGAAGCTATCACAAGCTGAGGCCCTGACGCTATCCTGGTAAGTTCCGTAACAGGGCACTCGCCTTCACAGCCCACTCTTAAAGAGGCGCCCAAGACGTTGACCTCTACTTCCTTCCTTCCAGTCATGTCGACTCTGACGCCATTAACCTCAGTTATGTAATGCTTCAGCTTGGAGTTCAGCAGGGCCAGGGAGACGTCCTTTGCCGCCTTGCCCCAGGCAAGCGCTAAGGAGGCCATGTCTGATGCGATCCTTGCCTCAAACGTGAGCCCTCTGGCCTTAGCGCTGGCCTCCTCAACCATCACGGCCGAGACGCTGGCCTCTGAGGCAAGCGACGTCAGGAGGGCCGCGGCGCCGCTCGTGTCGGCGTCCATGAGCTCAACTACGTTGCTGAGACCTATCATCTTAGGGACCGCGTATGGCTTAATTGACTGAAGCCTCAACAGGGTCCCAAGGAGGCCAGGCCTGGGGGTAGGCAGGGCCACGGGGTCAAGCACCGGCCTTGCCCCGCTCCTCTCGGCCTCCCTTAACACGCCCTCCAGCCCAGGAATATCGCCATCGTAAATCAGGACTACTACTTCTTTTGAGCTGGCCCATGAGAGGTCCCTTGCCGCCTCTGAGGCAGTTACGCTCAACAGCAGGTCGTAGTCCTCAACGTCCGTTCTCAGCACCTCTGGCCTTGCGTCGAGGCCCAGCCTCAGCCTGGGGAACAAAGCCCTGAGGTCCTCAATAAGGGTTCTCAGCCAACCCCCTTCCCTATCAAGCGGCGCCAGGACCACGTAGTCAGCCCCATCGGCTACCAACGAGGCTATGACGGCCTCTAGCTCCTCCCCTGCTATCCCTCTCTTCACAGGCACCTCGGATATTACTGCGATTGGAGGAGGCGTGACAGGTATGCCCGTAAGCCCTGACCTCATCTCGCGAAGCCTCCTCTGCGCGATCTCCTGAAGCAGCTCAGGGTTGGCCTTCTCAAAGGGCTGGGAGGGGCTCAGCACGTCAATGCCGTAGCCCTTGATTACATCGACGAGGAGCCCGAGACCCTCAGGCCCCTTGAGGACTTTCCTTCCGTACTCGCTTAGGTCCCACGGGTAAGTGCCTGGAACTATCACATGGTCATACCTGGCGGCCTGGCCTGACAGAGCCCTCCACAGCTCGTCGGGTGGCGTGAACAGCAGTCCTCGAAGCTCCATTACGTCTACCTGAAAGCCCATGGCCCTGAGGCCTGAGGCCGCGACCTCGGCCTCGAGGGGCGACGAAGTCACCAGCAGGAGGCGGGCCCCTCCAGAGCTCATATCACCAACAGCTCCCTCTCCACAGACCTGCCCTCAAGGCCTAGCTGCCTCACTTCAAACTCAGCGCCGTTGCCAAGCTCCACTATGTCCTTGCCGATCGCGAGGGCCGCGGCGACCCTCCCTATCGAGTCCCCCTTCATGACGCCGCTGCCGCTCGTGCCCGCCGCTATCACCAGGTCGCTCTCATAGGGCTCGTACACTATTGGCAGTCCGTCAAAGCTCATGTCGTAATGTCCGGCCCACGCGGCGTCAGGGTACCTGAGCTGGAACTGGGGCAGGTAAGTGCCCAGGGCCGGGAGTATGCCGTATGTGTAGAACCTCTCCTCAGGCTGCGGGTTCTCCTCCAGCGCGAACGGCCTGCCCAGCTCGTCAGACATGCCGACCCAGAAGGTGTTCTCAAGGGGGTTAGGCCTCACGTAGACCCCCTTCGGGAGGATTGTAAAGGGCATGACGCCAAGGTCGTTGAGGCCGCTAGCCCTCAGCAGGGAGCCCAGCTGTCCCTCGGCCTTAATTACGAACAGCTGCCTCTTCTTGGGCCTGCTGAAGGAGTCGAGCCCCACGGGGTTCAGCAGCCCAGGGCTCCAGGCCCCGAGGGCTGACACAACCTTCTTACGGGCCTCCACCTCCCTGCCGTCCGCAAGCCTGACGCCCCTGACCCTCAGGTCCTCCCATGGGAACGGCTCCCCCTCTATCCCCAGGGGGCTCCTCGGCCAGACCACGAACTCCCTGACCCTGGCCCCTAACGCGAACTCGACGCCTATCGACTTAAGCTTAAGGTAATAATAGTCGACGAGCTTCTCAACATCTAAAACGCCGGCCTCCCTGAAGAGGTAACCGCCCTCAACGTCGCTCACGCCCAGCATCTCGGCCTCCTCTGACCCGCTAAGGGAAACCCTCATGCCGAGCGACTTCTCAAGCCTGTCCTGGCTCACCTCCTCAACCTCGACCCCCTCGCTCGCCGCGACCTTCACCCCCTCCTTGATCGTCGACTTAGTCCTGCCGTCAACTACGAAGAGGTAGCCCACCTTCAGGGCCGCCAAGTTAAAGCCCTCCGACTGAACCTTGAGGTAGAAGCTTATGGCGCCCTTCGCCAGCCTGAGGTTAGTCCTGTTCGTGAAGGCCGCGCGGAAGGCCGCGGCGCTCTTGGCCGTGTCGCCGGCGCCCACGCTGTCCTCCTTGTCTATCACAAGCACCGTGGAGCCAGGGTCCATCTGCTTTATGTGATAGGCTGTGGCCAGGCCAACTATGCCAGCGCCAACCACCACGTAGTCGTACACGGCGCCTCTCAGACATACGAGGCCAGGGAGCTCATTATAAGTTCTATAAAGCGTCTCTAACACTGAAATAACTAATAATCGTTGTTTAAAGTCTTCCTGGCATTACTGAGTTTACAAAAGTAGACCGAAAAAAATAAAAACTCTTAGAAGATGTTATGTAGGCCGGTACTACTACATGAGCGCAGTCGAGTTTCCTAGCAAAGAGTGGGCAGAAATTTTCTGCAAGAAAATAAACGAAAATTCTAATTATAAAAACGCCGCCAGGGGTTGGAAATGGCCCTTAGTGTTTAAAGTGACCCAGCTGCCAGACAATTTACTAAGGAAATACCCGAGCGGGAACATAGGAATAAAGGCAAACTTGTTTGAAGGCCAGTGCAATGGTGTCGAATTTTATGAAGACGCTAGCAAAGCCACGGCGGATTTTATAATATCGGCCTCCTTTGAGAACTGGATGAAAATATTAAGAGGCGAACTAAACCCTGTCACCGCTATCCTGCAAGGGAAATTAAAGTTGGAGAAAGGATCTATGACGACCCTTATGAGATACACTACGGCTGCCGTTGAGCTAGTGAAGTCGGCGCAGGAGGCGTCAAAATAATTTTAATAAATTTTATTTAATATGTTTTTTATATCTTCGTAGCTTGCTGGCCTTGGGTTAAACGGCAGGTCTGCGTCCTTTAACGCCAGTTCCACTATATCATCTATTCTCGACCTGTAGGCCTCCTCGCTAATTCCAATGTCCCTTAAGTGTGACGTCTGACCTACTTTGCTGTATAGATCCAGCAAATGTTCCTTTAAATCCTTTTTTTCCTCAAATTTATCTATCTTTTCTAATATTTCTTTTAACATATCATATTTTTCTTTGGCAGTTTTATCTTCATAGTTAAACTCGACGACATATGGCAAAACTATCGCCACGGCAAGTCCGTGAGGTATGTTAAAGATCGAGCCTAAGGGATGGGCTATTGCATGGGCCAAACCGACGCCAGAGTTTGAAAATGCTATGCCTGAAATTGTACCTGCTAGGTGCAGGTTACTTAATGCCTCATCTCTGTCTTTATCCGAGAGTACCTTGGGTAAATACTTGAAGAACATCCTTGCAGACTGAATGGCTAAGCCGTCTGACAGAGGGTTCGAATTTACGGCTACCAGCCCCTCAATATCGTTTGCTAATCCGTCTATCGCGGTTATAATCAACTGTTTCGTAGGTAGTGTTTTTAGAAATTCTATATCTAAGATGGACTCATATGGAACTAGCTCATAGTTGCCCGTCGCATACTTAACCTCCTTGTTGTCCTCCTTTATCTTTAGAACAAATGCAAAGCTCGCGTCGCTTCCAGTCCCTGGGGTCGTTGGAACCGCGACCAAGAGGGGTTTCTTGTTCTCGAGATGCAAAGAAACGAAGGGGGAAATGTCTTCGCTCTTAACGTCGGGCCTTAGGATTTTAACCCTTGCAAGCTTTGCGGCATCTATTACGCTCCCTCCTCCGACGGCTACTATTAAGTCTGGGATGTCATTATTTATGAATTTCACTATCTCGTCAGCTATTTCTATACTAGGCTCCTTAGGGATGTTGAAAAAGACCCTTACCCTTATGCCTTTTTTCTCTAATTCATTAACTAATTTAATAAATGCCTGCGTTCCTTTGATGACTTCGTCAGTTAATATCAGGAAATTCTTTGCGTCATGCATTTCAGAGAGGTTCAGCAGTTCGTCTATGACGCCTTCGTTATAACTTATTCTCCTAGGTAACACGTAAGGCGTGTCGGCCACCCCCTACGAAGGCATCTCTACGCCCTCAAGCCATATGCTGGCTAATATTTCAAAGTGAGGAGGAATAGCGTTGCCGTCCGTGATGACGTTGATGACAGAGGTTTTCCCTGACTCCACCGACCTCGCTAGCGCGTCCTTGAAGTCCTTAGGCTCTGTTACGTATTCTCCGTGACCTCCTAGCGCCTCAGCTATAAGGTCGTACCTGATGTCCGAGAAGTCAACGCCGACGTACCTCTTGCCGTAATATAATGTCTGTCCAGCCTTAATCATACCCCATGCCTTATCATTTAAAACTATGCAGATGACCTGCAACCCTAGCCTTACGGCCGTCTCTATTTCCATGGCATGAAATCCGAAGGCGCCGTCCCCTGATATGCAGTAGACCTGCTTATCAGGGTGCGCTAGCTTCGCAGCGATGGCAAAGGATATCCCAGACCCCAAGTGGCCTGAGTCGCCACTGGCGGTACTAAATATGGTTCTTGGAACATGTACTCTGTGCAGGTAAATGGTCCAGACGGTTGTATTTCCGCCATCTATGATGGCAATGGCATCTTTAGGGAAGAACTCCCTTGTTTCTCTTATTACTCTTAATGGATGTATAGGTACGTTGTTCGAATACGACAGATCCTCCATCTGCCTTAGGTACTCCTGTTCCATCTGCTTATATCTTGCTAAGGCCTCGGGGTAGTCCTTTCTTGGCGGGGTGTACTTCTTAAGGGCTTCTAGTAGCTGCTTAAGGACGACCTTTAAGTCTCCAATGATGCCCACGTCCACGTGCCTGTTCAAACCTATGTCGTCTCCTGTAATGTCTATATGGATGGTCTTTTGGCTTGGCCACTCACCCCATGCAGGAGGCTTCCCCCAAAAGTCTAGGTCTGCAAGCCTTGAACCAGCGATTAGAACGACGTCAGCTTCTGACTGAGCGGCTAAGGCGCCTGGCAGGCCTGGCAGAAGCAGGGACGGATAATCCTCAGATATGCTTCCTCTGCCCCCTACCGATGTAGTAACTATGGCTTTTAGGTAATCTATGAGCTCTAACGCCTCATTAGTAGCGTCTGACCTTAGGACTCCGCCACCCAAGTGAATTAGAGGTAGCTTGGCTTTAGCTAATAACTTAGCGGCGGCGTCAATATCTGCAGGGTTGCCTGCTGGACCGTTAACCGCTCTATAACTTTCTGGGCTATACAGTTTAACCTCATCCTCGTCCCCTGTTTGATATAAAACGTCAACAGCGACATCTAAGTGAACAGGGCCAGGCCTCCCTGTTAAGGCTTTTCTAAAAGCTGTTTCCAGCAGTTCAACTATCCTACTCCAGTGAGCGATATACGCGTTCCACTTTGTAATGGGTTTAAATAAATTGATTTGATCTAAGGCTTGCATAGAGCCGTGATCCGGGTAAGACCTCCACGACTGGTTCTGTGCTGTTATAATTATCATGGGTATCCCCTCTGCATAGGCTGGATATACCCCTCCTACTAGGTTGGCCGCTCCTGGACCTACAGTCGCGATCACTACTCCTGGCTTTCCAGTAACCCTTGCGTAGCCGTCAGCAGCGTGCGCGGCAGCGGCCTCGTGATGAAACGTGATGAACTTTATTTTATCATCGTTGTAGAAGGCGTCCAGCAGCGGATATAGTTGGTCTCCAGGTACGCCAAACACGTATTTAACGCCCTCATTAACTAGAAAACGCTTAATAACTTCTCCACCAGTTATTTTCCTACCCAAAAACCTCTCCCCAATATTTAATGGTTCTTCCTTTATTAATTTTCGCCTCTTGCTCAGCTCTCAAGGACCTATAGCGCTTTCACACATCCTGCGGGGAAAGGCCTAGGCTAGTCACTTGGGCTCTAGAGCCTCAAGCCTAGGCGCAGCCTCAGGCCTTACATGAGCTGTGGCAGGAGTTCACCCATTCCTCCTTCAGGGTTAGGCCGACATCTTAAGTAAAGGATATTTCATTTAGTTGAAGATTAAGTTAGTGAGAGTGCAAAGGGTGCCTGGGCTCACGCGGTCTGACGTCATAGCGTGGGCCAAGGAGGCCGCCAGGCTGGCAGGGCTGGAGCCCTCGAAGATAGAGTTCGAGTTGCTCAAGCTGGGAGCCAGGTCACCTGAGGAGACCTACAGGAAGGCCCTTGAGGCCTTCGCCAGCTGGGGCCTCCTGGACCCCACGTGGGAGGAGGCCGCCAGGAGGCTAGTCCTAGCGAGGATATATCATGAGAGGGGCCTAGAGCCCCCAGCCAAGCTGGAGGGCATCGAGGCCTGGGCAAGCTGGGTCGGCCTGAACCTGCTCTACGAGAGGTACCTGATAAAGAGGGGGGAAGTAGTCGTTGAGAGCCCTAATGAGATGCTTGAGCGCGTCGCCTCCTTCGTGGCAGGCGCTGAGCTGGGCCTAGGCGGGAGGGCTGACGAGGCCAAGCAGGAGTTCTATGACCTTATGTCGACAGGTCGCTTCATGCCAAACAGCCCCACACTGATGAACTCAGGCACTAAGTACCATCAGCTCGCCGCCTGCTTCGTGATACCGGTGGATGACGACCTGGACTCGATATTCGGTGCCCTCAACTCGGCTGCGTGGGTCTTCAAGACAGGCGCCGGGGCAGGCTTCGACTTCACGCCGCTTCGGGCGAGGGGGACAAGGCTGTCCTCGGGCGGCGTGGCCAGCGGCCCTGTGAGCTTCATGAGGCTCTTTGACCAGGTCGCTGACGTAATAAAGGAGGGGGGCAGGAGGAGGGCAGCTATGATGGGCGTCCTCCACGACGTTCACGCAGACCTGCTGAGCTTTATCGAGTCTAAGCTGGGCGGAGGGCTTGAGAACTTCAACATAAGCGTGGGAGTCCATGACGCCTTCATCATGGCGGCCCTCGAGGGACGCGAGTGGAACCTCTACGACCCCCACGAGTGCCCCCAGCTAGTAGGGCTCCTGAGCAGCGACCTGCCCGACCTCTGGAGGAAGTGCGCCCCCAAGGTCACAGTCAACGCCGCTGAGGTCTTGGACAGGGCGGCCAAGGCGGCCTGGGAGGTGGGCGACCCCGGCCTGGTCTTCATAGACACCGTAAATGAGCACAACCCGACGCCCCGCCTCGGGAGGATAAGGACCACCAACCCCTGTGGCGAGACTCCCCTGCTCAGCTGGGAGGCCTGTAACCTGGGCTCAATAAACCTCAGCAAGTACGTAGTCAACGGGGGCATAGACTGGGACCTGCTGGAGCATGATGTGAGGGTCGCGGTCAGGTTCCTTGACGACGTTATCGAGGCCTCCTGGTACCCCAGGCCTGAGATAGAGAAGGCCGTGAAGCGCACCAGGAAGGTAGGCCTCGGCGTCATGGGCTGGGCTGACATGCTGGCCCAGCTCAGGGTCCCCTACGACAGCGACTCCGCGCTGCTGCTTGCTGACAGGCTGATGGAGTTCATCGCCTACGTGGCCAGGGACGAGAGCAATAGGCTCGCCTCTGAGAGGGGCCCCTACCCTGAGTTCCCTGGCAGCATCCACAGGGAGGGCAGGTTCAACTTCGAGCCCCAGGTCTCCAGCTCGCAGATATACGACGAGGGCAAGGCCTCTGAGGACGTGCTGAGGATCGTTGAGTCAAGGCCCAGGCTGGACTGGGACAGGGTCAGGTCAGAGATGCGCGAGGGCAGCAGGAACGCTACGGTCACCACGATAGCTCCCACGGGCAGCATAAGTATAATAGCCAACGCCAGCAGCAGCATAGAGCCCTTCTACTCGCTCATATACGTAAGGCAGAGCAGCCTCTTCTCATGGATCGAGGTGAACAGGTTCCTCAAGGAGTGGCTTATTGAGACGAGCAACCTGAGGCCTGAGAGGATCAAGGAGATAATAATGCATGGGGGCTCCGTCAGAGGGCTTGACTGGGTCGACAAGGAGGTCCAGGACGTCCTGGGCACAGCGCTCGACATAGACTGGAGGTGGCACGTCCGCATGCAGGCGGTATTCCAGAGATGGGTCGACAACGCCGTCAGCAAGACCGTGAACCTAAGGCATGAGGTGACCCCTGAGGACGTAAAGAACGTCTTCCTGGAGGCCTGGCGTCTCAAGTGCAAGGGCATAACGGTCTTCAGGGACAGGAGCAAGGGGGTGCAGGTGATGCAGGTGCCCGCCGACCTTGACCAGCTCATACGTGAGCCGCCGGCCATGGGCATTAAGGTCAAGGCCAAGATGGTCCCAGGAGTCATAAGCGCAGGCAACACAAGGGTAGTGACCGTGAGCGAGGAGTACGCGGGCGGGTGCCCGACCTGTGACCTTTGATCAGGATTCTTGCTTAGGGACGGCCACTACAAGACGCCTGTTCTTGGCCCTCGCCTCCACAACGCCTAGCCTTATCAACTCTCTCAGCAGCTTCCTGGCCACGGAGACCTTGACGCCAAGGACCGATGAGAGCCTGTAGGGCGTAACGTACTTCATCTTCTGGACCTCCCTCTTGGCCCTGTTGACGAGCTCAGGGGTCACCTCGAGCAGTGGAGCCGAGGCCTTGGCCTGGGCCCTCTGCTGAGGCCTCTGCTGCTTCTTCTCGACAGCTTTCTCAGCCTTCTCAGGCTGCCCCTTTGAAGACAAGGTCCTCACCGCCAGGGGTCCCTAAGGAGGCCGAATTAAAAAGGCTTGGCTCAGAAGGATATCGTCGTTCCCCCTCTCGTAGTCCTCTCCTGCTCGCTGGTCATGACGGAGCCCAGCTCCCTGAGCCTCGTGAGTATCGGGTTGAGTTTGTCCTGCTTTGAGTAGGACTCGAGTGTGTCCCTCATGCTCCTGGTGTGCTGAATGTCCAGCTCCAGCAGCTCCTCCAGTATCCTCACGGTCTTCTCCCACACCTCCACGAGGAGGTCCTTGGGCGCGTTGGTCGTTATGAAGGGGTCCTGGAGCCAGTCATCAAAGGCCTTGAGGGTCCTCATCATGTGGCTGAAGGCGAGCCTTGTGTTAACTATTATCTCGAGCCTGTCCGACTGCGCCACCCTCTGCTCGTTCTCCCTGAAAGTCTGAAGCACGCTCTGCTGCATGGCTATCCACCTGTCTAAGTTCTTCAAGAAGTCCGACAGGTCAGCCCTGTACTGGGACACGCCCTGCACCTCGCTGAGAGGCAGGGGGGAGGCGGGCCTATTATTTACATGACTAAACCCCCTAACGGAGTCAGCCTTTTCTTCCCGATACAGCTCGCTTGGCAAGGTGTCTGTCCCGCTTGAAGGGCTGGAGCGGCCAGCTGTTGTGGGTTGACCTGAGCAGGCAGGAGTGGAAGACGGTAAAGTACCCGGCCGAGTGGGCGCTGATGTACGTTGGCGGCAGGGGCCTCGCGGCCAGGCTTCTGTGGGAGTACATGCCTGCAGGGGCTGACCCGCTGGGGCCTGAGAACCTTCTCATCATGGCCGTAGGGCCCCTCTCCGGGCTCCCTGGCCCCAGCACTGGTAAGCTTCAGGTAGCCGCGAAGAGCCCCCTAACAGGCGGCTACGGGGACGGCAACGTGGGGACCTACATGTCCATAGAGATGAGGAAGGCAGGCCTTGACGCCATAGTGTTCAGCGGCGCCTCAAGGCAGCCCGTCACCGTGGTCGTAGAGGGTGACAAAGTTGGCTTCGAGCCGGCTGATGACCTTTGGGGGCTTGACACCTGGACGACAGAGGAGAGGCTCAGGAAGAGGTACGGCAGGTTCGCCGGCATAGTTGAGATAGGCCCGGCGGGGGAGAACCTCGTGAAGTTCGCGACTATCATAAGCCAGGAGGGCCGTAGCGGCGGGAGGCCAGGCATAGGGGCCGTCATGGGTTCAAAGAAGCTGAAGGCGGTAGTGGTGAGGGGCTCGTCCAAGGCGGATCTCTATAATGAGAGGTCCTACAACTCGCAGGCCGCCAAGGCCCTAGTAGAGATCAAGGGAAGGCCAGGATACCCCTTCTGGATGAGGCAGGGCACCATGGCCACTATTGACTGGGCCCAGGAGACCAGCGTCCTCCCGGCCTACAACTTCAACGAGGGCGTGTTCGACGAGTTCAAGGGAATAGACGGCTTCACCATGGAGTCCATGAAGACCGAGCAGAGGGGATGTCCTAACTGCAACATGCAGTGCGGCAACGTGGTCCTCGACTCAGCTGGCGTGAAGAGCGAGCTTGATTATGAGAACGTAGCGCTGCTCGGGAGCAACTTAGGCATCGGCAGGCTGGCCGACGTGGCCTTCCTCAACAGGCTCGCCGACCAGTTCGGTATGGACACTGAGAGCCTCGGGACAACCCTGGGCTGGGCCGTTGAGGCCTCCCAGGAGGGCCTCCTGAAGGGCTATGGGGCAAGCCTGGAGTGGGGTGACGTAAAGGCCTTCACCGAGCTGACGAAGGAGATAGTGAACAGGTCGACGCCCCTCGGCGACCTCCTGGCAGAGGCCAGCTCGGGCGCCTGCAGGAAGGCCGGGGGCTGCGAGCTCTCTATGGACGTGAAGGGCCTGGGGGTGAGCGCCTATGACTGCCACGCGGCGCCCGGAATGGCCCTCTCCTTCGCCACCAGCCCGATAGGAGCCCATCACAAGGACGCATGGGTGATAAGCTGGGAGGTCCAGCACGACAGGTTCTCATATGGGAGGGAGAAGGCGGCCAAGGTCATAGAGCTCCAGAGGATCCGCGGCATGTTTGAGAGCTTCACAACGTGTAGGCTCCCGTGGGTCGAGGTGGGCCTGAGCCTCGACCATTACCCGCTGCTGCTCTACTACGCCACGGGCGTCAAGTACACCTGGGACGACCTGTACGCGGTAGCTGACAGGACGTATGCCCTCATCAGGGCCCTCTGGGTGAGAGAGAAGGGAGTTTGGTCAAGAGATTATGATATGCCGCCCGTCAAGTGGTTCAAGAGGCCCCTCACCAAGGGTCCGCTGGCCGGCGCGAAGCTCGACTATGACAAGTACAACCAGCTCCTCGACCACTACTACGAGCTAAGGGGCTGGGACAGGAACGGGGTACCGACCAGGGACACTCTGCATAGGCTGGGCCTTGACTTCGTGATACCGACCCTTGAAAAGTACGTCAAGCTTTCTTAGGGGGAGGCACGTAGAACCACAGCTTGCCAGTGTGGTAGTCCCTAATTACAGACCTGGCGGCCTCCTCGATGTTCGGCTCATGAGTGCTCCTGTATATCCATGAGCGCTTGAGGGCTATCTTCTCAAGTATGACATAGGGGTCCCTGTCCTCTATTCCGTAGG
The DNA here is from genome assembly GCA_028276005.1 of Acidilobus sp. Taxonomy (GTDB): domain Archaea; phylum Thermoproteota; class Thermoprotei_A; order Sulfolobales; family Acidilobaceae; genus Acidilobus. The sequence goes on from JAPWTO010000009.1 coordinate 13,057, forward strand.
CGTCGATAATGGCCCTGGGGTTATATTTCAGGGCCCTCTCAACCAGCATGACGGCTGGCTTCACGGGGTCAATCATCTCCTCTGGGCTCCTCCCCCTTATCGCAGCCTCCAGGGGGTCTCCTCCCACAGGTATCGTGCCCGGCGTGTCGATTATGTAGACGCCCCTGGCGACCTTGTAAAGGATGTAACCCCTTGTGTAGCCTGAGCTCCCAGGGACCTTGCTCGTGGGAGCGCTCTTGTAACCCTTCAACATGTTTATGACGCTTGACTTGCCCGTCTTAGGGTAACCTATGACGGCAAATATCGCCGTCTCCTCGCCGCTGATCTCCCTCATGACCCTCAGCAGCTCTCCCTTTCCCGTGCTCCTAAGGCTTGATATAGCGACGGCGGTCAGTCCCGTTGAGCCAAAGTACTCAAGCCACCCACCGATCGCCTCCCTTGGTATCAGGTCAACTTTGTTTATTATGAGCACGAGCTTCTTCTCCATGGCCTTAGCCATGTGCTCAGCTCTAGGGCTCCTCGTGCCCTGCGGGTCGCGAGCGTCAAGGACCTCCAGGACCGCTGTGGACCTCCTGATGATCCTGGCCAGGGTCCTCCAGTCGGCCAGCAGCATTACTGTTCTCTTCTAGTTTATCTCGCGTTACCGCTTAAAAGTCTACGGACCCGGCGCTAAGTGTTGTCATCAATCGCTCATCTGAGCTTAAAAGCTTTCGCGTAAAGTTCAAATAGGCGCGTTTTAGGGGGTTAAGTTTATGTCTAACCCTCAGCCCTCAAAGGCCCCTGAGGGGAGCAAGACAAAGTGCCCTCCTGAGAGGGTGATATATGACGCCAATACAGGAGCCAGGATATGCCTTGACACGGGGGAGATCGTAGAGGAGCAGGTCATAGGCGACGAGGCTGAGTGGAGGGCCTATACTCCTGAGGAGAAGGCCAGGAGGACAAGGGTTGGGGCCCCTCTGTCGCTGGCCAGGCCAAACCTAGGCGTCGACGTGTACCTTGGGTCGCTTCACGAAGGGTCAGGCAAGAGGATCAGAGGGCTGAGCAAGAGGATAGAGGCCCTCAGGCTGCAGCGCAGCTACAGGCTAGGCAGGACGCTCTCAGGCATTGAGAAGAACATAAACCAGGCCCTCAAGATACTTGACGATATAGCCAACAAGATGGAGCTGCCTGACAAGGTTAAGGAGGCCGCCTCAAAGCTCTACAGGGACGCCACTGAGAAGGGCCTGACGAGGGGCAGGAGCATAGAGAGCGTTGTAGCCGCCACCCTCTACGCCACGTGCCGCGTGCTCAAGATCCCCTGCACAATTGATGACATAGCTAGCTACCTGCCCTCAAAGGGTGCTGACGTTAAGAGGGACATCGCCCGCTGCTATCGCCTGCTCGTGAGGGACCTAAGTCTCGACATACCTGTCATAGAGCCTGAGCTGTTTGTGAACAGGATAGTCAGCGCGCTCGGCCTCCCTGACTACGTTGCGGTTGAGGCCATAAGGGTCCTGAGGGAGGCCAGGGCTAAGGGCGTCACGGCAGGCAAGGACCCAAGCGGCCTCGCCGCTGCCGCCGTGTACCTGGCGGCCCTCAGATATGGCCTTAGGAGGACCCAGAAGGAGATAGCGCACGTGGCCGGCGTCACAGAGGTCACGGTCAGGAACAGGTACAAGGAGCTGGTCGGCGACGAAGTTAAGAAGGAGGTCGGAGCCTCTAAGTAGGCTAGCTCTCCTCAGCTGACCTAGTCCTCATTATTTTTGGCTTGCCCATTACCAGCCAGTACTCTATCTGGGCCCCGGGCTTGAGCCTCTCTATCAGCTCCGGGTCATCCTTTGGCTTCTCCACTTCAATTGTGTCATAGGTCTCAAGGTCCATGAGCTGGATGGTCTCGCCTAGGTCCGCGAGGACCTGGGCGTTCCTCTTCTCTATGATGGGGACCTGCACCTGGGTATCCACAGGGGCCACGAGAGTCCTCTTCTGGCCAGTGAAGAGCCCTATGGCGACGACGTGGGCCTTGGCGCTGCCGTGCTTCCCCGTCTTGGCCTTAGTTATTTCGACGACCCTGCAGGGCTCGCCGTCTATCACTATGTAGTTGCCCTTCTTTAGGTCCCCTAAGGTGGCGAACTGAACGCTCAAGGCCTTCACCTCTTGGTCTATGGCACAGATGGCTTAAAAATGTTCTCTAGCTCAAGCTAGCCTCTCTATGACGAGACTCAGGTAGCTCACGTTTCTGTTATGGAACTTCGTCACGCCTATGTCTGCGCCGACCACCTTGACGGCCTCTCCCATCCTCTCCTTAACCGCCAGGTACGCGTCCACGAGCTTACAGACCATGTCCTCCGTGGCGTAGAACTCCACCTGCGAGAAGCCCTTGTTGAACTCTAATATGGCCTTAAGCGCGTAGTCCTCAGCCGTGCCCTGCTCCTCAACCACTATCCTGCTCCTTCCCTGCAAGCTCCATTCCCCTCCTGGCTAAGCCTGATCAGAATTTTAACTTAAGCCCCCAGGCCTCATAGGGAAAGCGTGAAGGCAGTAATAGTGGGCTGCGGCGCCGTCGGCACAGTCCTCGCGGTGGCCCTCTCCCTGGGCGGCGCTGAGGTGGTGATTGCCTCAAGGAGGGCGTCAGGGTGCTCGCAGAGAAGGGCTGAGGCAAGGGGCTTTGGAAGCTCGATGGTTAGCGTCTGCGACTGGACGCACCTGCCCAAGGAAGTTGACGTAATGGTGTTTGCGACTAAGGCCTATGACCTCCCTTCAGCTGTTAACGCTGCTAAGAACCTGGACCTGAGGCCGCGCCTAGCGGTCTCCGTTCAGAACGGCCTTGGACCCCTTGAGTTGATCGAGAATGCCTTCGACTCAGCGGCTGGCATGCTCATCTACTTTGGATCAACGGGCCTCAGCGAGTGCTCAGCCCTCTACACGGGCGGGAGAAGGGTAGTTGCCGGGTGCCGAAGGAACTGTGACGAGGATGCCCTGAAGGAGCTCCTTGATGCTGTTAAGTCGGCTGGCCTCTCTCCCGAGAAGGCCCCAAGGGACGAATTCGAGGGCGAGAGGTGGCTCAAGCTGGCAACGAACGCCGCGATAAACCCGCTCACCCTAATCGCGTGGTCACGTAACGGGGAGGTGGTAAGGGATGAGAGGCTCAGGGCGCTGGCCTCAGCCCTAGCCGACGAAGTCGGCAGGGTCGCGAGGGGCCTTGGTGTAAGGCTTCCCGAGGACCCAGTTGAAGCCGCCCTGAGGACGGCCAGTGATACCTCACCGAACTGCAGCTCCTCAGTTCAGGACGTCGCTGCTGGGAGGAGGACGGAGCTCAGGTACATCAATGGAGCGGTTTGGGAAGCCTCGCTTAAGTTAAATTTTAGGGCCTCCCTTAACCTGTTCGCTTACCTAGCAGGGGAGGCGGCCTCCGAATGGCTGAAAGGGAGAAGGTCACCGTGCGAAGGGTAGCGCTGATGAAGGGCAGGAAGAGGATAGTCATGGTGACTGCCTACGACTACCCTACCGCAAGGGTCGTTGACCAGGCAGGGGTTGACATAATATTAGTGGGTGACTCCCTCTCGATGACAGTCCTTGGCAACCCCTCAACGCTGCAGGTAGATATGGAGACCATGCTCAGGCACACGGAGGCCGTCGCCAGGGCCCTCCCAAGGGCGCTGCTCGTGGCCGACATGCCATTTATGAGCTACGAGATGGGCGGAGCCGAGGCCGTCAAGAACGCGGGCCAGTTCCTCAGGGTGGGAGCTGACGCCGTTAAGATAGAGGGGGGCGAGGACTATGCTGACATAGTTAGGTCCTTCGTTAGAGCGGGCATCCCGGTCATGGGCCACATCGGCCTGACCCCGCAAAAGCACAAGCTCCTGGGCGGCTACAGGCTCATGGGCAGGACGGCCTCTGAGGCCCTTCAGATAATAAGGGACGCCATAGCCCTGGAGGACGCGGGAGTGTTCTCAATAGTTATTGAGCACACTGCAAGCGAGGTCGCGGCCGAGGTCACTAAGAGGGTCAGCGTTCCCACCATCTGCATAGGCTCAGGGCCTCACTGCGATGGCCAAGTGCTGGTTTTTCATGATATCGTTGGCCTATCGGAGAGCCCACCGCCTTTCGCCAAGAAGTACATTGACCTTGCCTCTGAGATGAGGGCTGCCATAGCCAAGTTCAAGGAGGAGGTAGAGGGTGGCCTGTTCCCCGAAGAGGGAAGGTATTGGAGGATGAAGGAAGGTGAGTACGAAAGGCTCGTTGAAGCCTTGAAGAGGCAGGCGAGGCCTGGCGAGGGGACTTAGACGCCAACACTTACAGTTGTACAAGCTAGCTTGATAAGATGCCGCCTTCATAGCCTAGGATCCCACTAAGGGCCCTTGAGATTTAAAGTGAAGCCTGCCTCCTTAAGTCTCTGCATTACCTCGTCCTTTACGCTCGCCACGAAGTCAGAGGCCTTCAGATTGCCCTGCTCTATCTTGTCAAGGCCCTCCTCGAGGACCCTGCTGGCCTCCTCCGAGAGCAGCGGCGCGAACGGCGACGATGTCAATATGTCATAAACCCTCATGCCCAGGCTCGTGGGCACTATGAACCTGGCCTTCTTGGTCTCAATGACGTACCCGTGCCTCATGTTAGCCTCTAGGACCTTCGCGTACGTGCTCGGGCGGCCTATGTTCTTCTTCTTCATCAACATCACTAGGTCGCCACTCCTGTAGAGCTGCGTGAGGCTCCCCTTGAACATCTTCACCCCAGAGAGCTGAACCCTGTACTCCTTGCCTACCTCCCTGGAGACCCAGGTCTCAAGCCTTGGCCTGCTCACGATAGTGAAGCCCTCCTTAATGACCCCAATGACTGCCTCGACCTCGCTCGTGAGTGACCCCACTGACAGCTTCACGGCAGCCTTCTCTAGGACGGCGGGGGCCATCTGGGACGCTATGAACCTCTCAAATATCAGCTGGTAAAGCCTGTAGTGGGCCCCGGTCAGCTGCATGGGCACGTTAACGGAGCCGTCGAGTATGGCCCTCTCGAGTTCCTCCGCTGAAAGCGGCCTTGTAGGCCTTATCGCCTCGTGGGCCCCGCCCGCGCCCCACCCCCTTGGCTTGAAGTATTGGCCAAGCCCGTGCGACTCCAGGTACTGCCTCGCCACAGCGATTCCGGCGTCAGATACCCTTGTCGAGTCTGTCCTGTGGTACGTTATGAGGCCTGAGTAGAACAGGTCCTGGGCCAGCTTCATCGTTAATGGCGCCGAGAACCCGAGCCTAGCCGAGGCCTCATATATCAGCTCGTCTGTCGTGAAGGGCGGCAAGGGGTTGACCTCCTCTGTCCACACCTTCTCCGTTACGGCAGCGGCCTCGGCCTCCTGGGAGGCCACCTCGGCCTCGTCCCGGTTCCTGGTGAAGAAGGTCACTGGGGTGCCAGACGGCAGGAGGGCCCTTACCTTGAACCCCATGTCCTCCTTATACTGCCTATACCTCTCTATGACCCAGCCCAGGACGGGCGTCTGAACCCTCCCAGCTCCAAGCCAGTTCTTGCCCAGCCTGTACCAGAGGTACTGGCTCGTTATGAAGCCTATCCACCTGTCATCGATTCGTCTGGCTACCTGTGCGTCGACAAGCCTCTCGTCTATCTTGCCAGGGGACCTCAGGGCCTCCATAAAGGCCCTCGGCGTGACCTCGTGGAAGGCGCTCCTGTACATGTTCTGGTTGTAGGGCCTCAGGGCCAAGTACAGGTCCCAAGCGATCTTCTCGCCCTCCCTGTCAGGGTCGGTCATTATGATGACCCTGTCAACCTCCAGCGCCACCTTCCTCAGGGTCTCAACTATGCTCCACGAGTCAACTATGGCCCTTGAGCCGCACCTGGGGCATTGGTCGACCTCCTCTGTGAACTGGTAGCCGCAGCTTAGGCACCTCTTTATGCTTGAGTAGACGGGCTCCCACACGTCCCCCTTGAGCCTGACCCCGAAGAGGCTGTCCTCCTCAGGCTCCACCGAAAGGTCGTAGACGTGGCCCTTCGAGGCCGTGACAGTAATCAGGTGAACGGTGTTCGTAGTGTTGTCAACTACTGTTGTCTCGTATATGTTAAGGGAGCCCTCCCTCCTCCTGGCTGGCTTCCCCCAGAAGTTAGCAATTGTCCTGGCCTTGGTGGGCGACTCGACCACTATGAGCTCCGTTATTATGTTGATCTTCTTAGCGGCGGCCTCAGGCTCCTTCCTGCTGGCCTCGAGCTCCTTCTCAACCGACTTGAGGTCAAGTGACCCGAACGGAACAAACTGGGCCTGGCTGAGCCACCTGAGCCTGTCCTGAAGCGCGTCAACGAGCTCAGGCATCCTGTCAATTATAACTGAGAGCCCCCTCGTCATGGAGCCGTGGAAGAGCCTGCTCGTCCTGCCGCTGGCCTGTATATAGGAAGGCGCGTCCGGCGAGTAGAGCCAGAGGGAGCCTGACTCCCTCCTTATAACCATGGTCCCTATCCTAATGGTCTGTCCCTCTGACTGTAGCAGGCCCTCCAGCAGGTTGACAACCCTCTCTGAGGCCTCGAGGACTAGCTTCCTGAGCTCCTCTAGCCTCCCCTTGGCCTCGAGCTGCCCCCTGATGACCGCCGCCATTATACGTGAGTCAACAGCATATGACCTGAGCAGGGCCTCAAGCCTCTTCCTGTAATCCGAGAACGACTTGTCCTTCTCCTCGGCGAACATGAGGACCCTCAGGAGCCTCCTAGGCGACAGCAGGGCGGTCCTCAGGTCAAGCTTTATGGCAGGGACTCCAAGGAACAACGCATACCTTATTACCTCAGGAAGGTCAATGCCCCTCACCAGTGCGCCGTACCTTGAGGCCACCCCGACGGCTACGTCTGCCTCACCTGAGACAAGCTTCTCAACGGCCCTCCTCGGGTTCGATATGGCGTGTACGGCCCTCACGCCGGCCTTGTTTAAGGCCTCAGCGACTACCTTAACCATTGACTTGCCGTAGGCCTGTGACACAAATATCAGCCCTCCGCGGCCGAGCCTCTGCGCTAGCTCGGCAATCGACGCCATTACGTCGTCGGATATGTGGTAAGAGTCTATAACGTTCCTTAGGTAGTCGGTTCCGCCGCCTACCTCAAAGCCCAGGAGCTCCCTGAAGACCAAGTGCTTCACGCCCCTTGGCTTTCCGGTGGCTGACGCTATGACGAGCTGGCCCTGCTGCACCTCGCTCTGCTGCAGCTGCAGGCTCAGGGACGCTATTTCCTTAGTCAGCTGCTCCGCCCTTTCCCTGTGGCCCGCCTTAAGCGCGCCCGCCAGGTCAAGTCTCAGCTGGACCAGCCTGAACGCTGTAGAGATAACTTCCTCGCTGAACCCCAAGAGCATGAGCGTCCTGTCTATGTTCTTGCTGTTCCTCAGCAGGCTATCCACGTCGTCTACTATAGCCAGGTTATAGGGCGCTGCGGCCCTCAGGACGTCGAAGCTCCTTACCATAAAGCCGGGCGTTATAATGAGGACCAGGTAGTCTCGGCCCTTTATCCTCTCCATCATCGCCTGCCTGTCCTCAGCCTTCATGGAGCTATAGTAATAGGCGACGGAGCCCGCCCCAACTATTTTTGAGACCCTGTCGGCCGTCTGGGCTACCAGGTTCTCCGTGGGCACCAGGTACAGGACCCTCCACTTGTCCTTCTCAGCCCTGTAGGCCGCGTACGCCATGAGGAGCGTGGTCTTCCCGACCCCAGTAGGGGCCACTATCGAGAAGCTGTCGAGGAGCAACAGCCTCCTGGCCCAGCTCCTCTGGGCGCTTGACATGGCGAAACCGTACTTGTCCTCAAAGTAGCCTGAGAAGTCCCTGTAGTCCCTCTCGAGGTAGGAGAGCTCTAGGTAGCTCCCGTACCTGCCAAGCTTCTGCAGCGTCTCCCCTATGCTAATGGGGTCCGCCTGCTCAGGCTCCTCGGGAAGGCAAGTGGAGCACGGTAGGCCCTTAGCGAGCCTGCTAGCCGTTATCTCGCCATGGCAGTTAGGACAGAGCCTTCTGAAGACGGCCTCTATCCTTGGCACCCTGGTCCTCCTCAGCTCATTTAAGAAGGCTCAGCTGTCCTACAGTATTAAGGCTTGCAGGGGTAAGAGGCAGCTATCACTAGGTATTACCTTGGGGGCCGCCGCCTATTGAAGTCCAAAGGGATGAGAGCCTCCTGAAGTAAGGCTCGGCCTGGGCCTGGTCCTCAACGGCGACGGCGACAGGCTCACCAAGGGGTTCTTTAACAAGGATCATCAGGCCCACCCTAGAGGAGATGCTGTCAAGCAGGGGCAGTTGGGTGACCTTCACTGGAACGCCCATCTCTGAGACCCTCTCAACCAAGGCCCCTTCTACGAGGAGGACCCTGAGGTCACCTATGTAACTCAGTAGCGACTTGACGACCTCCTCGCCCAGCCCGTCCCTAGCCATAACGGTCGACACTGCTACGTATACTACAGCTGAAGCCTTGAAGAAGTCGACGGCCGCCGATACTATGTTATAGGCCCCCTTAACAATAACGTACCGCGGCACCCTCTGCTTGGACTCAAGCCTTTCCAGCGCCTCAGCGAGCTCAGCTATCTCCCTGGCCCTCCTCCTGGAGTCCTCCTCAAGTCTTGCTATGCTCGCCGCCGCCAGCGCCCTCGGGCTTACGGCCCTGTACCATCCGTTGGGGTCCTTGTAGACCATGCCCTTGCTCTCGAGGACCTTCACAACGTCATAGATCCTTGGGAGCGGGACCCCGCTCATTACGCTCGCCTCCTTTGGGTCGCCGGCGCCCTGGAGCATCGCCATGTAGAGCTTGGCCTCGTAGAGGGTCAGGTCTAGGGCCTTCCTTAGCCGCTCTACTAGGGCCTCCTGCTCTATTGGCAAGCCTAGCCCCATATAGGGGGCGCTGAAGAGGGCTTTAACGATGACTAGGGCTTCCATGTGCTCTTTCTGACAAATAAACAACAGAGAAAAGCGTACATGAAACCTGCTAATAAAATAGGGGCCTGCTAGCTTGAAAGAGTTACTTCGTGGAGGCCGCGGCCGTCGTGCTGCCCTGCTGGGCAGCAGGGGCGCCGACCTCCACGCTCGGGAGCTCTGGGAACTCCTGCTTCATCCTCTGCTCGGCCACTATGCTTGCCTCCTTTAGTATCTTCTGCGCCTCCTCGGTCGCGTACTCGTTCTCGAAGATCGGCACAGCGCCAGAGGTGTACTGGGTCAGCGCGGCCGACAGCTCCTCGTCGATGTCCATCAGGTCGGCGAACACGTCAGGCATGGCGCCCCTGAGGTAGCCAGCCACCTGCTTGAGCGCAACTATGGCAGGCGCCAGGTCAGCGTTAACGTCGCCCATTATCAGGGTCGTGTCGAGCCTGAGCTTGACCTTCTCGAGGGCGTACTTGACGGTCATTATTATCTTGGCCATCTTCCTGACCTCGGCGACCTCGTTGGCGTACATGGTGGCCTTGCTCCTGTCGCCTTCTATTATGGCGTTCACGACCTTCTCAAAGAGCTGCTTGTCGTAGGCCTGAAGCTTGCTGAGAGTGTAGTCAAGCCTGTTCATCTGGGCTGCGACCCTGTAGCTTGCCATCATTATCTGTCTCTTGAGGGGCGGTGGGGGTGAGATGAAGTTCTTCACCTTCTCCGCTATGGTCTCCCTCTTCGACTCCTCAGACCACCTCTTGGGCCAGCTCTCAATCCCGCTCAAGCCTTTTCACCGGGTCCGACATGCACTAGATGTCATAGGGGCTTTAGGGGGACAGGCCCAACAAAGGGGCTCACCGACTATATAGGGCGAGACTATAAGGCCTTCCTGGTGCAGGACTTGACAGCCCCACGCGTCGACGAGGCTTCTAGGTTCATAGGATCAGAGGTCATTGATGACTTCGGAAGGTCACTAGGGGTCCTCGTGGCCATCGAGAGCGGGGTGGACGGGAGGATTACAAACATAATAGTGAAGGTGGCCGACAAGAGCCTGGAGGTCATAGAGGGGGAGAGGGTCAGGGTCTTTGAGGGAAAGCTTACCGTAACGCCAGAGTGGAAATATGAGATTCTGGAGACCATAGATAACCTTGAGAGGGCCTACAAGAGGAAGAAGGCCATAGAGAGCATCGGCAGCCGCAACGAGCTGCCCTCTGTCGTCGTAGACCCTATAAAGAAGAGGCTTGACGAGGAGATAAGGTCTCTGAGGGTCAAGGCCGACGAGGTCAGGAAGCTTGTGAGCTCCAGGATCTCTGAGGTCGAAGGGGAGGAGCTGAAGGTGGCGAGGGCCGTGGCGTCAGTTGGCATCTCCTACTTCAGCGGTGAGGTCAGCGAGAGGGGCTACACGCAGAGCATGAACCACCTAAAGAAGCTGCAGGAGGCCCTGGGCGAGGAGAAGAGGGCTGCGAAGGAACTGCTTGAGAAGCTGGAGAAGGTCCTGCAGCTGGCCTCTGAGAGCGAGTCCCAGAAACAGGTCACCCCAGTCCAGGTCCAGCAGGCCCCTGCTACGCCTCAGCCTCAGGTAGTAGTTAAGGTCGAGGGTTAACGCTAGACCTTCAGGAGCGCCTTGTGTTAACGTTTTAGAGCCCGCCAGCTAAGAACGCTTTTGGGCGGGGGTGCCCGAGCCCGGCCAAAGGGGACGGGCCCAAGACCCGTTGGCGTAGGCCTGCGTGGGTTCGAATCCCACCCCCCGCACCTCTAGCCCTCCTGCCCACGTCCTCTCCTGGAGCCACCACTCATAACTTCCTGCAGGAACTCAGCGAGCCCCCTGAACAGAAGGAGGGCGGCCGCTATCGCCACAGCGAAGGCGAAGACCTCAGCCCACAGGTTCCCACCCTCTATACCGTAAAGTGTTAACAGGTACGCTAAGCCCATCATGACGCCTCCAACGACGAGGAACCTGAGATAAACCTTCAAGCGGCCATTCCTCAATAAAGCCAGCACGCCACGTAGTGGCCTGGCTCTACCTCCTTGAGCGGCGGCTCCTCCGTCTCACACCTCTTCATTACAAATGGGCACCTTGGGTGGAACCTACAGCCTGACTTGGGCCAGACGAGCTCTAGTTCCCTGACGTTGACCTTGAAGAGCTTGTCCCTGGCCTCGGGCTCTAGCCTTGGATAGGCCTGGAGGAGCGCCTGCGTGTAGGGGTGCAGGGGGTTCTCTACGATCCTCTTCGTAGGACCTAACTCAATTATCTTGCCGAGATACATTATTGCTATTCTATGAGCTATCACCTTGGCGACCGGCAGCTCGTGAGTTATGAAAAGTATTGACAGGCCCCTCGACTGGTTGATCTTCTTAAGGTCCTCGACTATGAGCCCCTTCAGCGAGGCGTCCAGCATTGTGACGGGCTCATCGGCAACCAGGTAGTCAGGGTCCATCATTAGCGCTCTGGCTATGGCGAGTCTCTGCCTCTGACCTCCTGAAAGCTGGAAGACGTAGTTGCCAAGTAGGTCGTAGGGAAGCCCTACGTCGTCGAAGGCCTTGTGTATTATCTCCTCTATCTCAGCCCTGTCCCTGACCCCCGCGTAGTAAAGGGGCTGCCTAAGTGCGTCGTAGACCTTCATGTAGGGGTCTATGGAGGAGTACGGATCCTGATAGATCATCTGGAGCTTCCTCCTGATATCCTTAGTGATGTTCCTTGGGTTAATCACGTGGGAGAAGCCCTTGCTGTCATAATATATCACCTGGCCCTCGGTGGGGACCTGGAGCCCTATGGTTGTGCGGCCAAGCGTAGTCTTGCCGCTGCCGCTCTCGCCCACGAGGCCAAGTACCTCCCCTCTCCTTATCTTGATGCTGACGTTATCAACTGCCTTCACCACGCTCTTCTTGGAAAGGAGTCCCCCCTTGGTGAAGTAAACCTTGAGGTCCTTGGTCTCTATTACCGTATCGCCTAAGCTCACCTTTCATCACCCATAGAGCCAGCACGCGACCTCCGAGTTCTCAACCCTCTTAAGCCTTGGCTCCTCGCGCTTACAGATATCCATTACGAATGGGCACCTGGTCTGGAACCTGCAGCCAGGGGGAAGCCTGGCCAGGTCAGGCATGAAGCCTGGTATGCCCTTTATGTATTCCTTTGATGGGTCTGGCACAGCCTCCATGAGCAGCTTTGTGTATGGATGCTTAGGTTTCCTAACTATATCACCTGCGTCGGCATGCTCCACTATCCTCCCTGCGTACATTATGTACATTCTGTCTGTAATCATTGACATTAAGGCTATGTCGTGGGTTATGAAAATTATGGATATCCCGAGCTCCTTCCTCAACTGCTTCAGGAGATTTATGATGTGAGTCTGCGTTATTACGTCAAGGGCTGTAGTTGGCTCATCCGCTATGAGGACCCGAGGGTTAAGGGCTAGAGCCATTGCTATGAAGGCCCTCTGCTTCTGCCCGCCGCTTAGCTCGTGAGGGTATCTGTCAGCTATGGAGGGGTCCAGGTTAACCATCTTCATGAGCTCGTTGACCCTCTGGTCAGGATCACCCCCGTAGCCGTGGACCTCCAGGACCTCCTTTATCTGATCCCTTATCTTGTAAACGGGTGTGAAGCCGTTCATAGAGCCCTGGAACACCATCGCTATCCTCTTCCACCTGTACTCGCTGTTGAAGACCTTCTCGGGCAGGTGCAGTACCTCGGTGTCCTCAAAGTATATGTTACCGCCCTCTATGAAGCCTGGCGGCATTATCAGCCTCATTATGCCCAGGGCTAACGTGCTCTTGCCGCTGCCGCTCTCGCCAGCAATGCCTACGATCTCGCCCTTGTTTAGGTATATGCTAACCTCGTCGACGGCCCTTACCAGGCCCCTCGGCATATGGAAGTATACCTTTAGCCCCTCGACCCTCAGCAGAGGCGGCAAAAGCCCTCCCTTCTCAGCCACTCATCTCTACATCATCTAGCTTAAAATTTTCTCATGTCCGTAGCCTTCCCCCAAAGAACCCTCCTTAAAATAATTAAATTAATAATTTAATGAGATACGAACCCTAGAGATTTCACTCTAGCAGGCTTAGGGCGCTTGAGTAGGCCACGCCGCTAAGGTCCTCAAGCCTGAAACCATAGTAAACCTTTGTGAAGTTAGACCTGAACCTCTTAACATCCTCCCTCACCTTGGAAGGCTCCTCACCCTTTATCAGGACCCTCTCCATGAGGTCCGCTATGACCTCCATCTCGCCCTCCTTCATGCCAAACCTCGTCATCTCCTGCACGCCTATCCTTAGGCCGCTCGGGTCCTTGACAGCCTCGGGCGGGTCCTTTGGCAGTAGGTTCTTGTTAACTATTATGTTGGCCTCCTCAAGCAGAAGGGCAGCCTTCGCGCCTCCCCCCTGCTTAGTTACATCCAGCAGGACCTGGTGACTCATAGTATAACCCATGTGCTCAGCTAACACCTTGAAGCCCCTCTCTGCAAGTGTCTCGGCCAACCTCTTGGCGTTCCTGATCACCTGGTCAGCGTACTGACGCCCGAACTCCAGCATCTCCAGGGCTGTGACCGCCGTCGCCGGGAGCCTGTGGAGGTGATGGCTGCTGACGAACCAGGGGAATATCGTTTTACCTATCTCCTTGAAAACCTCCCTGTTGGACGCTAGGATCACTCCGCCCTGAGGTCCTGGGAATGTCTTATGTGTTGAGGCCGTTATAACGTCAGCCCCGTGCTTAAGTGGGTTCTCCCACGCGCCCCCAGCTATTAGGCCAAGTACGTGGGCTGCGTCGTAGACAAGTTTGCCTCCTACAGAGTGAACGGCCTCTGCTATCTCCTTCACGGGGTGAGGGAAGAGGTATACGCTGCCCCCTAGGACGGCGAACTTCGGCTTGACCTCCTCAATCACCTTGACGGCCCTGTCCACGTCCACGTTCATCCTCTCCTCATCATAGGGGAGCTCGATCTGTTGTATGCCGAGGGCGCCCAGGGTCCCAAACTTCGTGTGGCTCACGTGAGCCCCGGCCTGCACAGGCGCTATGACGGCCTTGTCGCCAGGCTGAGCTAACACCCTGAAGGTGGCCGCGTTGGCTATCGTGCCGCTGACAGGCCTCAGGTCGACCATGTCAGTCTCAAAGAGCCTGCCCATAAGCTCGTCCGCCAGCACCTCGAGCTCGTCTATGTACTTAACGCCCTGGTAGTGCCTCTTGAAAGGCTTACCCTCAGCGTACCTGTGCATGGGGTCGCTTATGTAGACAGCCATCGCGGCTGGCGACATCACGTTCTCACTCGCTATGAGGTTAATGGACTCCCTCAGCCTCCATATATTATGAGCGTTCGTTAGCTCGAATACCTTGGCTAGCTCTTCCCTTACGCCCAATTCCTTTCGCCTTGCAGAGACCGGCCTGGGAAGGTAAAAGTTGTAACTGTATCAAAGGTATTGTTTGGGTAAACCTTAATGTAATAGATGCTCTCTCCCTGAGCGGACGGGGTTCCCACAAATCGCGGACTTCGCTGTGAGTCCAGGCTTACCCTCCCGGACCCTAGATATAGGCGCGCCGCTCCCAGTATTCCGCTGGCACAAGGGGCTTTCCGGCGCCCGGTGTGGGGAAAATGCTTAGCCTGGTAGTGAGGCAGTCCCTATGGGATGACGATGTGGCTCTCAAGGCAGCTTGGGAGGCCGCCAAGAGGCTGAAGGAAGAGTACTCGCTAAGAGTTCTCGTAGAGGTCGTCAACGAGACTCTTGGCTACAGCCCATTCCGCGATGGCCCGAGTGTTTCCGTGGGACCTCACGAGATACCCGTTGACCCTGCCATGGTAAACGTTGAGGAGCTTATTGACAGGATAGTTCAGACGGTCCTAGAGGTGGCCGGCCTGACAACGAGTGAAGAGAAGCTTAACGTCAAAGTCAACGTCATTGATGCGGTCCCCTTGAACCCGCCGCTGATAGCTGCCTAAAGGGCCTCCTCGCGAAAAAGGAACGCTGCTTAACTGCTGCCAGAGCCGCTATCGCCAGAGCTTCTTGGCTGGACGAAGACCCTGGTCCTGTGGGGCAGCTTGGAGGCAGCCCTCCTCAGCGCCTCCTTTATCTTGTCCAGGTCTGAGGCCCTGCCGTAGACCTCTATTACGGCGTCGCCAGGCTCCACTATAGCAGTGACGCCTATAGGCGTCCCGAAGGAGAGTCTCATTCCGTCCTGAAGCCTGTCAGCGCCCGCGAAGGCCATCATCTTGTTCTCCCTGATGACCTGATGAGGGTACTTCTTAACGATCATGAAGTAGTTAGCGTCACCTACGTTCGTGGAGAGGTGCTTAGAAGCTGCTACCCTTGCTGCCTCAAGCGCCTCTGACCTTACCTGGCCGCGCTCCAGCACGACCAGTGAGACCTTAACCTCGTAGGAGTCCGCAAGGGATGGAGTACCAGCAGTGAACTTTGATATCTTGGGCTGAGGGGCGCCGTGTATGTACTCCCTCCTGGTGTAGGGCTGGCTGGTTACGTGTGAGTAGCACCGGCCTGGCCTCATGGGCATAGCTTCTCGCCGCTTTGCCCTGTCCCACAGATCTTTTAAATGTTTTCAGACGCGTCACTCTGGGCAGCGACTTGAGCAAGGCCGAATCCGTCACAGGGTTCCTCACAGGCCGCCTGCCATCCCTAGCCGAGGAAATAGACGAGAGAAATGAGCTCAGCGCAGAGTTCCTTCAGGGACTGAAGGAGGCTGGCGCCTTTGACTCACTGTCCATGTCCCTGAGCGAGCTGATTAATGTCGTTCGCGTAGCCTCAAGGTGGAGCCCTGCGGTAGCCCACGTAATAATGACCTCTGCTACCGTTGCCAGGAGGGTGAGGCAGGACGGCAGGGTCTACTCGCTGTGCGTCACGGAGCCCGGCGGCGGCAGTGATATAAAGGCCAACCTGAAGACGGTCGCTGACGAGCGGGCAGGTGGAGAGGCATACATAACGGGGGAGAAGGTATACGCAAGCAACGCCGTATATGCCAGCCACTTCCTCGTGTTGGCCCAGGGCCCCTCAGGGCCTACGCTCTACCTAGTTGAGAGAGGGCCAGGCATTAAAGTCGAGAAACAGGAGCTCTTCACATTCAGGGGGGCCGGGGTCTCGAAGGTCGCCTTTGAGGGAGCAGTGGGGGTTCGGGTCGGCACACCTGGGAAGGGAATAAGGGAGACCCTTGAGACAATTAACTATGAGAGGCTCAGCTACGGCGCGATAGGCCTGGGGATAAAGGACGGGTTCTTTGAGGAGGTGGGCCCTAAGGCCTTGACCAAGAAGATCTTTGGAGTTGAGCTGGGGGACTACCAGGGCGTACGGTGGTACTTTGCAGACGTCGAGATTAGGTCAAGGCTCCTGGAGGCCCTGCTGGAGGTGGCCGTGGCCAGGGCTGAGTCTAAAGGAGCTGTTGACCCCTATGACGCTGCTGTCTCAAAGCTGATGGGCGCTGAGGTCGCCCAGAGAGCCGCGTGGCTGGCCGTGCAGGTTATGGGAGGGGCAGGCTTTGCGAGGG
>JAPWTO010000045.1:0-4888 GCA_028276005.1 Acidilobus sp.
GTCTATCCCTATGTGTATCAGGAAGACGTCAGCCCCGCTTCGCCTGGCCTTATCAACCCAAGAGGCCAGGTCCTGGAAGCCCATGGAGTCAGCGTACACGTCAGCCCCAACGTCCTCAGCGGCCCTGGCCGCCTCCTTGATGGTCTCCTCGCTTGCGGCGAGGAGCACGCTCATGGCGTCAGCCCCGGCCCTGAAGGCCATCTGGGCCTCAAGCCCGCCAACGTCCATAGTCTTCGTGTCAGCCATGACTAGGTGATGCCCAGGCAGCGCCCTCAGCAGCCTCACGCTCTTCAGGCCCTCGGACTTGATGAGGGGCGTGCCGGCCTCCATGATCAGGGACCTGCTAGCGGGAAGCAGTGAAGCTACCCTGAGCGCCTCCTCCAGCGTCGTGAAGTCGAGGGCTACCTGGAGGAGCCCGCCACACTCCAAGGCCCTGTCAACAAGCCTTCCCAACCCCGTCACCCGGACGTTTTCTCGTTAACCACGTGAAGGCCCATCGCCTGGGCGGGGTTCAGGATTTTAGGTATTACCCCTAGTAAAGAGGGCCTTGGGAGCGGCCCCTGGGGACTGACGCGTTAATAGCGCACATGGCCGACGTTCACTTAGGCGCCAGGAAGTACGGCGAGAGGGCCTTCTATGATGACATATTCCAGGCCTTTGAGGAGTCCGTTGAGGAGATAGTCAAGGACAGGGTCAGAGCCCTTGTGATAGCCGGCGACCTGTTCGACTCTCCGCACCCAGATAACGCCACCTTGGCCTTCGCGCTGAGGAAGCTGAGGGAGTTAACGTCAAGAGGCGTCAAGGTCATAGCTGCGAGGGGGGAGCACGACACCCCGGGCAGAAGAGAGCCATCGCCCCTTGACGTTTTAGCCGAGGCCCTGGAGGGCTTCCACGCGCCTCAGCCCCCTCCAGGCCTCAAGCTTACCTCTGCGGCCGAGTGCCTGAAGGCAATAGAGAGGATGACGATAATTGATGGCAAGCTCTCCTTCATGGTCTACCCCTTCTTCAAGGTCAGCGTTAACGAGCGTAGGGACATCTTTAGGGCGTTAGCGCCCTGTTATGAGAGGAGGGCTGAGGAGCTCAGGTCGCTGGGCCTCAGCGTGATCTTCACGGGGCACTTCTCTCTCGACCCAGTGTTCACGTATGACGCCATAGCCTCTCTGACGGAGCTGCCTAAGGCGCGATACGTAGCGCTAGGCCACGTACATGACAGGTGCGTCAGGTGCGTTGTGCCCCCTAGCAGGCCAGACCTGTGGTATGCTTACACGGGCTCCCTCTACCCCCTTGACGTCTCCGAGGCGGAGAGGGACCACAAGAGGGGCCCGCTCATAGTGGACCTGAGCGGTGACGAGCCGGTAGTCCAAGAGGTGAGCATCGCCGTGAGGAGGCACGTAGTGCTTGACGCCGAGGTCAGGGACCCAAAGGACGTTGACAGGGTGATCAGGGCAGCCGTAGGTAAGGTCACGAGAGCCCCTAACGAGAAGGAGCCGCTCGTTCACCTCAGGCTTAAGGTTGGGGTCAAGGTGCCCTCAAGCGTGGTTGAGCTCTCCGCCTCAAGGGTCTCCGGCGAGAGGGGCCTGATAATAATACCGCACATAACGAGGGTGAGCGATGAGAAGGCGGGGGCCAAGGCCCTGCCGGGGCGCGGCCCTGAGTCCCTCGACCCTCTGGACGTAATTAAGGCTGAGGTCGGGCTCGACGAGCTCACGTCTAAGGCGATACTTGACCTTATACTCGCCGCCTCAGAGGGGAATGAGGAGGCCATTGAGAAGGCGCTCGAAAGGCTGGCCTCCTGGCCTAAGTCATTGGAGTCTCTCAGGAGGCTGACGGCTCAGTGACCTACGTCATAAGGTCCGTGGAGCTGCGTAACTTCCTCAGCCATGAGAGCACTAAGCTTAGGCTTCCACTTGGCAGCCTGGCCTTAGTCGGCGAGAACGGGGCTGGGAAGACCAGCGTCTTTGAGGCCATATACTACGCGCTGACCGGGTCAGGCTGGAGAGGAAAGGCGTCAGACCTGATACAGCTTGGCAAGCAGAGGGCTGAGGTGGTACTTGAGCTCGAGGACCCCGCCACTGGCTCAAAGGCCACCGCAAGGGTCTTCATAGAGAGGCGCGGGAGCACAGCCATAACAGCGTACAGGCTGACCGTTAACGGCAAGGTAGTAGCGACCACGGCAACGGCCTACAGGGAGGAGATAGCTAAGCTCCTCGGGCTTCACGGGGTAACTGATTACAAGGGCTTCATAGGCTCCGCGGTGATAATAAGGCAGGGCGGCCTGGCCGAGATAGCCTCCATACTTTCCTCGGATGAGGGCAAGAGGCTCAAGGAGCTCGTTGAGAGCGCTATCGGGATCCCTCAGCTCGAGAAGGCCCTCGAGGCGGTGAGGTCCCACACGATAAGGGTCCAGAGGAGCGATGGAAGCCTCGTCATGGCCTTTGACGTGGGCCCTAGGAGAAGGGCTGAGGTGCTTAAGGCCATACAGGCCGCAAGGGAGGTCAAGAGGGCCAAGCTGCAGGAGTACCACGACCTTGAGGCCAAGCTCAAGGAGGCTGAGGAGAGGCTTTCCTCGTTGACAGCAGAGCTCGACAAGGTGACGAGGGCCTCTGACGAGGCGTGTAAGGCATCATCTGTGCTTGAGGCGTTGAGGCAGCAGCTGAGAGAGGGCGAGAGGTCGCTTGGTGAGGAGCAGGCGAGGCTGTCCAGGCTACAGAGCGAACTTAATGACGTTACGCAGCAGCTGGCGTCACTTCAGCCCCTGGTCCCCCTTGCCTCGCTGGCGCCGTTAGTTGATGAGCTCACCTCGCTTGATAACAGGATTTCATTGCTGAGCGAGAGGGCGAGGGAACTGAAGCCCATCGCCGACGCATACCTGGAGCTCAATGCTAACAGAGGGGTTCACGAGGAGTATGAGGCGCTGAGGTCAAGGCTTGAGGAGCTGAGGGAAGCCAGGCGGAAGGCCTCTGACGAGCTTAAGGTCATAGAGGGTCAGCTGGCCCAGGCGGAGCTCCTCTCGAAGTCCATAGAGCAGGCGGAGCAGGAGGCAAGGGCCGCGGTAGGGGTAGGCCAGGATTGCGACATTAGGTGCCTAGAGGAGAAGCTCAGGGGGCTTGAAAGCGAGCTGACGGAGGTCAGGGCCAGGGCCCAGGAGCTGAGGGCCCAGGCAGAGGCGCAGGAGGCCAGGCTCAGGGAGCTCGACGAGGTCGTCAGGCTCCTGAGGAGGGGCGGGAGGGAGGCCAGGTGCCCTGTGTGTGGGTCGCCTCTGTCGCAGGAGAGGGCTGAGTCGTTAGCGCTTCACTACTCAGAGGAGGCGTCCAGGCTGAGGGCCAGCGCTGAGGCCGCGAGGTCGCAGGCAGAGGACCTCTTCAGGAGGCTTGAAGACCTTGAGTCCAGGGTCAGCAGGGCCAGGGCGGCGATATCTACGGCGTCCCAAATAATGTCATCACTGCAGGGCCTCTCTGCGCTGAGCTCAAGGCTACCTGAGCTCAAGAGGTCCGTTGAGGCGCTCGACAGGGAGGCCGCAGAGGTTGAGCGTAGGCTGAAGGAGCTTGAGCAGGCCAACGCCTCATACCTTGCGGCCTTGGCCAGGCTTGAGGCGAGCGGGCTCAGGTCGCCCGAGGCTGCCCAGGGGGTAATAGATGAGCTAAACCGCATCGAAGGGGAGCTTGAGGCCAGTAAGGCCAGGAGGGCCCAGGTGGAGCGTGAGCTGATCAACAGGGCTTCAGCTAAGGACCTAGCAGAGGCCCTCGCCAAGGTCAAGACGGCAGTGGAGGCCGCTGCCAGGGCAAGGGTCCTTGAGGGCACCGCGCTTTCGCTTAGGTCACAGATCTCAGAGGCTGGGGCCAGGGTCGACGAGCTGAGGCGCAGGGTAGAGGCGTTAAGGTCTCAGGTAAGTGCGCTTGAGCCTAAGGCCAGGGAGTGCGACGAGCTGAGGCGCAGGCAGGAAGGCATAAGGACGCAGAGGGACCAAGCGCTGAAGGAGGTCGCGGCCCTCAGGTCGAGGATTGAGCAGGCAAAGGCTGACGCCGAGAGGGCCGGCGAAGACGAGGAGGCCCTCAGCAGGGCGCTGGACGAGCTTGACGCCGCGCTTGGCGCTATGGCCGTCGTGGAGAGGCTTGAGAAGGCCCTTTACAGGAGGGCCCTCATAAGCCTTGAGAACGAGATGAATGACGTGTTCAGGCTATTTGGACTTGATTACGCCAGGGTGGAGGTGCGGGAGTCTGAGGACGCTTTCTACTTCAGGGTCGTGGACAGGCAGGGCGTCGAGAGGCCCGTCTCAACGCTCAGCGGAGGGGAGCAGATAGTGCTCTCCTTGGCCTACGTCCTGGCCCTGAACAGGATCATGCAGTCAAAGGTAGGGTTCCTCCTGCTTGACGAGCCTACCGACATGCTTGACGACGCCAGGAGGAGGGCCCTGGTGGACATAATAGGCAGGGTGACCGAGGAGGGCGGCGTGCCGCAGCTGATAATGATCACGCACCACACGGAGGTCGTTGACAAGGTTGACAAGGTCTGCACGGTGGAGAAGGACCAGAGGGGGCTGTCGAAGGTCAGCTGTGAGGAGGGTGAGGCGGCTTGAGCTTAGTCCCCTATGCGCTGGAGTCTCGTGACCTCATAAGGAGGATCCTAGACGACACGAAGGCCGAGGGGAGGTGTGATCTCTCCTGGCACCGCCTTGAGGCAGCCGAAGGCGTCGTTTCGCAGTACTCGGCCGAGGACGGAGGCCTTAACGTAAGGCGGCTGAGGACGTACACTGTGGTAGCTGTTAAGGCCTGGGGGGCCAGGTTCGGAGGGGGAGGGGTCCCTCAGGCCACGAGCCCTAAGGGCTTCGTAGGGCTAATCCTTCCTCAGGACTTCAAGGCGTCAAAGAGGCTCAGCCTCTACAGGGAGA
>JAPWTO010000046.1:0-4830 GCA_028276005.1 Acidilobus sp.
AGGAGGTGCTGCTTCAGGAGGCCGGCGACTCGCTTGAGGTGGAGCTGATAAAGTTCGGGGGGACCAACGTGCCCGACTGGATGTCGGCGCCAACGGGCTGGGCCATACACGAGGCCTCGGTGAAGGTTGAGGGGGGAACTGAGCTCACCCTTGAGGCCCACCCGACCCTCGCGGCGGCCCACACGCCGCCGAGCGGGGGAGAGGTGAGCGGGGAGCCCCTGATCGTTGACAGGGAGTGGTGGAGGCCTGAGTCGTACGCCAACGCCAAGGGCAAGGTAGTGGTGAGCCCTGGCAACCCATACATAGTATACAGGCTGGCCTCCGAGGCCGGAGCGGTTGCGGTAGCGCTCTACAGTGAGTCCGCGCCCCCTGACGCCGTGCCCTACAAGGGTCTCTTCCTGAGCAGGAACGAGGCTGCCAACAGCACCGTCCCGGCCGTCTCAATACCCAGGTCGCTCCTGGGCCCGCTCAGAGAGGGCAGGAGGCTCACGGTAAGGGTGGACAGCGACGTCAGGAGGGACCCAGGGTTCCCAATAGTCGTAGCCTGGATAGGTGACAGGGACGGAAAGGGGCCCGCGGCCGTGGCCCACATATGCCACCCGACGCCTGGGGCCAACGACAACGGCAGCGGCTCAGCGGCCATCGCCGAGGCGGCCATAGCTCTCTCTAAGCTCATAGACAGGGGCGCCCTCGCCCAGCCGAGCTCGACCATAAGGTTCGTATGGATACCCGAGTACACAGGGAGCTCTGTAGCCTTCACAAAGACCTTCAAGGGCCTCATAACCCAGGTCCTGAACTTCGACATGGTTGGCGTCGAGCCGGGAGACGGCAACGGGCCCCTGCTGATCATAGCGAGCAGCCTCTCCGCCATGGGGGAGGCGGACGTCACCCTTGCAGAGGCCACGGGCCTCGTCTCTGAGGCCCTAGGCTTTGAGGGCCATAGGCTGGTAGCCTACGACGGGGGCAGCGACCACGACGTTGCCACGGCTCTTGGCATGCCGTCAGCTATGCTCAACGGCTGGCCTGACGTGAACTACCACACGGACCTTGACGACCTTGACAAGGTCTCGAGGATGATGTTGAGGCTCTCGGCCTCTGCTGCGGCCGCCTCGGTCTACACGCTTGCCTCCTCCCCACCTGACCCAAGGGCCTTCAGGTCCCAGCTCCTCAACACAATAGCATCAAGGCACCTGCTCTCCGGCGACGAGGTGGCGGCCAGGCTCGCAAGGAGCCTTATGGCCAAGGCCATGGGCCTACAGGAGGCCTCAGGGGCCCCTGAGGGCTGGCCGCCCAATGTTGACGTTACCGTTAAGTCGAGGCCGCCAATGATAGAGAGCCTGAGGTCCATAGCCAGGAGGTCCCTTGACGCAGCCCTGAGGGTCGCCGGCATGATGGCCTCAGCAGGCCAGCAGGCCTACACTGTTTACCTTAGGGAGGGAGTGTTCCTGGCTACGCCCGACAGGACGCTCGGGGAGGTGGCGTCACTCCTCGCGGCCGAGTATGGGACCGCCGCGGTCTCGGTTGAGAGGCTGACAGAGCTCTTCAGCCTGCTGGCAGACATAAAGATGGTCGAGCTGGGCTAAGCGCTGACGCCAGCGCTGTAGCTCTGCCATGTGAAGGCCTACATCAAAACGCAGGTTGGCTTCTCTCGCAAGGTCAAGGATAATTGACGAGTGGGCGTCAACTATCGACCGCTTCTGAACTCGCCCAGGGCTGGCAGCCAAGGGGCCTTATAGAGTATTACAGCCAATTACAAAGGGGCCGGGGCGATGATGTACGACGCGGCAGCTGATCATGATGAACCTAGTCCAGGCTGAGCCCCAGCCCCCTGTTTGAATCGCGGCCAGGACTCAAAAGCTTACTGCTAAGGCCTCATTCGTCGAGGCCCGAATGAGGCCTTCTAGGCGTTTAGAGGCGTCCCTGGGGCCTCGCGTCCACGTTAATAGTCGCAGGCCAGCATTTGGGCCGAGACTGTAACGTCTCTACGTAACTATACATTATTTTTAATTACTTCTAGACGTCTTTTTGACAAGTTGCGTTTATATGGTACTACCGAGAAAGCTTTCACTGATGAGCCCCCTACCTGATGACGGGCGCTGCTCACGAGGGTGGGAGCGATAAAAGCGGATGGGAGGGTAGTGGTGTTTCCCTCGACCAGCCCCAATGACTTAAGGGTGACGGTGTATGACCCCTTAAGAGGGGCGCCCGTGGCGGAACTAGAAGTAATTAAAAGTAAGGAAAAGGAACGCCACGGGTAAACACGTTCAGCAAAGGGCTTTTTATCACCAGCCAAGAGTTACGTGATAGCCTTGAGCTTCCTTAACAGGCTAATAATGACCCCTGGGCCCCACAGCTTCACGCTCTCCAGCTGCCTCCTGCTTGTCAACGAGGTCTTCGGCGAGACGACGTGGGGGCAACGGCGTCGATAGCCTGGTACCTTAGGGGGCCTGAGGTCAGCTGAGGCTTATTAGGCCGCTGAGAAGGTCTAACCCTGCGATGAAGAGGATGCACCTCTGGTGAGCGCGGGGCCGCGATGATCGGAGCACGAGCTGCCTGAGCTCAAGCGTCCTGGCGCAGGGCCTACTGTAGTCAGTTACTCAGGACGCGGCCTTAGAACCGTTGGTCAGAGGATGGCGGGGCGCCCAGCCGCTGGTGGGACTTCAGGCGCCCTTTTAAACTGGTTAGGTCATGGTGCTTTAGAGGAAAATGGCAGCCGGCAACATACCTCTGGACGTTCTGGGTTACCTGTTTTGGATACTGCTTTTCGTGGCTATGATCTCACCGTGGCTCTCGATGAGGTCAGTGCAGCATGCCAGGCTTCGGCTGATCTCAGTAATAGAGCGCAAGTACGGCCACAGGGTCATAACAATGATACACAGGCAGGAGAGAATAGGCCTTCTCGGCGTGCCTGTCTACCGTTACATAAGCATTGAGGACTCGGAGGCGGTGCTCAGTGCCATCAGGACAACGCCCTCCAACGTCCCGATAATGCTGATACTGCACACGCCAGGGGGCCTCGTGCTGGCCGCGTCCCAGATAGCCAGGGCTCTCAAGGCGCACCCGGCCAGGAAGGTCGTGGTGGTGCCGCACTACGCCATGAGCGGCGGCACACTGATAGCCCTGGCTGCAGATGAGATAATAATGGACCCCAACGCGTCACTCGGCCCCCTTGACCCACAGCTGGGAGGCCCTAACGGCATGTACTTGCCAGCCCCCTCCGTTCTCAGGGCCGTAGAGCTGAAGGGCAGGGACAAGGTGGACGATCAGACCCTGATACTCGCGGACGTCGCCGAGAAGGCGATAAGGCAGACCAAGGAGTTGGTGGTTGAGCTGATCAAGGACAAGGTAGGGGAGGAGAAGGCGAAGCAGACCGCTGACAGGCTTGTAGGCGGGTACTACACGCACGATTACCCGATAACGGTGGATCAGCTCAGAGAGATGGGACTGAAGGTTTCCACGAACGTGCCGCCCGAGGTCTACGACCTGATGGCCCTCTACCCACAGGCCCGCGCGAGCAGGCCCGGTGTTGAGTACCTGCCTTACCCAGTGGCTCCCCAGGCCGGCGGCCCAGGAGAGCGGAGCAAGTAGACGAAGGACTAGGGGTTGCCTGCTCTAAAGCGACCTCTTTAGCAGGAAAGGCGACGAGAGCCTTCAGGTCAGGTTGGCTTGTTCAAAAGGTCTTTTGAACAACTGTTGAACAACTGTGATCCCCAGGTAGTTGGCGGGTCCTTCAAAGGCTGTCTGCAAGCAGTCGCCTCAGTGCAACGTTAGGGCCGTGAGCAGGCCTATCAGGATCACCATCACGGTCCCGGCTATCGCGAAGTCCCTGGGCTCGTAGCCGCCCGCCGAGTAGGCTATCAGGTTGGCCGGGTGGGAGAAGGGCGTGAGGAATGCTGAGGAGGCCCCCATGGCCACAGCGAGGACTGATGTAATCGGGTGAGGGGAGCTTACGGCCAGCGGGCCCAGGAGGGCGGCCGAGGCCACGTTGCCCGCTAGGTTAGCCAGTATGAGGGAGGTCAGGAAGAGCGGGAAGGGACTTGAGGACAGGAGGGTCAGGTAGGAGGAGAGGCCTGAGAGGACGAGGGCCTGCCCGACGGCCACGTAGGTGCCCACGAAGACTATCGTCGGCCACTCTATGTAAGTGTAGGCCCTCCTGAGGGCCGCCGGCGCCAAGGCGACAGCCACAGCGGCGCCGGCGAGGAAGCTGAGGGCCATGTTGAGGCCCGCCAGCGAGGCCCCCACGGCCAGGCCCAGGCCGCTGACCGCGGCCACGGCGAGCCTCGGGTTGAGGCCCTTAAGGGGCCTGCCCCTGATAGGCATCAGGCCGTAGGCCGAGGCCGCCCTGGCCACCTTCTCCTCTTCTCCCTCTACGAGGAGCGCGTCGCCTGGGGCCAGCGAGTACGAGCTAAGTCTCCTCACGCTCCTAGTAGTTGAGACCCCTACGACCCTGACCTCGCCTAGCCTCATGTTGACCTCATATACTGTGTTGTTGACCAGTGGGGAGCCCGAGGGGACCAGCAGCTCGTAGAGCGGCTTGCCGGTCAGTGAGGTCCTGAGGCCCTTCTCGCTGAGTAGCATAGGCACCTTGTCCTTAGGGACCTGAAGGAGCAGCGTCATCCCTTCTCCGAGGACGCTTGACCCTCCCCTCGAGATTATGGCGCGGCCCGTCCTCCTGACCCTCTCACCCTCACGCCGAGCTTTTCCCTCAGCTCCTTGACGGTCATGCCCACGAGGGGGCTCCCGCTCGGGACCTCGGCCTCAATCAGGTAGGAGCGAGGCCCCAGCTCCTCAAGCTTTGGCTGGGCCCCCCTACTTGACTTCACAAGCAGG
>JAPWTO010000047.1:0-4711 GCA_028276005.1 Acidilobus sp.
GCGCTGTCGTTGACGGGAACCTGCTCGTGGGGAGGAGGGGCAACGCTCACGAGCTGGGCCATGCTGTGATAAGCTTTGAGTCAGATATGCCGTGCGGGTGCGGGGGCGTAGGCCACTGGGAGGCCTTCGTGGGCGGCAGGAACATACCGAGGGTGGCGGCCAGGCTGGCCCAGCTCTGGAACGGCCCCAAGACCAGGGCCTACGAGCTTGCGCCCCGCGGGGAGCTGAGCCCTGAGCTGCTGTACTCCATGGCGAGGGAGGGCGATCCCTTCGCGGCTCACGTAGTCGATTACATTAACAGGGCCCATGCCGCGGGCATAATGACGTTAATAGCGGCCTACGACCCTGAGGCCGTATTCATAGGCGGCAGCGTATACCTCTACAACGAGGACCTGATAAGGCCTGGCGTAATTAAGCACCTGCAGAGGTACGTGGGGGTCTTTGGCGTACCGAGGATTGAGAGGTGCTCTTTCGGCGATGACCAGGTCCTTGAGGGGGCTGCGGCGATAGCCATGTCGCCGCCCTCCTCGATAGCCAGGGACGCCTATAGGCCGTAGCTGTTTTAGTTTTCATAATAAGTTTATAGGTCGTCGTTCAATCAACATACATCAGGAGGTACGTGACTAAGCACTCAAGATGTAGGGCCCCTGGGGTGGCCCTGAACGCCCCCAAGCCCGATGAAGGCCCGAGCGGGGTGCGGGGGAATAAAGATGAGGCGATGAAGTCAAGTTACGTGAGCCTATATGAGAGCTGAACCCCTATAGGCCCTAGTCCAGGAGCTCGGCCATCCTGAAGGACTCCGGAAGGGCCTCAATGGGGCTTGGGTGCGGGGCCGCCAGCCAGTAGAAGTCCTCCCTGCCAAGCCCCCTCATCAAGCCGAGGGCGAACGCAGCCAGTATTGAATGGGCCTCAGGGGCGTACGTCTGGGCCCCGAGCACCCTGCCGTCCTCCTTGCTGACTATCACCTTGACCCACGCGTCAGGCATGCCCTCAATGAGGGAGTAGGAGTTGGCCTTCATGCTGTACCTTATGACTGTGTAGCCCACGCCGGCCTGCCTCAGCTGCTCCTCAGTGTAGCCCACGTAGCCTGCCTCAGGATGTGTGAAGACCACGCGTGGGATAGTCATTGGGTTATACCTGTACTTGCTGGAGCCCGCCTCCATGTTCCTGGCCGCCACGAGGCTGCCGACCAGGGCGGCGTGGTAGAGCATGGTCCCACCGATGACGTCGCCTGCGGCGAACACATTAGGCAGCGAGGCCCTCATGTACTCGTCAACGCTTACTCCGTCCCTTGAGTACTTCAGCCCCCTCGCGGCGAGGCTCTCAAGCCCGTAGCCCTCAAGCCTTGGCCTCCTGCCCACGGCAAGCATCACCTCGTCGGCCTCGAGCTCTAGGGCGCTGCCGTCCCTCTTGACGGCCCTCAGGACCTTTGTGTTGCCCTTCCTCTCTATAGACGATGCCCTAGCGCCCAGGTGTACTGTGACCCCCAGCCTCTGAAGCCCCCTCAGGACTGACCTAGAGATGTCCATGGGCATGTTGGGCAGGGGCCTGTCCATCATCTCCACGAGGGTCACCTTGACCTTGAACATCGAGAGCAATACAGCGGTCTCGACGCCCACGTAGCCGGCGCCGACAATTACCATTGAGTCCGGGAGGTCCCTCAGGGAGCGGCCGTAGGCGTAGAGGTCGTCGCTGGTCAAGGCCAGCTCAGCCCCCTGTAGGCCAGGAGGGACAACGTCAACGGACCCAGCGCCTAGGTGAATGAACTTGGTGGTCACGTTGAACTCCCCTTCGTTGGTCCTTATAACGACGTTCCTCTCGTCCCTTATGGAGGCCCACCCCTTCACGAAGTTCAGGCTCTCGCCGAGCTGCCTGGCCAGCCAGTCGAGTTGGCCGAAAACCTCCTTCTGAACGCCCTCCTTGGCCTCAATAGCTCTCCTCCAGACGTCGTCGGGGTCCACCTTTGCGTTACCAATGACCTCGGTGTCACGCACTGCGAGCGCCCATCGCCTGAGCGCCTTGGAGGGCACGCAGCCGGCGTAGAGGCATACGCCGCCCAGGACGCCTTTGTCGTCAACTACCAGGACCCTGTGTCCCTTCTTAGCCAGCTCGAAGGCCCCAGGGTATGAGGCGCCTCCGCCGCCTATGAAGACAACGTCATAGGTTCCAGAGGGCCTGTTCATGATCTCCCGGTTGTAAAAGTCCTCTTCAAAAATTAAGCCTTGCCTTGATCTTCATACGTTAGGGACGTCACTTGACAGGCCAGCTGAGGGAGAGCGAGGAGATAGCTGCCAGGGCCCTTGAGTCAATGGGCTTCAAGGTCATAGAGAGGAGGTCCAAGGTGATAGTAGACAACGTTGAGGTCTCCGACGTGGACATAGTCGCCGAGAGGGACGGGGTCCGGTACGCCGTCGAGGTCAAGGCGGGCTACGTGGACGTGTCGTCGGTGAGGCAGGCCTACGTGAACTCCGTCCTCACGGGCATGAGGCCCCTCTTGGTGGCCAGGGGCTTCTCCGACGAGGCCGCCGTGGCGGTAGCCCGCAGGCTGGGCGTTGAGGTAATAACCCTGCCTGACCAGCTCTACGTGAACCCTGACGAGCTGTACGAGACTATTGAGGCGGCTGTCGAGGAGGCGCTGGACAGGGTTACAAGACCTCTGTCCATGTGCGGCAGGCTGTCCAAGGAGCAGGTAAGGGTGCTCAGCGCGATAGCGTCCTCTGAGGACTTTATGGCGGCCGCCAAGGCCCTTGGGCTAAGCCCTGACGAGCTCGGCCACGTCATGGAGGCCCTCAGGTCGCAGGGGGTTGTGCCAAGGGGTGACTTCAGGGCTGTCAGGGTCTCGGCCAGGCTTCTCCTTCTTTGTGAGTCACTGGCCCGACAACCTTAAAACAAACCCCCTGGTGTTGATATATCGGTCACAGAGGGGTCAGTGACGGAGGCAATAAGGACAGAGGACCTCGTCAGGGTCTTCAAGGTCAAGGGCCTTGAGGTCAGGGCGCTAAATGGCGTCTCTGTCAGGGTCAGGAAGGGTAACGTCGTAGCTCTCGTGGGCCCTAACGGGGCCGGCAAGACAACGCTCATAAAGATACTCTCAACGCTGCTCACACCGACCTCTGGCAAGGCCTACATCATGGGCTATGACGTCACCTCCCAGGAGAGGGAGGTGAGGAGGAGCATAGGTCTCGTGCTGACCGGCGAGAGGCTGTTTTACTACAGGCTCACAGGCTACGAGAACCTAGTGTTCTTTGGGAGCCTCTACGACATGAGCCTAGGCGAGGTCAGGAGGAGGGCAAGGGAAGTCCTGAACATGGTCGGGCTCTCGAGGTGGGCCGACGTCCAGTACATGAAGTACAGCCTGGGGATGCAGAGGAGGCTGGCTCTAGCCAGGGCCCTCATGCACGACCCTCCCGTGCTCCTGCTTGATGAGCTCACCCTGGGCCTTGACCCCGTCTCCGCCAGGGAGCTCAGGTCGTTACTGAGGTCGCTCTCAGAGGATAAGGCCACGCTCTTCACAAGCCATTACATGGGCGAGGTCGAGGGCCTGGCGGACTACATATATGTAATAAAGGACGGCAGGATTATCGCTGAGGGGACCCCTGAGGAGCTCAAGAGGCTCGTAGGAAAGGTCGTTGAGGCCAACGTGTCACTTGACCTGGTGCCCCGCGAGCTCATGAGGTACGTGGTCTTTGTCAGAGGGGGGAAGGCGCGGGTCAGGGCACCTAATGACGTCCTTTCCTCCGTCAACGGCTCAGCGGAGGTGCTCGGTGCCTCGGAGCCAACGCTTGAGGACGTATATGCCCACCTGGTCGGCGAGGAGGCCTTCGAGATAGACTTCAGGTCAAGGGGCCGGTGGAGGGGAGGGAGATGGGCGGCCAGGTAAAGGCCCTAAGGGAGGCCCTCGGCAGGAGGCTCTCAATAGTTGGCGTTAGGCTATACGCTTACATCTACCTTAGGGGCTTCAAGGTGTGGGCCAGCTACAGGACCCAGATAGTCCTCAACGTGCTGAGCTGGGTGTTGCCAGTCTTCACGTATTACTTCACGGGCACGGCGCTGGGGGCCAGGATAGTAAAGGGTATGGGCATGGCTCCACAGGACTACACGCCTTTTGTCGTGATAGGCCTCGCCTTCCAGGGCTACGTGTCATCGGTGGTAACTACTATAAGTCAGAGGCTTAGGAACGAGCAGCTCATGGGCACTATAGAGTACTACCTCATGACGCAGAGCGGCGTCTTTGGCATGTTAATCTACTCCTCCCTGTGGGGCTTCATAATGAACGCGATAAGCATGGCCGTCACCTTAGCGATAGGCTACGCGCTCGGGGTCAGGTACCTGGTCTCAGGCCTCCTCGCGGCCATAATGATAACTGCAGAGCTGCTGGTGGCCACCCTGGGCCTGGCCATGATGGCTGGCGGCGTAGTTATGATAACGAAGCAGGGCAACCCCATAGCGTTCTTCTTCACGACGGTCACGGCGCTGATCTCCGGTACGGTGTTCCCGGTGACCGTGATGCCCCTCTGGGCCCAGGCCCTGAGCTACTCAGTCCCGCTGACGCCGGCCCTTGAGGCGCTCAGGCTCTCGCTGATTCAGGGCTATGGGGTGCTCAGGCTTGCGACTTATGAGCTGGAGCTGCTGGTCTACGACGCTGTCCTCCTGCCCCTTGGCGTTCTGATTTACAGGCTGGGCTTTGACAAGGCTAGGAGGGAGGGCACCC
>JAPWTO010000010.1:0-26171 GCA_028276005.1 Acidilobus sp.
GGCAGGCCGAGGAGCAGGGTTTGGAGCTCAGGCCTCCCCGCGGCTTCAGGGACGTGCCGCCCGAGCTCGCTATACTCAGGAAGGAGATAATATCAAGGCTTGAGGCCGTCTACAGGAGGTATGGCTTCGACCCCCTTGAGACGCCTGCTGTGGAGCACTGGGAGGTCCTGGCGGGCAAGTACGGTGAGGAGGCGGAGCAGAGGCTCATCTGGAGGTTCAAGGACCCCTGGAGCGACAGGGAGTACGCCCTCAGGTACGACCTGACGGTGCCCCTGGCAAGGTATGTGGCCTCCCACCCAGAGATGCCATTGCCCTTCAAGAGGTACCAGATAGCCCCTGTGTGGAGGCACGAAGAGCCACAGAGGGGGAGGTACAGGGAGTTCTACCAGGCGGACGCCGACATAGTTGGGAGCCCTTACCCAGAGGCCGACGCGGAGGTAATTAGCGTGATAGTTGACGCCATGGAGGCCATCGGCGTGTCAGGAGGCTTCAGGGTGATGATAAATGACAGGAGGGTGCTGGCCGGCCTCTTCGAGGAGGAGCTGGGGCTCAGCGACCCGCTGCCCGTCTACAGGGCCATTGACAGGCTTGACAAGGTGGGCCCTGAGGGCGTGAGGGCTGAGCTGGAGCGCCTCCTCGGGGCCTCCGCGGCATCAAGGGTCATGGAGCTCCTCTCCTTCAGGGGGGAGCCCAGGGACGTGCTCGAGAGGCTCAGGAGGGAACACGGCTCAAGCAGGAAGGTGGAAGAGGGAGTCGAGCACCTGGCCCAGGTCGTTGACCTGGTGAAGAGGCCCTCGGCCCTTGTATTTGACATGGCCTTGGTCAGGGGCCTCGACTACTACACGGGGCCCATACTTGAGGTCGTGCTGGACAGGCCTGCCATAGGGAGCGTAGCAGGGGGAGGAAGGTATGACAACCTGATAGGCCTCTTGGCTAAGAGACAGGTCCCGGCAACCGGGGCCAGCATAGGGCTTGACAGGCTCATAGACGCTGGCGTCGAGGCGGGCCTCTTCAGCGCCTCCAAGAAGACGTACACTCAGGTCGTTGTGGTCAACGTGACGCCTGAGAGCTTCAGGTACGCCTGGAGGGTGGCTGACCAGCTCAGGTCCTGGGGCTTCAGCGTCAGGGTTGACCTGATGAGGTCAGGACAGGACGTCCAGAGGAGGAAGGCCTCCAGGTGGGGCGTCCCGGTGCTGGCCTTCGTGGGCCCGCAGGAGGAGTCAGCCAACGCCGTCACCCTCTACTCCCAGGGGAAGGGCGAGAGGGTAACTGTCCCGCTGGGCGAGGCCAGGCAGGTCCTTGAGAGGCTGCTTTCATGAGCTGCACCCTCCTTGAGGACAAGGAGCGGGGCGGCGACGAGCTCAGGTGGCTCTCCAGGCTGAGGGAGGCAGGGCTTCACCCGGTTGACTACAGGGCCCTGTCATGGCTTCCTAGGTGCAGCACCGATGACCTGGGCCTCGGCTGCGCCCTGGTCAGGCCAAGCCTGGGGGCAGGCAGCCTCCTCTCCCTCATGGCCTCATTCCTCTTCACAAGGTGCCTCAGGGGTCGGCTTGAGGGTTGGGCCGCCGAGGTCGAGTCCTGGGCCACTGCCCACAGCGTCAGGCCCCTGTCGGCTGTAGTCCAGGAGGTCCCAAGGGCCACGGCCTCAGGGCTGGCATACACGCTGGACCCCGTCACTCGGAGGAGGGCTTTGGTTGTGCAGTCAGTACTAGGCCTCCACCTGGCCCTCCTGACCCGGGGCTCGCCCCATGACACATTCCTGCTGAGCCCTGATGGCCTAAGGGTGGAGGAGGTGAGGGTCCTGCCCAAGCCCAGGGCGCTGGCCGTGGGTCCCAGCGGCCTCGAGGAGGTCGAGGTCAGTGACCCAAGGGCCCAGTCAGTAAGCGACGAGACAGCGGTCGAGGTGGCCAGGCTCTCGCTAAGGGCCGAGGAGGCCATAGGGTCACCGGTAGAGGTGGAGTGGGCCCTCGTCAATAACGAGGTAAGGCTCCTCACAGCCAGGCCCCTGCCCGAGGAGCTCGTCAGAACCTGAAGTCGACGGCCTCGTTCTCAGGGGGCATGTACTCGCCCTTGTTCTCCAGGACCTCCAGGACCTCCGCCACTTCGCCCGGCGGCCCGTTGACGAAGAGCACGCCAACCTTGTTGTCCTCCATTACGTTCCCCAGGTACAGGTAGGCGGTTGTCGTCATCTGCCCCCTCCTGGAATAGTAGACGAGGACCGGGTACTTGCCCGCTCCCTCTGCCCACTCAAGGCAGTGCCCAACGTCCTTGGAGGCCTCGACGGCCTTGAGCACGTGCCTGGGGGGCAGCACTATTATCAGCGCTGAGGCCCTGCTCAGCCTGACCTCGACCTTGGGCAGCTCAGACCCGAGCCTGAGCTCCTTCGGGGACCACCTGGACACGCTCCTGAGGACCTCCTCCAGCTCCCTCCTGCTTTCATTGACGTCAATGGGCTTGACCATGTTCCTGGCTAGCTTCAGCAGCTCCTCGTGAACTCTCTCAGCTCCCTCCACCTCAAAGCCTGCGTAGGCCAAGCCAGCGCCGGCGCTCAGAAAAAGCTTAGAACTTCAAAAGGCTTAGCTGGGGCAGGCCATGTCGATAGCTGAGGGCGACTGGGTGCTGCTGCTGGTTGAGGGCAGGGAGAGGAGGAAGACTTACGTCTTCAGGGCCAGGGAGAAGGCCTCATACTCTACCTTCGCCGGGGCCTTCAGGGGCTCCCAGCTCGTGGGCGCGGCCTGGGGCTCAAGGCTCGAGCTTGAGAGGGGTATTGCCTATTTGCTGAGGCCGACACTCTATGACATGATAATGCACGTCTACCCCAGGAGGAGCCAGGTGGTCTACCCGAAGGACGCCGGCTACATGACGTCCTTGGCGGGCCTAACGCCGGGCATGAGGGTGCTTGAGGCAGGCGCAGGAAGCGGCTTCCTCACGATATGGATTGCCGCCCACGTGTGCCCTGGAGGCTCTGTGTTCACCTACGAGGTGAGGGACGACATGATAGAGGTGGCCTTCGCAAACGTCAAGGCCGCCGGCCTTGAGGGGTGCGTCAAGATAAAGAAGGGGGACGTGAGGGACGGCGTTGAGGAGAGGGACCTGGACGCCGCCTTCCTTGACATGCCTGACCCCTGGGAGGCCCTGCCCTCGGTTAGGAAGGCCTTGAAGCCATCGGCACCCCTCGTGGTCTTCGTGCCGACAGCGAACCAGGTCATAAAGCTGCTCGACGCCGTGTCTCGCCTCGGCGGCTTTGCGGTGCAGGAGGTCAGCGAGGTCATAAAGAGGGAGTGGGAGGCAAGGGCTGACGCCCTTAGGCCAAGCGTGAGGATGATAGGGCACACGGGCATAATAGTGCTCCTCAGGTCTCTAGCCTCGTAGACATGTCACCTTCACATGGCAAGCCTAGAGCTAGAACGGGGATCTTACGATATACTCGTTGAAGTCGCTTTAAAGCAAGGCGAAGGCAATCACACGACTTGGCCTCATGAATAGGGGGCGGCGAGGCGCTGAAGGACCTGTTAAGGCAGAGATGAAACGAAAGGTAAAGAGAAGGGGAAGGGAGGCTTAGGTTTGCTCAAAAGCCTCGCTGAAGGGCCTCCTCAGGTAGCCCCTTTACACTTGAAGCCTGAAGTGATACCTGCCCTGGTCGTTAAGTGGTTTAGGTCCCCTGCATGGCCCTCTTGAACTCGTCCCTTACCTGCTCTATGATCTTCCTCGTCTCATCGAAGGCGGCCGGGTCGTCAAGCGTTGATAAGTCCCCTAGCGGCTCCTGCCTGAGGACGGCCCTGAGGAGCCTCCTCAAGATCTTGCCGCTCTTTGTCTTGGGCAGCTTCCTCACGAAGACTACCCTGTCCACGATAAAGCCGGCGTTCCTGGCGTACGCCTTTATGTCGTTGGCCAGCTGGTCAGAGGGCTGGTAGCCCGGCCTCGGAACGACGAAGGCGAGCAGGGCCTCGCCCTTCCCGCCTGGCACGGGCATGCCTGCGGCCGCCACCTCGGCCACGGCCGGGTGGGTGCCTATGGTGCTCTCGACCTCCATGGTCCCTACCCTCTGGCCCCCGGCGGC
Organism: Acidilobus sp.; assembly: GCA_028276005.1. Taxonomy (GTDB): domain Archaea; phylum Thermoproteota; class Thermoprotei_A; order Sulfolobales; family Acidilobaceae; genus Acidilobus. Next base: position 4,061 of record JAPWTO010000010.1, read on the forward strand.
CAGGACGTCGTCAGCCCTGCCGAGGACGTAGAGGTAGCCGTCCTCGTCCATGTAGCCGTAGTCCCCCGTGTAGAAGTAGCCTGGGAACCTGCTCCAGTAGGTCTTGGTGTACCTCTCAAGGTTGGGGTCGTTCCACATCTTCCCCAGGGCCGGGCTGAGCGGCTTGAGCGCTATGTAGCCCTTCTGGCCTGGGGGCAGGGGCCTGCCCTCGTCGTCAAGTATGAAGACCTGGGTCGGGGAGAAGGCTATCCCGGCCGAGCCGGGCCTGAAGGGTATCTCGCCCATTCCGTAAGGGGTCCCTGCCACAGGGCTGAGGTGCTCTGTCATCCAGTAGGCGTCGCCTATGGTTACGTCGGGCAGGTTCTCCCTGAACCACTGCCAGGCGCCCACGTTAAGCGGCTCGCCTGTGTTAAGTATGATCCTGAGGCTTGACGTGTCCGCCCCCCTGACGGACTCTGAGCCGAGGCCCTTGAGGGTGTAGAGGGTCGTCGTCGATGACCACACGTGGGTCACGCCGAACCTCTCGATGACCCTAGCGAACAGGTCAGGCTTGGCACCCACATAGCCCTCGAAGAGCACGGCCGTGACGCCTGAGACGGGGGCCGTGTAGAGGTTAGCCATGGGCCAGACAGGCCAGCCGAGCTCAGATATAGTCCACCACACGTCGTTGGGCCCCAGGTTGAAGAGGGCCTTGAAGGTCCAGTTGAGGGCCACCACGTAGCCTCCCTGGGTCTGGGTTATCCCCTTAGGCCTCCCGGTGGTGCCGCTGGTGTAGTATATGGTGCCCACCTCGTTGGCCTCAACGGGCTCAGGGGGGACGTAGACCTTGCCCTTGGGCGCTATGTCCTCATAGACCAGGTCCCTGCCGCCCCTGAGGTTGAAGTCTGAGAAGCCCCTGCTCACCACGAGCACCTTCTCAACAGGCGTCTGGTACCGCTCCAGGACCCTGTCAACCATGTCCTTTATCCTGACCTCCTGGCCAGCCCTGAAGCCCTTGGACGCCACTACCATGACATTGGAGCCAGAATCCTGGAGCCTGAAGGCCAACACCTCGTCGCTGAGGCCCGTGTAGTGAACGGCCAGCACCGCGCCGAGCCTGTGGACGGCCAGGCCGAAGTAGACGGCCTCGGGTATGCTGGGCATCATCATTGAGACGACGTCGCCGTGCTTAACGCCGAGCTCCCTGAGGACGTGGGCGGCCCTGTTGACCTCGAGGTACAGGTCCCTGAAGGTGATGGCCTTCACGTCAAGGGACTCGTTGGTCCAGTAGAAGGCCACCTTGTTGGGGAACTCCTCGAGGTGCCTGTCGGCGGCGTTGTAGGCGACGTTCGTCAGGCCGCCTACGAACCACCTCTCGTAAGGCGGGGTCCCCTCCAGCGCCTTCTCGGGGTACCTGAACCACGATATCAGGTTGGCCTGCTGGGCCCAGAAGCCCGCGGGGTCCTTGGAGGCCCTCTCGACGAGAGCCTTTATTCTCTTAAAGGAGTAAAGCTCCTCCACGCTCTGTTCCCACTATTGTAGGATTCCCGTAACGTGGTATTAAATCATTGATGAAGTCCTGTATAAGAGGCTGTAGCCAACTAAGTGCCAACTGACCTCTTGCTTGCAGCGCCTTCCCTTTACCGCACAGAATCAGCTCGCCCTGAGGTCTGACTGTTAGGTCTTAACTGGAGGCCCAAGCGGAGTCCTTCAGCCTCATCATTAATGAGGGACCTGAACCCTGAGCCTCTCGCTTCCTCATAACGTCACGTGCTGGCCTTAAAGCCCTAAGGTAGGTCGTCCTAAGATACGGGCCCTGCGACCATAGCTCTAACGCTGCTGAGAGGCCCTGCTCGAAGGCTGTGACGCTGAATAAGCTGAGGCCGCCCGACGAAGGTTATAGCGAGCGCGACAAGCGTAATAAAGGTCAACAGAGGGTTCTGCCAGGAGGCCCATGAGGTACTCGAGGGCCAGAGCGCCGGCCAAGGCGATACTGTTCGGCGAGCACTTCGTGGTCAACGGCTCAAGGGCTATAGCCACAGCGCTCGACCTATTTACATTCGTCACGGCGGCCGAGAAGGTCTCGTGGCCGCTCGAGCTTGAGTCAACCTCCCTTGGCCTGAAGTGCGTCACGGGCCCTGAGCTGACGTGCAGCTCAAGGGATCTCGAACCCCTGTTGTCAACGATAAGGGCCCTGCGCTCAAGGGGCTATGACGTGCCTCCGGCCAGGCTCTCCATAGAGAGCGACATACCCCCATCGGCTGGACTTGGCTCTAGCGCCTCGGTCTCAGCGGCCACCGCGGCCGCCCTCACGGCCCTGGCGGGCCAGGACATAGGCCCTGAGGGGCTCTTGGAGGTGACCATGGAGGGCGAGAGGGTGGCCCACGGAAACCCAAGCGGCGTTGACCCCGCCACGGTGGTCTATGGCGGCACCATAGTCTTCAGGAGGGGGCAGGGCGTCCTGGAGAGGCTAGAGGGAGGGCTCAGCGTGCCCCTGGTGGTGGCGGACTCCGGCCTGAGGAGGAGCACGGCGGCCCCGGTGCTCAACGTGCTGAGGTTCCTTGACAGGGTAGACCCCCTCAGGGGCTCCCTGCTGGGCCTCGTGGAGCAGCTGATAGACCTGGCCTGGTCTGCCATAAGGGGCAACCAGCTCGAGGACATAGGGGCCCTCATGAACATAAACCACGGCCTCCTCTCCGCCATAGGCGTCTCGACCCCTGAGCTTGAGGAGCTTGTCTACGCTGCCAGGAGGGCCGGTGCCCTGGGCTCCAAGCTGACAGGGGCTGGCTGGGGAGGCTCGATAATAGCCATTACGAGGCCCGGCGAGGCCGAGAGGGTGGCGGCCGCCCTCACCTCCAAGTCAGGCTGGGTCAGGGTACTTGGTAGTGGGACCCCTGGGGCAAGGGTTATCAAGGTGAACCCTTAGCCTCAGGGGCCTCGCCCTGCTGGGTGACGCGTGAAGGCTAGCCATCAGTCCTGCTCGTGATGATGTCAGGCGCGGGCCAAGGCGTCATTGCACGGCTTCGTTAGGTAAGCCCACTCTTCAAACCCCTCGAAGATCGCGGGACCTTCCATAGATGAAGGCTTTTATGCGTTTGAGAGCGGCTTGTGACCCCGCGTCCTAAGCGCTCGAGGTAACTCTTCTTACAATACTCCTATCAACTTTAAAGCGAACCTTTCAATTAATTATCACATTAAAAATATAAGCTCTATTTCCGGTTAACGCCCTCGGTGACAATTAGTAACGTTAGCCATAGAGGTAAGGGATCTAGTTAAAGTGTACTCTGGCGGCGTCACCGCATTAAACGGCGTCAACCTCACCGTTGAGGAGGGGGCCTCCCACGCTATCCTAGGCCCCAATGGGGCTGGCAAAACCACGCTCATAAGGATCATCACCACCCAGATCAAGCCTACCCGGGGCTCTGTCAGGGTCTTCGGCTTTGACGTCTTATCCCAGGGCGAGAGGGTCAGGGAGCTGATAGGCTACGTGCCTCAGGAGATGAGCCTATGGACCGACCTGACTGGGTATGAGAACGCCCTCATATATGCCAAGATATACGGTATAGAGTCCAGCAGGAGGGCCAAAGTCGTTGAGGAGGCCCTAGAGTTCATGGGGCTGAGGGAGGCATCTAGGAGGCTCGTGAAGACGTACTCTGGCGGCATGATAAGGAGGTTAGAGATAGCCATAGCGCTGATGAGCAGGCCAAGGCTGATTATACTTGATGAGCCCACCATCGGCTTAGACCCGAGGGCGAGGATGCTCGTATGGGAAAGCCTTTTATCATACAAGAAGGAGTATGGCACAACCATATTCTTTGCGACCCATTACATGGACGAGGCAGACAGGTACGCGGAGAGGATCTCCCTGATTAACAGGGGGAAGATAATAGCGGAGGGAACGCCCCTAGAGCTCAAGAAGACCTACGGAGTTGACAAGGTAGTCCTTCGGGTAGGCGGGGACGCGGAGAGGGCCAAGGAGGTACTCTCGGGGCTAGGCTTCACCGCGGTCGCTGGTAACAACGGTGAGATCTCGGTTGTCACGAAGGAGCCTGCGACGGCGCTGCCAAAGATTATAGAGGGGCTCTACAGCGCTGACATCAAAGTGCTTGAGGCAAGGGTCGTAGAGGCCTCCCTTGACGACGTCTTCATCAAGCTCACGGGCAGAGGGATCTCCGAGGAAGAGGAGAGGGAGCGCGTAAGGGAGGTCCTGTCGACCAGGGGTATGATCAGGAGGGGCGGCTAAGCCATGAACGCCAGGACGATGAGGGCGTTCACAAGCGTCTTGGCTATGGTTGAGATGGAGCTAAGGAGGCTGTGGCACGACCCTGTGGAAATTGCTACTAGGGCCGTACAGCCGGTCCTCTGGGTGACAGTCTTCAGCGTCGTCATGGCCCACAGGGTAGCGCTAGGCGTCCAGGACTACACCTCCTTCATAGCCCCTGGCGTCGTGTTTCAGTCGGCGACCTTCATAGCGCTAGGCTACGGCATCATGATGGTGTTCGAGAGGGAGTCAGGCGTCCTTAAGAGGCTCCTCTCGTCGCCGATCCCGAGGGCAAACATAGTTATAGGGAGGGCCCTTGCGGGGTCCGTAAGGGCGTCAACACAGTACATAATAGTGCTGGCCTCAGCGGCCTTGGTCGGGGCTAAGTTCACTGACAACCCTCTGCTGTTGACTGCAGGCTACTTCATAGTTATATATGTGGACATAGGTTTTACAGCCATGTCGATACTTCTGGCGTCGGTGATGAAAACCAGGGAGAGGTTCATGGGGATAATTGGCGCAATATCGATGCCGCTGTTCTTCACGAGTAACGCGCTATACCCTCTAAAAATAATGCCTAAGCCGCTCCAAGCCGTTGCCCTGTTTAACCCGCTTACGTATGCAGTGGACGCGCTGAGGGGCCTGGTGCTGTACGATGACCTGGACATCTCCATGGACCTGCTGGCGCTAACTATATTTAACGTCCTCTTCCTGGCCATAGCCATAAAGGAGCTAAGCAAGATAATAGAGTGACGGCGCCCTGACGTTAAAGGCGAGGCCTCGCAGCCCCTCCGCCCATTGAGGCGGGAGACTGCTGCCTGTACTTCATTTGAAGGGGTGGACACCACGTAAAGTGTTGTTAGCATCAGCCCAGACGAGAGGCCCGCCTAGGCTGAGTAGACCTACACAGCATGTATAGGTATGTTTTCAAGGGGGCGTAAGCTTAGGCGACGACGCAATCTCAAGGAGCGCCCTCCTAGCGTCATAGCCCCTATTCCTCGAGCTTGAATAGGGTATACTTTCGCGAAGTTTTAAGCCATCTTTTAAAATTAGGTATTCAGTATGAATACATAATAGTTTAGTAAAGCCGCAAAGGTTACCCACACTATGTAAGGAAGCAGTAGGTATGCCGCAGCTCTACTAGTCATGAAGAACAGTACTGTAGTGACTGCTATAGAGATCCAAAGCAGCACTATCTCAACGAAACTGTAAAACAGGTTATGCATACCAAAGAACAACACGGACCACAGAACATTCAAAACCAACTGAACACCAAAAGCCCATAATGCGGGCTCTACTATTGCTCTATTCCCTCCGCTTTCAAATACCAGGTAGAGTGACAGCCCCATCAAGAAGTAAAGTATAAGCCATATAGGTCCAAAAAGCCAGTTGGGTGGATTAAACCAAGGCTTTCTCAGCGTAGAATACCAGCTCGGAATCGTAGGTATAGTAAATATTGAGCCGATTACGCCTGCTAGTTCGCATAGCACTATAAATGCAATTAAAGCGGTTAAGTTTCGGACCACAGCGAATACGCCATAGTAAACACTGGGATCCTGACAAACTAAAAGCCTTTCTTCAATGATAAAACTGATCACTACGGCAGGAGTTACTTTCCTTATTGAAGACAAACCGCATGCAGTAAGCAGGGTTAGCCGTGAATAAGGTAACTAAAATGAATAAGGCCACCATAAAAATCATGGTGGAGGAGTGCTAGGACAGGGAGCATACTGGCTGCAGGTGTTACCTGCCCCTCCCTGCGAAAGCCCCCTTTAGGTAACGTTTTCAGGGAGTGGGCCTTGAGCCAGCAGTCTGAGAAGGCCGTTAGCAAGGAGGACCTCGAGGCCTTCCTGAGGAAGAGGGTCCAGGAGCTTGAGGAGGAGCTGAGGACCCTCAAGGCCCTGCTGGAGTACATCGAGGACGCAGGTAAGCTGAGCCCCACTGAGAGGGCTGAGGACGTCAAGGTGGGCAGGAGGAGGGTGGCCAGGGTGCTGAGGGGCGAGAGCTACGTGAGGGCCGTGCCCGAGGTGCCCATGGCCCTCCCGAGGGAGGTCAGGGAGTACCTTCAGACGGTCGAGGCCGAGATAAGGGCGTACCAGGCCAAGTCTGAAGCGGGAGAGGGCGTCAAGCTGGTCATAAGGGAGAGGCCTGACGGCACGGTCGCTGAGGTGAAGTTCGACGGCCTCTTCACGACCCTTGAGGTCCTAAAGGCCAAGGCTGCCCTCAAGTACGCCATGGAGACTGCCTACGAGGTCTACAGGGCCCAGCTGAGGTCCAAGGGGGCCGAGGGGGAAGAGGAGGGGGCCCAGGAGCCTGAGGGAGGGGCTGAAGACGTGGAGGGAAGCTAATTTTCCTCCCTGCCGCGCACAGGCAGAGGTGGACCTTGGCCTCAGCGGCGGAGCTGGTAAAGGCCTTCATGAGGGGCGCGGCCCAGCAGGTCTATGTAGTAACAGCAAGGGGCCCAGGGGGAGGCTACGCGGCCCTGACCGTGAGCAGCATGACCAGCCTTAGCCTCAACCCTCCGCTCATACTTGTCTGCATAGACAAGTCGAGCAGGAACCACCAGGTCCTCGTGGAGGCCCAGCACTTCATAGTGACGCTGCTCTCAAGCGAGGACGAGTGGGTGTCGCGCGTGATGGCGGAGCCAGGGGACCCGCTGGAGAAGCTGAGGAGGGTCAACTACGTTGAGGGGAAGTACGGGCCCATGCTGCCCATCCCCAGGCCTTACCTGGTAGCCAGGAGGTGGGCTGTGTACGACGGAGGGGACCACTCCATAATAGTCGGTGAGGTCATAGAGGGCGAGGCGCCTCAGGTCAGGTGCCCCCTGATCTACTACAAGAGGGGGTACACGACGATACGGGGCTGCTAGTGTCAGGCCCAGGTCCCCTGGACATATTAGGGCCTTGTAGTCAAGGACGGCCGGAGCCTGCCTAACCCGTTCCGTAAAGGCACCTTAATTCGAAAGCCTCTTAACTCACATTGGGAACTAACGCGTAATAAGGGGGCCCAGGGACGGGGGATCAAGGAAGAGTAGAGGAGGAGCTGGGGTGGATAGCTTTGGCGTTCGGAGGGCCAGCAGTTCCATACGTGCCGACCAGGCCTGAGGTCCTGGACATGGTCTTAGAGGCGCTTGACCTCAAGGAGGGCGACGTGCTCTACGACCTCGGCTGCGGGGACGGCAGGATAGTCATAGAGGCAGCCAAGAGGTACCCTATAAAGAAGGCCGTTGGCATAGAGCTGAGGGACGAGCTAGTCAAGGAGGCCACTGAGAAGGTCAGGAGGGAGGGCCTCGAGGGCAGGGTGGAGATAGTACACGGCGACTTCTTCAGGGTGCCCATAAAGGAGGCGACAGTGGTCTACATGTACCTCCTGACCAGCGTCAACGAGGCCCTCAAGCCGAAGCTGAAGCAGGAGCTGAGGCCTGGGACCAGGGTGGTGACGCTCGACTTCCAGATACCCGGCTGGAGGCCAGTAAGGGTGGTAGGGGACAGGAGCGGCTGGCAGAGGACTCTCTACGTATACGTTATAGGGGACTCAGACTCCTAGCCCGGCCTAATGAAGTCCTCCAGGAGGCATTTGTGAAGCAAACTTGTAGGCCAGGGCCAGCCCTAAGTCCTATGGGTCCCTTGGCCAGGCCGATAACGACAGGGTCGTAGGCCTCGTCCCTTACCTCAGCTGGCCGTAAGCTCATTAAGGGCTAGGCCCGTTGAGGGCGTCTCCTTAACGTTATAGTACTTCTCGGCGAGCTTCCTCATGGCCGTCTTGACCTTCAGCAGCGAGTCCTCAAAGCCGACCCCCAGCTCCTTGGCCACCTCGCTCCAGGTCCTGCCCTGGAGGGCCTTCAGTATGATCGCTTTCTCCTCCTCTTCGCTTAGGAGGCCTGAGTCTAGCGGCGCCCTGGCCCAGTACTGAAGGACCAGGTCCCTTATCACGTCGTTAGTGGTCTCATATGTCATAGTGCCGTAGAGGTAGGCCCAGAGCCTCTCGAGCTTAAGCCTGCTGAGGGGCCTCACCTCAGTGGTAAGCGGGCCGGCCGCCTTGAGGAGGGCAATCGCTACCTCGGACTCCATCCCCCTGTAGGTGTCCTGGAGGCTCCCCAGGAGCTTCTCCTTGAGCTCCCTTGAGGCTGTCATCGCGACCTTCCTGGCCTCCTCGCTTATGGGCCTCAGGACGAGCACCGTGAACTCGCCGCTGACCGGGTTCCTGTCGGGGCTTACGTGGATGACTGAGAAGCCGTTCCTGGCCCAGAACCTAACAAGCCTGTCGCTGACGCCGAAGCCGCTTCCCACCCAGTCGTAGCCCTTCCTGGCGGCCTCCTCGAATATGTATGAGAGAAGCATCGAGCCTATCCCCTTGTCCTGGACCTCGGGGTGGGTCGCTATCCTTACCACTCTCCACCCCCTGAGCGTGCCGAAGGCGGGGACCCTGAGGTGCTTTATGACGCGGTCAGGTATTATGTTGCCCTTGGTCTTGTCCTGGTTGAGGAGGGAAGCGCTGAGCTCAGGGCTGAGGCCCCCCTCCTCGGCAAGGAGCGCGGCCGAGACCACCTTGCCCGAGCTCGTGGCCACGGCCCTTATCGAGTAGTGGGGCGCGTCGGCCATGAGGGCTAGGTCGTCAGGCTCGTTCCTGTAGTGGGCCTGGACGTATATGCCGAATATCTGTCTGAGGAGCCCCTCGCCTTTCTCAGAGAACAGCTCCTCGGGCGTCGTGACGACGTAGCTTAGCCTCCCCTCCCTTATGTCAACGAGGTCCTGCTCCTCAAGCCTGGCTGGCTCAGCGTCCAGGAGGAGGACGTCGAACAGCCACGCCTCTATTGGGTCGTCCTCTGAGTACCTTATGGGCTCCTCCATCTCGTAGGTCCTCAGCTCGGTCCTAGGGTCCCTCCTGACCTCCCCGAGGAACCTGACGCTGAACCCCCTCCCGGCGCCCTCGTAGCCGTGTACGGTTGAGGCCACCAGGATCCTCCTGTGGGCCCTCCAGATCCTGTGGAGGAGCGGCACGGGCAGGCCGCTGGCCTCGTCAATTACCACGAGGTCGGCCTCCTGCTCGGGCACCTCGGACGGCCTGACGTACTTGACCCTGAAGCCCTCCCCCCTGAAGCCTATTACCTGCTCGCCCTTCTTCTCAACGCTGACCTCCATCTTCAGGGCCTCGAAGGCCCTGCCGGCGAGCTCCATAAGGCTCTGGGTGTTCTCTAGGTCGGGCGAGGTGACTACCACCTTGACCCTCCTTCTCCTGGGCGACCCGAGCCAGGCGCTTATGAGGCCGACCATGGCTATGCCGGCGGCGCAGCTCTTCCCCCTTCCCCTGTCAGCCGTTATCACAAGGAGCTTCTTGCCGTCCTCCTCAGGGGGCTCTATCAGCCACTCCGCGGCCCTTATGGCGTTGACCTGGTCCTGGGTCATCGCCAGCCTGTAGACCTCCTCGGGGAACCTCGCGTCCTTCGGTACCTCGACCCTTCTCTCCTTGGGCGGGGAGGGCCTTACGGGCTCCCCGCTTATCACCTCGTCCCTGTCCAGGTCAACTATGAAGACGTTCCTGTTGTGCTCAAGTAGCTTCCTCTTGAACCAGGCTATGAAGACGTGTCTCGGCTCCGAGTAGCCGGGGACTAGCAGGTTCCTCTTGAACTCCGTCACCCTCGTGTCCCAGGGGTCCCAGGATGGGACCTGGAGGACTATGATGCCGCCCCCCTCAACTATGCCCGTCAGTATGCCGACCCTGTTAGGCTTGAGGTCGTCTACGAGGTCAAGCACGAGGCCCTGGAACGTGGTGCCCAGGTACCTCCTTGCGTCCTCAGCCTTGGTTATGGTGAGCTTCGTCATGTTGCACCTCTCCTTGACTGACCTCTTGACAAGCTCCTTCCTCAGCTGGGAGCCCTCGTAGCTCTCGTTGAAGGCGTAGAGGATTCTTATCTGCCCCTTCCCCTTGAGCTTCCTGACAAGGGACTCGTAGGTTATCAGCACGCTGGCCGTGGCCACGCCCACCTTCACAGGGTCGTCGCTGCTCAGCACCACCATGAGCCTCCTGTTAGAAGCTATGGAGGCCTTGACCGCGTGGCGAAGCAGCCTCCTCAGCCTCAGCAGGGACTCTGGCAGCCCCTTGCCCAGCTCGTATGAGGCCTCCTCGGCCTCCCTCCTTATCCTCTCCCTCTCCTCGGGGCTCCTGCGTACTCCCCCTGGGTCCACGGGCCCTAGCACCCGTCAGCGGCCTGCGCTAACAGGGATCAGGGAGGCCAAGGTAATAAACGGGTTCCAGGCAGGCCCGCGCCCCTTATTACCTGATTGGGCCAGACATCAAGGGGGCCCCAGTGGAGTCAAGGAGCATAAGGAGGCCAGCGCTGTGCCCGGCCTGCGGCGCCCCTGGATTCTATAACTATGAGCTTAAGGGGCCCGTGGACAGGGACGGCAACAGGCTCCTGGAGATATCATACTCGTTCAAGTGCGAGGTCTGCGGCTACGAGGACTCGGGAGGCCTGTACATACCGCTTGACGCAGTCTACAGGATAAGGCACCTCCTGGTGCCGGAGGCCCTGGCCCTTGTCGAGAGGGTCAAGGTAATCACCGACGTAGCCCCTCTGGGCGTTAAGGCTGGATCTGAGGCCAGCGCCACGACGGGAGAAGGCCATTAGTTCCGTCCTTGCGTCACTAGCTGTTACTCTGCTCCCGAGCTCTGCAGGTAGGGGTAATGGAGATGCCTCACGACCTTAAGGGAGCTAGAGGTACTTCTCACATACCCTCTTCATGACCAGGGCGTCCTGCTCAAGTACGGGGCTCTCGCTGATTATGACGCCGTCTATGCCGGTCTCAACGTAGGCCTTACACACTACCTCCCAGTCCGGCCCGAAGCCCTCCTCGGCCAGGGTGTGGTGCTCCCTCTCACCCCCCTTGCCGTACTCTATCTTTGAGAAGTGGGTGTGCAGGGGCCTGACGGCCCACGAGCCAAGCTCCTTCTCGATCTTCTCAATGATCCTTATGACCTCGTCAACGCTGTTTATGGCCGCCCCCTCGGCCCTGGCGTGGAGGTGGGCCCAGTCAACTGCCGGCCTGACCCTGTCGTGGGACTGGCATATCCTTATGACCTCGTCCACGTCCCCCACCTGGGACTCCTTGCCAGTGGTCTCAGGGGCCAGCCAGGCCACCCTGAGGTCAAGGCCCTCGAAGACCCCCTTCAGGGCCTCTACGACCCTCCCCAGGGCCTCCTCCCTGCTCGCGTTCCCCTTTATGTAGCCTGGGTGGAAGACAACGGCGTAGGCGCCCATCCACTCTGATGCCTGTGCAGCCTCCCTGAGCCTCTCAACGCTCTTCGCTACGGTGTCCTCCTCCGGGCTGGCCAGGTTTATGAAGTAGGGGGCGTGCATGCTCAGGACAACGTCGTTCTGCTGGGCCGCCTCCCTTATCCTCTCGGCCTTCTCCTTTGTCACCCTGACCCCCCTGACGGCCTCGTACTCAAGGGCGTCGAGGCCCATCTGCCTCAGCAGGGGCGGGACCTCCTCGTAGTCGCCGCTGAAGTTCGTCGGCTTCCCCGCTGGCCCGAACCTCAGCCTCGCCAAGCCAGCTCCCCCAGGGTTTCTGGCGACTGGAAGGTAAAAGGGGGAGCACAGGTCCTCTGAGGCCTCAATGATGGCAAGTTACTTATAAATTGACCTGCAGCCAACTAGTTTACTGTATACCTGAGGGTGTGCAGCTTGGACAGGAGGGTAGGGAACAGTGTCGGCAGGAGGGACCACGCCCTCCTGGCTGCCTCGGTCGTCGTCCTCGTCCTGCTCCTCCTTATGGCCTACCTCACTCCCATAGGCGTCCTCTTCAGCGCCTCAAACCCCTACACGGGCGTCTACGGCTACTCCCTCAACGCGGTCGTCAGGTCTGAGACCCTTCACGTAAAAGGCCTCTACAGGCCCGTCAGGGTTATAGTTGACAGGTACGGCGTCTATCACATATACGCTCAGGACCTGCACGACCTCTTCCTGGCCTTCGGCTTCATGCAGGCAGAGAACAGGCTCTTCCAGCTCGACCTGTTCAGGAGGGCCGCCATAGGGAACCTTTCGCCCATACTCGGCCCCTCCTACAGGTCCTACGACCTGTTCCAGCTCAAGATAGGCAACTACATAACTGCCGAGAGAGACTGGAACGAGACCCTGGAGCTGGCTTCAACAGACCCCATGGCCAACATAACGGTCATGGCCATCGAGGCCTACTCCCAGGGCGTAAACGACTACATAGAGTACGCCGAGGCCCACCACGAGCTCCCGTTCGAGTTCACGCTGTTGCGTTACACGCCGCAGCCCTGGACGCCTGTTGACTCCTTTGCCGTACAGCAGTACATGGTGGAGAGCCTGGAGTTCGGCGACGACCCCCTGATACTGTCGCTGATGTACTACAGGATGGGCCAGCTTGCGAACTACCTCAACCCCCCGTTCTCGCCCATACCGCAGGTCTACTACGCCGGCTACAACGGCCCGCCCAACGCCACGGTTGAGGAGGAGGCCGAGAACATATGGCCCATAAACTCGACCATAGCCCAGATGGCCTACGAGCTCTACAAGGAGTGGGACCCGCCCTTCATATCACCTCACGCAGTGGAGCACAGCAACGAGTGGGTGGTGTGCGGCAACAAGACGGCCACAGGTCGTCCAATACTTGTCGGCGGGCCCGTCCTGGGCTTCAGCCTCCCCTTCATATGGTTTGAGGCCCAGCTCGTAGCGCCGGGCTACGACGCCTTTGGCGTCTTCCTGCCGGGCGACCCCGCGCCGGTTATAGGCTTCAACCAGCACATAGCCTGGACCCTCACGGACGTTGAGGCTATCTCCTGGGGCACCTTCTTCTTCGTGCAGACGGTCAACGGTACGGACTACTACTTCAACGGCTCCTGGCACCCGATAATACACTACTACGTGGACGGCATCGAGCTCAACTGGACCAACTGGGGTCCGATAATGATTCAGAACAAGGGCCTGGCCCTGGTCATGTACTGGCTGGGCAACACCTACTCCAACGACTTCGGGGTCCTCTTCTACATATCCAACGCCTCTAACTGGCAGCAGTTCTACGACGCCCTCAGGCACTGGCACGTGCCATACCAGAACTTCGCCTACGCCGACGTTTACGGCAACATAGGGGACGTGTCAGCCGGCATTTACCCCATATTCGCCTCCTCAGGCGGAGGCATACCGTACAGCCCTGACGCCATAATGCCAGGCGACGGGCAGGTCTACGTCAAGGGGTTCATACCATACGAGGACATACCTCACGCCTTCAACCCGCCGAGCTGCTTCATAGTGAGCTCGAACCAGAGGCAGGTTGGCCCCTCATACCCGTACTGGTACGGCGACTCCATGAGCTTCTCGCCGGGCACCAGGGCCTGGGTGGTCTACAACTACCTGCTTTACCGCAACAACGTTACTTTGCAGGACATGATGAGGCTTCAGTGGAACAGCACCGACCTGGCGGCTGCCTGGTCGATGCCGACCATAATTAGGGCCCTCGAGCAGGACTCCTCTAACCCCTACGTGGCCACGGCCCTCAGCTACCTTAAGGGGTGGAACTACACCATGAGCCCCGACTCTAAGGCCGCCACGATATGGTTCTACATATACTCCGAGGTCTACTTCAACGTCATCTATGGCCTCTTCAACAGGACGGGCTTCTGGCCCGAGTTCAGCGCCATAAGGCCTGGCCCTGCGGGAGGCTCATGGCCGGGCACCTTCGGGCTGGCGTCGCTCGACGAGGACGTCATCCACATGCTGATGACAGGCAACGGCACTCCCATATACAACGGGAGCGTCGACCAGCTCATAGTCAACTCAACGATAGAGGCCATGAAGCTCCTCGAGTCCTGGTTCCCCAACGGTAACTACACCTGGGCCAACTTCTACGGCTTCTACTGGCCGAGCCTGACAGGCGCCAAGGCCCTCAGCGTCGGCCCCCTGAGCGGGCCTGGGGGAGATTACTTCACCCTCAACGACCAGAGCGGCGGGGGCGGCGGCCCGCTCCCAACCTCGCCTGGGCCAGGAGGGCAGAGCTGGACATTCATAGCGAACCTGGCTAACCTAAGCGACTCCTACGGCGTCTACCCAGGCGGGCAGAGCGAGAACCCGGCGAGCCCCTACTACGACAACTACATCTTCATATGGGTCAGGGGGCAGTACCTGCCCCTGCTCTTCATAGGCAGCCCTCAGGCCTTCACCTCCTCCGAGGTTACTGTTGAGGTGAGCCTGCTCCCCTCGGGATGAGAGCATGAGGTACTCCGTTAGCCTGGTCCTGGTGTTCGTGGTCACGCTTGCCCTGGCCTTCGCGCTCACGTACACTGGTCTGTGGCCCCTGACAGTGCTGGCTGGCCTCGTGGCCGCCCTGGCCTTCGCGCGGGAGTACGGCTGGTCATCACTGGCCTCCTTCCTCGGGGGCCTGACCTCCTCGGCCCTGTTCATAGAGGCCAACTACGCTGCCTTTGGCGCCCCGGCCCTCAGAGAGGCTTACCTCGCGGCCGCCGTCGCGGGGGTGCCCGGGTTCACCTTCATAGCTGTCACGCTCCTGCTGACTGGCGTCTACTCTGTAATAGGAAACGTGATAGGGGTCTACATCAGGAAGCTGCTCTAGGGCCTTTTCATTAGGGCCATCGGTTTTTCTTAATTGGCAGCGGGAGTCGCGTCGCAGTAGGCAGGACGTGGCCTCCTAGTGGACCCATCTACGCGCTGCCTTAGAGTCCCCCGCTAGTCTATCTACAGCTTAGCGTATACCCTTTTAACGATACATAGATAAACGAGTGAAGAGCTTGAGGGTGTTGCTGGCCCTCCCGCCTGACGTGCACAACCTTGAAATCTACAGGGTCACGGGCATGAGGGCCCCTCCCCTCGGCCTGGCCTACATAGGCACTGTCCTTGAGCAGGCCGGGCACAAGGTGAAGATAGTGGACAGCCCCACGAGGAAGCTCAGGCTTAACGACTGGCTGGCCGAGGTCAAGTCCTTCTCCCCTGACATAGTTGGCGTCTCAATGATGACCCCCCTGGCGCCTAAGGGCTACCTGGCGGCCAAGGCGCTGAGGCAGGAGATGCCTGACGTGCCCCTGGTGGCGGGAGGGACCCACGTCACGTACATGTACGACGAGGCCCTGGACGCCGGCTACGACGTGGTGGTCAGGGGGGAGGGCGAGTACACCATGCTTGAGCTTGTCGACGTCCTTGAGAGGAGAGGCCTCGACAGGGACGCCCTGAAGTCCGTCAAGGGCCTCGCGTTCAGGGACCAGGACAAGACCGTGGTGACCCCTGAGAGGCCCTTCATAGAGGACCTCGACAGGCTCCCGTGGCCCGACAGGGACCTCCTGGACATGGACAAGTACATGCTGTTCGACAAGCCAATAAGGATAGCCCACGTGATGGCCAGCAGGGGCTGCCCTTACGGCTGCATGTACTGCATAACCAGCTACTACTGGGGCAGGAGGTACAGGTACAGGTCGGCCAAGAACGTGGCTGACGAGATAGAGCACGTAGTCAACAAGTACAAGGTGAAGACCATAGTCTTCACCGACGACGAGTTCACGGCCAACTGGAGGTTCGTGAGGGAGTTCGTCAACGAGATAAAGACGAGAGGCCTCGACATAACCTTCTCCTGCGGCGCCAGGGTCGACCACGTTAACAGGGACATAATGAAGCTCCTCTACGACAACGGCTGCAACGCCCTCTACTTCGGGGTAGAGTCGGCCAGTCAGGAGACCCTGAACAGGATAGGGAAGAAGATAACGATAGAGCAGGCCAGGAGGGTGTTCCAGTGGAAGAAGGAGCTGGGGGGCTTCGCGACTGGGTCCTTCATCCTCGGCTTCCCGTGGGAGACCGTGCAGGACATGAAGGATACCGTGAGGCTCGCAATTGAGCTCCAGCCTGACTACGCCCAGTTCACCGCCCTGACCCCCTACCCCGGCACCCCGCTCTGGGACTTTGCGACCAAGCACGACCTGATAGTTGACAGGAACTGGGAGCACTACACCACCGTGAGGCCAGTCATGAGGGGCTTTCACTTCACGGCCGAGCAGCTGGGCCACATGCTGATCTACGCATACCGCAGGTTCTACATGAGGTGGGGCTTCATGGTCCAGGAGATAAGGGCAGGCAGGTTCGGCAACCTGGTGGAGGTCATACTCAAGGACCTCGCGTCCTTCTTCGGTGACGCCCTCGGGAGGGTGTTCGAGCCCCTGAGGTGGGGAGGAGGCGAGGAGCAATGAGTGAGGGCTTCAGCCCTGTAGCAGAGAACGTAAGCGGGGAGAAGAAGGAGAAAGGCGACATAGGTCACCTGCTCGCGGGGATAAGGTTTATCTTCAACAACCCCGTGACGAGGGCCTCCCTGAGGCTGGCCACGAGGACTGTGAGGGTGAGGTACGCTGACGGCGCAGAGAAGGAGGCCCCCCTGATATACCACGCGCTGAGCGCCTTCGTGGGCGAGCAGATAGTCCAGTGCCCGCTCTCCGCCAGGTTCCTGATACCGATCATAAACAAGACCATAGAGGTCGGCGTCAAGTTCCTCCACGGCGACGTTGATGACGTGAGGAAGTCCATAGAGGACCCGGCTATAAGGAGGGGCGTAGCGCTCGTCATGAGGGGCCTGGGCCTCTACGGCGTCACTGTGCCCCAGAAGATGCCTGCGCCCTTCCTGATAGTCTGGAACTTCACGAACATGTGCAACCTGAGGTGCATACACTGCTACCAGAGGGCCGGGGCGCCGACGCCTGACGAGCTGACCCTCGAGGAGAAGCTGAGGGTTGTGGACGAGCTGGACAGGGCCGGAGTGGCCTCAATAGCGCTGAGCGGGGGTGAGCCCACCATACACCCTCACTTCCATAAGGTAGTCAGGGAGATAGCGAGCAGGGGCATACACACGGCCGTCGCGACCAATGGCTGGGTGTTCGCAAACGTAAACGAGCTCGTGAAGGCCAAGGAGGAGGGGCTCAAGTACGTTGAGGTCTCCATAGACAGCGCTGACCCAGACAAGCACGACAAGTTCAGGGGCGTCAAGGGGTCGTGGGAGAGGGCCGTCAAGGCCCTTGAGAACGCCGTCAAGCTGGGCATGGACCACGGCATGGCTGTCACCATAACCAAGGTGAACATAGGCGAGGTCAAGGAGTTACTTGACCTGGCTGAGGAGATAGGAGTCAGGAGGGTCATATTCTTCAACTTCGTGCCGACCGGGAGGGGACTTGAGAACATGTGGCTCGACCTTGACCCAGTTGAGAGGGAGAAGTTCCTGAGGGAGATCTACACCGAGATGAAGAGGAGGCCTGGCCTTCAGATAGTGAGCACGGCCCCTCAGTACGGCAGGGTGGCGCTCCAGGTCAGCGGAGGACAGGAGGTGGCGCCCACCCACTTCGCTGTCAGCGGCGACCCCATAGTAAAGGCTGTGGCAGAGTTCGTAGGGGGCTGCGGGGCAGGCAGGATATATGCGGCCATAGAGCCCAACGGGGACGTGGTGCCCTGCGTCTTCCTGCCTGTCGTAGTGGGGAACCTGAGGAAGCAGGGCTTCTGGGACGTCTGGACTAAGTCGAAGCTCTTCGAGGACCTGAGGGACAGGGACAAGCTCAAGGGGTTCTGCAGGGTCTGCCCGTACCGCAACATATGCGGGGGCTGCAGGGCAAGGGCCTACGGCTACTATGGCGACCCGCTGGCGCCTGACCCGGGCTGCATATACAACCTGAAGGACTGGAAGGAGCTTCAGGCCAAGGCTCCTAGGGTGAGGCTGGCGGAGCAGCCCTCAGGTCAGCCCTCAGGTCAGCAGTCAAGTCCTTAGACTATGGCCGCCTCGAGCTCGGCCGGCGTCAGGCCAAGCCCTATCCCGAGGAGCGCCGCCCTCAGGTTATCAACATCTATCGTGAGCAGTAGGAGCGTCGCCGCTATCAGCGCTGGCGAGTAGGGGTAGCCCTCAAAGACGGCCATAGCTGACCTCATGGCCGCGACCCTAGCGGACCTCCTGACCGAGCTCATGACGTCCCTAAGACTCCTGCCCTCCACCTTCACGCGCCTCACCATTTTCGACAACTCAGTGATGAGAGAGGCTATGTCCTCGCTCAGGTTCCTCTCATAGGCTTCCGCCAGCGAGGCCCACTGAACGCCGCAGAGGGGCCTCTGGGGCAGGGCCCTGGCGAAGGTCCTTGGGTTTACTTTGAGCGCCCAGGCCTGGAGGGCCGCTAGCGAGGCCCACTCCTCGACCAGGGGACAGATGACCTTCTCAGCGTCAGTCCTGTCCTGACCGCCTATGGGCTCAAGGGCCTCCTGGATCGCCGCGAGCCTGGCCGAGAGCGAGTACCAGGTGAAGGCCTCGGGGGACTTGACCTCAGAGAACGCCTCAAGGGCCCTGGCCATAGTCTTCCTCAGAGAGCCGCCCTTCAGTAGGTCGGGCAGCCTTGTCAATGACGGCGAGGCCTCCAGCTCAGGCATAAGGTCCCTGATCGAGGACCTGCTCCACTCAAGGGAGGGGAGCCAGGCGGGGAGACGCAGGCCCTCCGCGAGGGCCCTGGCCAGCGTCATGAGGTCCTCTGTCTCCCTCACCTCAGCGAAGGCCCTCACGAGTCCCTTGGCCTCGTCAGGCGCGAGGCCCTCCAGCTCATCTACTACGCCGAAGTACTGCTGGGCCAGCTTCCTCTCTACAAGCCTCAGCTCCTTGGCCTCGGCGATCCCTGAGTACATGGTGTCCCTGAGCGAGGCCAGGGCCTCGGCCAGGGGAGGGGAGAGGTCCTTGACCCTTGGGCCCAGGAGGCCAGCCTTCAGGACCCTGAGCCTTGGGACGACCTGAGCGTAGGCCGACGGGGACCCCAAGGCCTCAGCCACCCGACGCTATCCTCTTCACGGCCTCAACGGCTGCCTGCACGGCCCTCTCGAAGTTCCTGTCGGCCCTCTCCCTCAGGTCCCTCTCGGCCTCCTCAAGCCTCCTGGCCAGGTCCGCCTCTATTCTCAAAGCCTCAGTCTTGTAGAGGTCCTCGAGCTGCCTTGAGGCCTCAGAGGCTATCAAGTCGGCCTCCTGGGAGAGCTGGGCCGCAATTGAGTCTGCCCTCTTGACCAGCTCCGCCTGGACGGACTTCACATAGGCCTCGGCCTCCCTTATTGACCTCTCAAGCTCTATGACGGCCTCCAGGAGCTTATTCACCGCCTCCTTTGACATACCTCTCCTCTGGCCTTTGACCAGAGCTCCCTTAAATCCCTTTCAAAGGGTTTCGCAAGTACCCTCGGATAGTTCTAAAATCCTCGCCAGGCAGTGCTCTAGGGCGTCTGGTAGTGGAGCGCGTGCGGGTCATAGGGGACGAGGTGCCCTACGCCAAGTGGCTCCTGGCGAGGCTCCGCGACAGGTCAACGTCAACAGAGGAGTTCAGGATGTACATGAGGGAGGCCGGCAGGCTGCTGGCTATCTACTCCTCCCGCGAGCTCGAGTGGGTCAAGGTTTCAGTCACCACCCCGCTTGGGGCCCAGGCCGAGGAGCTCGAGCTCGCCTCACCTCCCCTCGTAGTAGGCGTCCTCGGGGCGGCCCTCCCGCTTGTGGAGGGTTACGCCGAGGTCTTCCCATCCTCCAGGATAGGCCTCGTGGCGGCAAGGCGGCTGGAGAGCGAGGGTGGGGTCAGGGTGGAGCTCTACTACAGGAGGCTGCCGAGGGTCCACACGGGCTCAGCGGTAGTCCTAGACCCTATGTTAGCCACGGGCAAGACCATTGACAGGGTCATTGAGGAGGTCAAGTCCATAGGGGCCGGGAAGGTGATAGTCGGCTCGGTGATAGCATCAAGGCCAGGCCTGAGCTACATAGGCAGGAGGCACCCGGACGTAACAATTTACTCGCTTGCCGTCGACCCTGACCTGGACAGCCGCTTCTTCATAGTCCCAGGCCTTGGGGACGCGGGCGACAGGTCGCTGGGCGTCAGCCCCGACTAGCCCTCCTGCTGTTCAGGAACTCCCCTATCCTCCTGCTCACCGTAGGCCTCGCCGTGAACGCGGCCAGCGTCCTGAGGCCCTCGTCGCCCAGGAGCCTCAGCTTGGACTCGGCCATCAGCGCCCTTATAGCCTTGACGGCCTCGGGCTCGTTAGAGGTTATCTTGGCTGACACCTCCTCGACCTTCCTCCTCAGCTCCTCAGTGTTTTCAACCACGTCATTTATCAGGCCATACCTCAGGGCCTCCTCAGCCGTTATCATCTCGCCCGTCAGCGCGAGGTAGGCCACTAGCTTAGGGTTGGCCAGGAAGACGCCAAGGGTCGGCGAGGCGGGCGGCACCATGCCGTACCTAACGGGGGGCAGGCCGAACCTAGCCCACTTGGTCGCGT
The DNA here is from genome assembly GCA_028276005.1 of Acidilobus sp. Classification (GTDB taxonomy): domain Archaea; phylum Thermoproteota; class Thermoprotei_A; order Sulfolobales; family Acidilobaceae; genus Acidilobus. The sequence goes on from JAPWTO010000010.1 coordinate 24,580, forward strand.
ACGCCAGGTCGACGGCGTACAGCACCTCGAAGCCGGCCCCCAGGGCGTAACCGTTGACGGCAGCTATGACTGGCTTCCTGCAGGCGTAGACGGCCCTGCAGAAGCCCCCAAGGCCCTCGTACATGAGCCTCCATGCCTCGTCAACGGTCGTGGCCTTGGCGGTCTCCTTTAGGTCAACTCCCCCTATGAAGTACCTCTCACCGGCCCCCGTTATCGCCACAGTGGCCGTGCGGTCGCTTGAGCACTCCTCGGAGAGGAGCTTAATGAGCTCAAGGAAATCGCTGTAGCCGAGGGCGTTGGCCGCCTCCTGCCTGTCAACTATGACCCAGGAAGTGTGCTCAGTCCTCTCAACCCTTATGGCCAAGCCCATCGCCTCTGTCAGATGTCTTGAGGGGATATTAAAGCAAGCTGCATATAACCCCTTAGTCCTGTCCTTTATCGCTTCACGCTGCACGTCACTGGGCACGTGCTACTGGGGCGGCCACATCGCAGTTGAAGTCCTACCGTAACCATGGCGTGCAGCGCCTTAGGGTTAACGCTGAGGGCCCTCTTGCCACTCGCAGCGACAAGAGGCTCTCAGCTCCTGCTTCCCTGGGAAGCCGTTATCCTTATATGACAGCTAACGAGGCATGGACTAACGGCCCACCTACTGTTGTCATCATTGCCCACGCGCGAAGAATCCCCTGTAACATGGGCCTATAGGCGCCCTCCTGGCCTGCGTATCTCTATCTCAGTTATCATGATCTTGTAAAAGATTTCATAATTATAAAGCGAAAGACTCAAAAACTACTACTATACGTTTCATAATGGCGAAAACATGAGAGCTCTTTCAGCCAAGGCTACGGCCATTATAGTAGTAATTATTGTTGTTATCGCGGTGGCCGGCGCAGCAGCCTACTACATGATCAGTAAGAGGCCCGCTACAACCACGTCGACGCCGCTGGTGACTACCACCACGCCGGTTACGACGTCGACGCCACCAGGCGCCGTGACCCTGGTCGTGGCGACCTACTCGGGGGCGCCGGCTGAACCTATACTTAGGCTGGCCGCGTCTATCTTCGAGCAGGAGCACCCAGGCGTCACCGTTGACGTGGTCACGTTCCCCTACGGCCAGTACATAAGCAACGAGCTGACAGCGCTCAGGGCGGCCGCGGCAGGGGGGAGCAACCAGTACGATGTGGTGACCTACACGACCACCACCGTCGGTCAGCTGGCCCCCTACCTGCTGCCCCTGAACTCCTCGGTCATAAATGAGACGGACATACTGCCGCCCGACCTCAAGGCCGCTGGGCTCTACCGTGACCCGCTCACGGGCAGCGTTACCTGGGTCGGAGTGCCTATACAGACTGACGGCATCGTTATACTCTACAACAAGAACCTGTTCAACAACATCACCCTTCAGCAGGAGTTCTACAGCGAGTACCACGTGCAGCTGAGCCCTGAGACCTGGGGCAACTGGACCACAGTGCTCGACGTCGACCAGTTCTTCACATCGCACAACATAACGAAGTACGGGGTGCTCCTGCAGACCGTCCCAGGCAGCCTGCCGGAGAACTCCTTCATGTTGGTCTTTGGCTACTACTACGTGCACA
>JAPWTO010000011.1:0-26170 GCA_028276005.1 Acidilobus sp.
CGGCCATACTTGACAGCCCCTCACTGACCACTAGGCTGGCTATAGGAAGGAGCCCCATCAGGGTGGTGCTCGACGGAAGCCTGCAGGTGCCGCCCGATCTGAGGGTATTCGAGGTACCGGGCCGCTCTGTTATCATAACGAGAAGAGGTCACCCACGGTCAAAGCTGGAGGCCTACAGGAGCAGGGGGGTCATTGTAATAGAGTCCGGGACGCCCGAGGGGGTTAACCTTACGGAGGCCTTGGAAGAGCTAAGGGAAAGGCTTGGGGTGAAGAGGCTGTTGGTTGAGGGCGGAGGCCTCACTATATACAGCCTCATGAGGGAGGGGCTCCTTGACGAGCTCTGGATCACCATTGCGCCTTACGTGTTTGGGGCTGGCACGCCAATAATAGGAGGCCCACAGGCCAGGAGCCTGGGGGTCAGGCTCTACCTCACGTCCTATGAGGTTCTCTGCGGCGGCTGGGTCAACCTGAGGTACAAGGTTCTAGGCGCTCTTAACTTGGCTAATGCTGAGGTCGCTGAGCGTGATCAGAAGGCCTGACATCGTATGAAAGGCCTTTACGGCTTCTCGTTAGAACAGGAAGCCCTTGTAGGCCTCAATGTAAAGCGGGTCCTTCCTGATCCTCAGTATATACTTTGACCTATCGTACTTCTCGCCAGGGTTGAAGGTCTTTGTAGCGTCTCTTGGCAGCTCGGCCTTCTTGTACTTGGCCTGTATGTAGTCCCTGTACAGGCTCTCAAGAACGTTGAACGCGCAGAACGGCACAACCCTTCCGTCAGGGAGCGTGTAGTGTATGTTACAGCGCCTCACCCTCTCAACGTCGTAGTTGTAGAGGTCCATGAAGTGCATCATGCCTATGAAGAGCATCTTGTAGTGAAGCTCTCCCAGCGCCTCATAGTTCCTCTTTATAAGGACGCTCCTGAGGAGCTTTGAAAAGCTCAGCTCCTTCGGCATCTTCTCCTCGTCCACGAACTTCCTGAGGTCTATGAGCCCCTTTACGAGCGCGAGCTTCTTGAATCTCGAGTCCTCCAAGTTGAACCTCTGCTCGTCAAGGTACTCTATGAAGCCCTCAACGTCAAAGAAGTCGGCGAGCGGGACGAACCTGGTAGGTATGCCGTCTGGGCCTCTCTCAACAAAGACGTAGTTGGCCGCCCCACACATGGGGTGGTTGGCCATGCAGAACTGCTCGCCGCCTACGGCCGCCTCTATGAACTTAGCGAACTTGGCCGCGACAGGTATCGGATACCAGGTGTTCTTGCTTATCTGGCCCTCCGTCTGTTCCTCGATACCATTTATGGCGTCCGCTATCGTGACTCTCATCTTCTCCCTCTCGCTCTTCTTTAGCTGCCCCGTGAGGCTCACGGGCTGGAAGTTGACCGCCCTCACTATGTCCATGTTCTTTCCTGCGAACTTGAGTATGAGGCTCATCTCGTTGAAGTTCATGTTCTTTATCAGGGTCGGCACGAGGACCACGCTCGTCATGTTGGACTTCCTGAATACCTCAAAGATGTAGGGTATCTCCCAGTGGTTCTTGGGGTTGGCCTTAGGGGTCACGCCGTCAAAGCTGAGGTAGACAGTGTTGACGCCGGCCTCCCTGAGCTGCCTGGCGTAGTTTATGGCGGAGGTTGGGTCCTTGAAGTACATCTCGGCGAACTTTATGCCCTCAGTGTTGAGCTGTATGTGGCGGACCCCCTCCTCCCTCAACATCTTAACTATGTCGACCAGGTCGTCCCTCATGGTGGGCTCGCCGCCCGTCAGCTGCACGGCCAGCGTGAACCCCTGCTTCTTGACCTGCCTTATCTGGTACCTGATCTGCTCAATCGTGGGCTCATAGACGTAGCCCGCCTTCTCGGCGTAGAAGAAACAGTAGTAGCAGCTCAGGTTGCACCTGTTAGTCACAACTATGTTTACGAGGGCCGTGTGGTTCTCATGCATGGCGCAGAGGCCGCAGTTGAACGGGCAGGGGGCCGTCAGCTGGACGTAGGCCTTAGCCTTGCCTGTGCCGTGACCTGTCTCCTCGTACTTCATCATCTTATGGTAGAGCTCGGCGTCGCCGTAGTAAAGCTCCTCGAACTCCCCGTGCTCTGGACAGACCTTCCTTATGTATACCTTGCCATCCCTCTCGAGGACCCTTGCGGGCAGCAACCTCATGCAGACAGGACATAGGCTTGTTGTGAAGTTAAGGTGCTTCTCCCCCTCCCTCAGGGGTGGTATAGGACCCCCTATGGGGATCTTCCTCTCGGCTATCTCGACGTAGGTCGCGTTATTCTCTCTGATAAGCCTCGCTGGCGACGGAAGCACTGTCAAGGACGCGTTATTAGCTTTAGTCACTTGCGTTACGGCCAAGCCTCAAACCTCCACGTCTAGTCCTCTCTTCAGTTTTATAAGCTTACGCAAGTATAAAGCCCTTCACAGCCCTTGTTAGTTAGAAACAGGTGTCTAGTACAAAGTCAATATAAACCCTCTTTTGGACTTAAACTTGAGGATCAGCATGTCTACAGGCAACGCTTGGCTTGAGCTCGCGAAGGCCCTTGACGAAAGGGCTTCCCTGCTTGAGAGGGTGCTAAAGGAGTTCGTAGTGGACGTGACTTCGTCAAACCTTCAGGACATCATAAGTAAGAACAAAGTGGTGTTCCTGTACTTCACGGCCGAGTGGTGCGGCCCCTGCGTCACATTCTATAAGACCTACAGGGACGTCGCTGTTGAGAACCTAGTACCCAGTGTTGCCTATGGGAAGGTCGACGTTGATGCTGCCTACAGTGTGGCAGATAAGTACAAGGTGAAGCACATACCATCAATACTGGTACTTGTCGACGGTAAGGTCATGGATACCGTGGTTGGGTCTGTCTCTAAGTCAGAGCTTGAGAGAAAGGTCAAGGCGTATGTCGCGATGGCCAAGCAGTGAAGGCCTACACTCCTCAGCGGGAGGCCAGGTCGTAGGCCTCCTCTAAGCCTAGTATCTTGACGTTAACGCTCGAGGCCACCTTTGACGCGAGGTCCTTAACTGCCTTCAGCAGCTCAATGAGCCTGGCCGGCGCAAGAGCCTGGCCGTAGACCCTGACCTTGTACTCGGTGCCGCTCTGCCTCAGTAGGACCCATGAACCGTCGTCAGCCTGAAGCCTTAGGCCATCTATATCAAGGCGGCTTACGACCTTCGCTGGCCTCACTACTCCCTCTAGGTCAGCCAACATTCCTTTAAAGAGCCTCCCCCTCTCATCAGGCCCAAGCACAATGAACGAGAGCCTCATGCTGGGATAGCTTGGCATCTTTGTGAAGACCTCGCCGAACTTCTGACCTCTTACCATGACCTCATCGGTGACCACTAGGGCCTGGTAGATTCCGTCAGGCCAGGGGCCCCAACGGGGCTCTATGTACTTCCAGGGCTCAGCTGCCATCAGGGCGTCAGGGTTCGAGGACAGATACTCGTGCAGCCTGCCAAGCGGCGCCCTTACAAGCCTGCCCCCGTTCTTCTCTACTACCTCCTCTACCTCGTAACCTACGTCAACAGACACTATTACCGTGCCCTTGTGATCCCTTAGGGCCCTCTCGGCCAGGAGGGCTATGATAAGGTCCTGCTTAATGAAGCCCAGGCCGCGGACTACCAGGGCGAGCCTGTCAGCGTCACCGTCGTGGGCCATCATGGCCTCGGCGTTAGTCGCGTCCAGGACTGGCGTCAGGGACTGCAGCACGTCAGGCCTTGGCTCTGGAAGCCTGCCAGGGAACATGCCGTCAAGGTTGCAGTTGACCGTGACCACGTTGCCTAGGCCAGCCTTCCTGAGCAGCTTGGGCGTCACTATGCTGGCAGCCCCGTTGGCGCAGTCCACTACAAGGCGTGGCGGGTCGCCTCTCCTCCACTCGGAGGGGTCGACCCTCAGGGCCGCGTCATTAATATAGGCCTCCAGGGCCGAGGGCTCCAAAATGTAAGAGCCCACCCTGCTCCACTCCACCTCTGAACAAGAGCCAATGGACCTCTCAATGGCCTCCTCCTCAGACCTGTACAGCTCAAAGCCGCCTGCCTTGAACAGCTTAATCCCGTTATCAGTGGGAGGGTTATGACTTGCCGATATCGCAGCTCCTAGGCTAGACCTTGACCTCTTTACCTCATAAGCCACAACAGGAAGAGGTGCCTCGCCTATCATTATCACATCTAGTCCTCCTGCCATGAATCCTGCGGCGGCAGAAAGGGAAAGCAGGGGACTTGTTGTACGTGGGTCGTGGCCAACTACGGCACTGCCGGAGTTCTTGGCCACCACGCCTGACGCTGTCAGGGCTATGTCATAAATTAGCTTGGGGTTTATGCGAGCTGGATAAGGTCCCCTTGCGCCTGCGGTGCCGAAAAGCAGGCCTTGCACCCCAGTAAGGACGGCAGGGCTTGGTTATAAGGGTTTTAAACAACGTCATTGCGCTAGGGCTCCCTAGGACCGTTTGTCCCTAGGCGCTCGTCCTCATCTGTTTAAGCTCACTCGTTGCGCCTAGGGACTTCCACCTCTTGCCGCAGGGAGCTTACGTCCTCCGCAGCGTCATGGGCGGCCGTCGGGCCCAACGGCACGGGGCCCCCATCTACGGGAACCGAGGGGGCCTCATGGCTATCATCTCCCTCGCCCTTGGGGCAGCGCCCCCATCAGGTGAGGGGTCATCCGTGAGACCTGTCACAAGTTATTACTATAAAAGGTTTCTATTAATGTAAAAAGGATCAGCTCCTAAGGGGAACTGAAGGGCACTTAGCCAGGCCTAATAGGTCGCCTATGCTCTTGGGCTTTACACATATCACGCCAGTATCCTCGTCAACTTCTATCGTGAACTCGCTGCCCCACCTCTCTATTACGTGCTTCTTGACGTAAAGGTTCAAGGGCAGCGTGAAGTACTCATACTCGTAGACCTTAGACCCCACCTCTTTCCTGCCCTTTACCTCTCTGGCCTTTACGTGCCTTACCTTCACCTTTAACACCATTTTCTTTAAAGAGAAAAGAGACAGGCCTTTTATGTTTTACATGGTCGAGTATAAGCGCTTTTCAGGACCTCAAAAAACCTTCACGTGAGGTTTATAATTTTAGCCCGTTGCCAGGTCCAGGGTAACCATGAGGGAACCAAAGCTCTATGTGGCCAGCCACGACGAAATAGCCAACGGGGACGCTACGGACATCTATTTCAAGAGGACGCAGGAGGCGCTCAGGGTAGCAGGCCTTCAGAACGTCAGGGTCAGAATGGAGGTCCACCTTTACAGCAATCCGCCGGAAGGCGACTGGGCAGTCTACGCCGGCCTCGAGGAGGCCCTAGCGATAATGAAGGGTAAGCCCTTCACTGTTTACTCGCTTCCTGAGGGCACCCTGTTCAGGCGTAAGACGCCTCTTATGCTGATAGAGGCTCCATACGAGGCCTTCGCCCCGTACGAGGCGGCGGTGCTTGGCGTGCTTAGGTTTGAGAGCAGCATCGCTACCAAGGCAGCGAGGATAAGGGTGGCAGCTGGCGATAAGCTGTTCCTGTTCTTCGGCCTCAGGGCTCTGCACCCGGCCGTGTTCCCAGCCGCCGACAGAGCAGCTTACATAGGTGGAGCTGACTCTGTGAGCGGGGTACTGTCTGAAAGGTACCTGGGGTTGAGGCCTCAGGGTACGATGCCCCACGCCTTTATAATAACGGTTGGGGATCAGAGGAAGGCCTGGAGGATATTCGCTGACGTCTTTGGCGGCAAGGTCAACGTAACGGCGCTTGCCGACACCTTTGATGATGAGAGGAACGAGGCTTTGATGGCTGCAAGTGAGCTGGGCGACAGACTATGGGGGGTGAGGCTCGACACGCCTTCAAGCAGGAGGGGCAACATGAGGGACATAGTGGAGGAGGTCAGGTGGACGCTCGACCTGAACGGTTTTAAGCATGTAAAGATCATAGTGAGCGGCGGCCTTGACGAGGAGGAGATAAGGGAGCTTCGCGACATAGTGGACGGATTTGGTGTAGGGACCTCTGTTGCTATGCCCAGAAGCGTTGACCTGAGCATGGACATAGTAGAGGTCGATAGGGGCAAGGGATGGGAGGCTATATCAAAGAGGGGCAAGATGCCGGGGGCCAAGATGGTCTACAGCTGCGGCCCGCTCGACCACCTAGTGGTGCAATGGGGGTCTGAGCCGCCTACTTGCCCTAACGGTAGCAAGGCTGAGCCTCTGCTCCTGAAGTACATGGAGAACGGTGAGATAGTCCGCGACCTGCCGTCCATTGGCGACATAAGGTCTTATGTTCTATCCCAGCTGAGGGGGCTAGGCCTCATCAAGTGAGGGCCGGCTCTTGAGGAGACCAGCGGGACCCGTCAGGGCTGCTGTCATTAGGGCTGTCTTCTATGGGCTTTCGCTGATCATCAACATAATTATCAGTGTCTTTTTGGCCAGGAGGCTCGTGGCCAAGGATTACGCGGCGTACCAGTTTGTAACCAAGAGAGTGATCCAGTACGCCTCGATACCCCTTTCGTTCTTCGGCCTCTGGTCATACAGGTACGTTGCGACCAGGAGGAGAGGGTCCCTAGGAGCCCTTCTAGTTCTCCTCACTATAAGCGTAGCGATCTCAATCCCTCTAGGCATAGTCCTCGGGCTAGAGGAATCAAACGTAGGGCTTGAGGCCGCAGCCCTGGCAGGGCTTGTAGTGGCCAGCCAGAATGTATATTTCACTGTAACCTCGGCTCTTGACGCCATGAGGCCCGTTAGGAGGGCGTTGCTGTCACCGCTTTACAGGCTCCTTTACCTGGTCGGCATATTAATAGCGTTATATCTCACGGCCCCTACCCTTACCCATGCCTTCATTGGAACCCTGGCAGCCCTGCTTGTGGGGGCCGTGTTAGGGGCCTACTGGCTGGCTGAGGAGGTAAGGCCTGAGTACCTAAGGGGTGGCAAGGAGACGCTGCTCGAGTGGGCCAAGGGGTCTCAGCCGCTGATCATAAGTTTTGTGATAGGCACTTTGACGTCCTTTGACGCAGTGGTGGCTTATGACCTAGGGGGTTATGAAGTAGTGGCAGCCTTCTTCGTAGTGGCCGCTGTGGCGACGCTTGTCAGGGAGGCTGCTAACAACGGGCTGTCATACCTACATCAGTACGTCCTGAGGACGGGCGACGTGTATGGCGCTGCAAGGGCTGTATATTTGGTCACAACTGCCGCGGCGCCGTTCTTCATTTACGCTGCCGTTCACCCCATTTACGTGATCTATGTCTTTAATCCCGTCTACTATTGGGCCGCGACCGCTACGAGGGTCTTCATGGTAATAGCCATAGTTGAGGTCATGAACGCCGGCATCTCAAACGTCTTGGCAGGCTCCATAAGAGAGGTAGGGCTTGAGTCTGTAGGCGCGTTTACCAGGATAAACGTCTGGGGCTCAGTTCCGTCGGCAGTATACTTTGGCGCCCTGGCGGCCCTCATGTTAGCCCTCAGAGGGTATGGCCCTCAGGACCTCATACTGGCCTGGTCCATAGCTTATGGGCTCAGGTTCATAACTAGCGCATTGATAAACTATTGGTTACTTCCTAAGGAGGCAAAGAGCGCCATAAGGCCTTACGTGTCGAAGGTCACTCTGTGGTCTCTGTTGGCGGCAGCCCTGGCCTTTGCAATAAGTCCATGGTCCCCGCCCGTGAAAGGCCTTGTGGGGTCGGTCAAGGTTTTGACGCTTCCAGGCCTTGCTTTCTTAGCCTCCTACTTCGCTTTGCTGCTGATTGACAAGGACTTCAGGTTCATGGCGCGATCCCTGCTGTCAGGCATAATATTTGGCGGCGGGGGGCAGGGCTCGGTGAGCCCGAGTGCCTGAATCTACGAGGATCCTGGAGTCCCAGTACTTCTACGAGGACCCCTTCTCTTCTGTAGTCCCACCCATATACCTCAGCGTGGCCTACGGGTATGTAGACGAGGAGCGGTCGGTAAGGGACGACAGGGGCGAGGTAATCAAGTACTCAAGGGAGGAGAACCCGACGCTGAGGCCGCTTGAGAGGGCAGTAGCTGCTCTTGAGGGGGCGGACGATGGGCTGGCCTTCAACAGCGGGATGAGCGCCATAACCACTACCCTGATGGCATTTATGAGAAGGGGCCTGAGGGCGCTGACCCTCAAGGAGATGTACAGCACTACTATTCAGTTGCTCCAGGAGCTAGTGGCCATGGTCGGAGGCGAGCTGGTTAAGGTGTACCCCTCAACTGAGACCATTTTAGAGGAGCTGAAGAGCAGGAAGTACGACTTGGTTATCATGGAAGTTATGACTAATCCCACGCTTAAGGTTATAGATGTCAGTGAGGTTGGGAAGGTCGCCGCGGAGGCTGGTGTGGTGCTGATCGTTGATAACACGTTCACGACGCCTCTCCTCGTGAAGCCCCTTGGGTCAGGGGCCTCCGCAGTCATTCACAGCAGCACAAAGTACCTCTCAGGACACAATGACGTAATGGGCGGCGTAGTGGCTGCAAACAGGGAGCTTATGAAGGTATTATGGGAGTGGAGAAGGAGGCTTGGGACAGCCCAGCAGCCCCTGGAGGCATACTTAACATATCGTGGCCTCAAGACCCTTCCCCTGAGGTTCGAGAAGCACAGCAGGACCGCCATGGCGCTTGCCGAGTTCCTCAGGGACAACAGTAAGGTTAAGTCGGTAAACTACCCAGGCCTTCCGGATGATCCCTATCACTCCGTAGCCACGAGACTCTTTGACAGGAGGCTCTATGGTGGAGTGCTCTCGTTTACGCTCAAGGAAGGCCCCGATGCAGCCAAGAAGTTCCTCAAGTCGCTGAGGCTGGCTAAGGCCGCGCCGAGCCTGGGCGGCACTGAGACGCTTTTGACATTACCTGCCCTCACTGCGGCAAGCAACATAAGCCCTGAGGACAGGAAGGCCCTTGGCATAGAGGACTCCCTCGTGAGGGTCGCGGTGGGCCTTGAGGACCCTGAGGACTTGATAGAGGACTTTGCTAGGGCCCTGAGCTCTATCAGCTAGGGCCCTGGGTTTTAGCCGTCCAAAGCGACTAAGTCCTGGGGGAGAGCGTGACACAGACCGTAGAGAGGCTTTCAACAGGAGTCCCTGGCATGGATAATATGTTAGCTGGCGGCATACCAAGGGGCTTCTTCGTCGCTGTCGTGGGCGAGCCAGGCACCGGTAAGACCGTTTTCGCGCTGCACTTCGCCTGGGAGGGCGTGAAGGAGGGCGACAAGGTCATCTACGTGACCACCGAGGAGAGCCGTGAGAGCGTAATAAGGCAGGCTAAGATGTTCGGCATGAGGCTTGGCGAGGCCGTTGACGAAGGCAAGGTGATTATAATTGACGCCCTCCTTAAGTCACAGGGCGACGAGTGGTCGCTCGAAGAAATAGACGTTGAGACTTTAGTCAACAAGGTGATAGAGGCCAAGAGGAAGCTGGGCTACGGCAGGTCGAGGCTCATCATAGACAGCATGAGCACCTTCTGGCTTGACAAGCCTGCCTTGGCAAGGAAGTACAGCTATGCCGTCAAGAGGGTCCTATATAGGTGGGACTTCACGGTCCTTATGACCAGCCAGTACGCGATAACTACGTCAAGCGCGTTCGGCTGGGGGCTTGAGCACGTAGCCGATGGCATAATAAGGTTCGGCAGGAGGATAGTGAGCGGTGAACTCAAGAGGTACGTCCTAATCGAGAAGATGAGGCAGACGCCGCACGACCTTAAGGTACACTACATAGACATAGTTGATGGCAAGGGCCTAGTAATACTTGAGCCAGCCGAGATAAGCAGGGAGGACCTGACGCTCCCTGAGGACGTTAAGAAGAGGATCCGCGAGTCAATGAGGGGCGCAAGACCTTGACGTAGTTCAGCCCATTGGGGGTATATTTAAAAAGCCAGGCACATCAGGGGCCTCGTGGTGTGATGCAAGGTGCCCAGGAACATAGTGGTCAGGGAGCTGCAGCAGCCAGCGGTTGAGGAGGGCCAGGTGGAGCTCGTTGAGAGGAAGGGCCTTGGTCACCCTGATTACATAAGTGACGCGGTCGCTGAGGAGGCAAGCAGGCAACTGAGCATCTACTACCGCGAGAGGTTCGGCACCATAATGCATCACAACCTTGACAAGGTCCTCCTGGTAGGCGGCCAGGCAGCGCCTAGGTGGGGAGGTGGTGAAGTGCTTCAGCCCATTTACATCATAGTATCTGGGAGGGCCACGACGGAGGTACGTACCTCCTCAGGCGTTGAGGAGGTGCCTGTAGGCAGGATTATACTTAAGGCCGTAAAGGAATGGGTCAAGCGGAGTCTTAGGTTCCTCGACCCTGAGACCCACCTCGTGGTTGACTATAAGATAGGCAAGGGCAGCGCAGACCTCAGGGGGATATTTGAGTCCAGGTCAGCGTCACATAGGGCTAACGACACGAGCTTTGGGGCTGGCTTTGCGCCCCTGACAACGCTCGAGAGGCTTGTGATAGAGGCTGAGCGCACGCTGAACAGCCCTGAGTTTAAGTCAAGGGTCCCGGCGTCAGGCGAGGACGTTAAGGTCATGGGGCTCAGGCATGGTAACGTTATAGACATAACGGTTGCTAACGCCATAGTCAGTAGGTTCGTGAGGGACAGAGACGAGTACATGAGCGTCAAGGAGGAGATAAAGGAGAAGGTCCTGGGCGTGGCCTCTAAGATAGCTCCTAACTATGACGTGAGGGTTTACGTGAATAACGGGGACATACCTGAGGAGGAGGTATTCTACATAACGGTGACGGGTACCAGCGCTGAGCACGGGGACGACGGGGCCACTGGCAGGGGCAACAGGGTGAACGGGTTGATAACCCCTATGAGGCCTATGAGCCTTGAGGCCGCTGCAGGGAAGAACCCCGTTAACCACATAGGCAAGATATACAACGTGGTCGCGACCGAGCTGGCCCAGCTGATTTACGCCAAGGTCCCGAACGTAAGGGAGGTTTACGTCAGGCTCCTGGGCCAGATAGGCAGACCCATAGACGACCCGCTCATAGCTGACGTCTCCCTCCTGATGGAGAGAGGGGTCAGCGTATCCAGTAACGCAAAAGCGGAGATTGCATCGATAGTTGACGAATACCTGTCCAAGCTGCCTCAGTTGACGGAGAGGTTCCTGGCTGGCGCTGTGCAGCTGTTCTGAGGCCTAGGGCTTATAGCTAGCAATGTACGACGAGTGTTTTACAAGGGCGTTCTAAATAATCTAGCCTCGGTTAGCCTCATTAACGTCTCTGCTCTTGCTCGTCATAGATCTCGAGAGCCTGTACTCCTTAAGCAGTTTCTCAAGGAGGTAGTCAGAGGCCTTCGACCTAAGTTTTGAGCTCTCTACCTCAGCGTCCTTGAGGACCCTGGCTTCAACAAGCGTTAGGCCACCGGCTTCGATAACCCTATACTTAGAGGCCTGGAGCGTTGGTATCCCCCTTGACCTAAGGGCGTTGGCTAGGGGGGATGAGACATCAGTCACGACAACCGCGGCCACTTTGGCCTTCGCCAGCCTGTCTACGGCTTCCTGCTCAAACTGGACCCAGCTGTCAAGCACGACAATTTCATTTGCTGTCAGCTCGCCCAAAGCGGCCTCACTCCGCCTCAGTTCCTGGACCTTAAGCTCGCTGAGCCTCCGGGCCACGAGGAATTCCCCTGACCGCAGGAGGGCAAGGGCTCCTCTGAGGTCCTCAAGCTGAGCCTCGAGGACCTCAGAGCGCTTCAGGGCCTCGGCCAGAAGTGCCTTGGCCTTCTCAGCCTCCGCCTTGAGCTTGGCTACCTCGGGATCTCTCAGGAGCTCAACCTTAAGCCTCTTCCTGAGCTCCTCAAGCTCCCTCTCAGCGTTGTCAAGGCCTGCCCTAAGCTCCTGGACCTGCTTCTCCAGCGCCACCTTCTGGGCCTCAAGCAGCTCATATTTAGAGGTGTCACACTCCTTGGGTTGTTCACGTCTTTCAGGCTGCGGCCCCTGGACCTGTCCTGCTGGGGCTGCGCTCATCAGCCTCTCTATCTGTCTCTCTACGGCCTCAGCTATCGTCAGGCCCTTTATTACATCAGCCTTAACCTCGTCAATGTCTACGTCTATGTCCATGGAGGAGAGGTAGCTCTCGACCTGGGACAGCTTTGACTTAAAGTCAAGGTAGGCCCTGTAGGCTGCAGCCAAGGAGTCACGCTCATGCGGCGTCCTGGGCCTCAGCTCAGAGCCCTCAGCAGCTCTTGAGGAGAGGTCCTCTTTCTCGGCGACCAATAAGTCATAATCAGGCAGGTAAAGCTGCGCCCCGAGCTGCGCGGCCAGCTTCTTAACTAGGTCAGGGGGGTCCTTAACGTCAGTGGCGACCAACACCGGCCTGCCGAGCTTCGAGACGACGCTTATTATCTCGCCCCTGTCGACCTCCTTATAGCTTCCCAGGTGTAGCACCTTGCCTTCGAAGTCCAGCACTGCCAAGCCTGTTGTCATGCCTGCGTCAATACCGACTATTACAGGTCTCATGTTCAGAGAGTCCTTATCGTTGCCAAACACCAGTTCCCCTTCATACCTGGTCTCAACCCTTATCGTGTAGTCCACCCCTCTGTGTGACCTGACAAGTCCAATCAGTCTCTCCCTCGGGGCGTAAACGATGAACGTAGCAGACTCGATGCCTCCCTCGCTGGTCCTATAATAGACGTCATAGTCCAGGTTAGCCTGTTCTAACTTCTCCTTGACCTTCTCCGCCGCTATCTTAACTGAAGCCCTAACTCTTCTCTGGTACCTTGACTGGCTCCACCCGCCGCTGTGCACGCCGCGACCCCTCGTTACAAATATGTAAGTCTTTTCCCTGCTGAAGCCAACTCTCTGGCCTCCGCCCCTGGCCGCTATCGCAGCGGCTATGAAAGCCGTCTTGGCTGAGCTGGGCTTCTGGCCACCTACGTCGAGTCCTGCCCTTTTGGCCGCCTCGCGTATGTCGACAAAGCCTTCCTCCGTGGCCGTCACCTGGACCAGCTGGGTCCCTGGGGGCAGAAGCGACAGGAACTTGGCTAGGCCCTCGGCTGAGCCCCCAGGGGCCAGCTCAAAGACGTTGTCAACGGCTATGACGTTGGGTCTCCTCTCCCAGCAGAGCCTTACGACACCAGCCAGTGAGACTCCCTGGGCCTTCAGGACAAGTCTCAGGTCCTGGTCCACGATAGCTGCAGAGTACCTGGCCCTCTCGGGGGTCTCAGGGCTGCCCGACTCAATGTCAACACCCATGTAAAGGCGTTGGAGACCTGAGGACATCAAGTTACCCTTCCCCCTGCACCTTCCTTAGTAGGTCCTCCGCGCTTATGTTGAGGCCAAAGCTTTTATTGAAATACGTTGCTAGCCTCTTCAGGTCCTTGACCAGCGCCTCCTTAGCAGCGGGGTCCTCCGCGCTTACATACTGAGGCCAGTCTATTACATATCCTGAAACCGAGCCTTCCTGCCTCAAGACCAGTACGTTGTAAGGGCTAAGATCACCGTGGACTATCCTGGCTACCGTCAAGGCCGACCTCACGGTCAACACCACGTCATCGAGCACCTTAGAGGCCTCCTCCGTAGATAGCCCCCTCGCTTTCTCGAGCTCTACCCCATCGAGGTAAGCTGTCACAACTGCGTGAAGGGCTCTATCAACAGGCCTCGGCACTAGCCCCCCTGCCCTTGAGACGCTCACGAGGGCTATGAACTCCCTAGAGGCCGCCTCGATAGCTACATCAATCCAGAGCTGCCTTCCCTCGAGCCTTCTATATTTCCTGCTCCTCTTGAGGTCCCTGAAGCTCCTGGCCCCCTCCCTGTGAAGCTTCAGGGCTACCGGGGTCCCAGCTGGCGTCCAGGCGAGGTATACCTCGCTCTCCTTGCCTACCCCTATGACGTCCCCCACCTTGGCCAGCACGCCTCTCCTGGTCAGCTCGGCAATGGCAATTATGTCAAGGCCCCTGAACGTTATCTGGTACATGTACTCAGGTCCTACCCTGGACCTGACCAGACCAAGGTCCAACAGCTTCGCGAGTACTGAGCTGAGGTTAGCTATGCCCTTAGGGGTGCCCTCGAGGACGCTAAGGGGTATGAAGGAATACCTTCTGTGAAGCTTTAGCATGAGCTCGAGTAGCCTCACGTCATTGATGTCGACGGCCTCTAGCCTCTCAGGTAACGTTAACACGGCGCCTTACTGTTGGGCAGGAACCCTAATGACTTTGTAGCAATAAATAACCTTAGCTATCAAGTCAAGTCTTATTATCGTATGGGATACAAAGAAATATTAACTCTGCATAATTAAAAGGCATAGGGAACTGAAAAGGGGGAGGGGAAAATAGATATGGAAGAGAGCATACCCACGAAGGAGGGGATTTATGCCAGGGGTGATACGCTCTACGTTATAGGTCCTCATCATATAGCTAAAGTTTCCTCGGCCCTGGCCAGTGAGAGCAGGGCCAGCATATTAGCGATCCTGCAGAAGGGGGCGGCAGACCTAGAGGACATAGCTACGCAGGTGAACCAGAGCAAGGCGAACGTCAGCAGCCAGATAAGGAAGCTCGAGGAAGCCAACATAGTTAAGTCGCGGTACGTGCCGGGCCAGAGGGGGATAAAGAAGGTAGTGGAGCTGACAGTGCATAAGATAGTCTTCCTGATATCTCCTCCGACGGAGTCAGCTGAGCGAGCTCAGGGCCGTTAGAGAGAAGGACAGGACCCAAGTACTCTCCGACTTCTTTGCTTTCCGAACTTAAATCGCTAGGCTAGACATTAAAGGTTGTCAGGGTCTCAAGTTCACGCCCTTTCAGCACCTTGACCCCCCTCCTGGAGATGTTCACTAGCATGAGGCCCGTAAGCCTGCACTCGTGAACTCTCTTGAGGGTCTCCTCAGCCCACCTCTCCCCGAAGTAAAGGCCTACGAGCCTTGAGGCGTTCAAAACTTCGTCATAGCTGTCGGTAGGTTCCAAAAGTATAGAGGGCACAGCCATTTTCACGTATGAGGGAGTCGCTATGTAGAACTCGCTGGCTAGACAGGCATACTTTATTGTCTTGACTATGGTCCTCGCCCACAGGTACTCCTCGGCGCGCTCTATGAAAATAGGGGGGACGTAGCCTGTCTCGACCTCAACGATCACAGTCTCCTTACCGTTATCAGCATAGACGTCAGCGTGGTGTATGCCATCGACGCAACGTTCTACGTCCACACTGTAGCCCTTCTCCTTAAGGTAAGAGGCCACAATGTACTGAAGTCTAGCGTGAAACCTTGAAACCCCCAAGAGCTTGGAATTCCACGAGGCTTCCTCTGTTTTCTCGACCTCCGCCTGCCTTCCCCTCGAGGCGAGCCCGGCTAGTACGTGCTTGTCAGCGTATATTATCTATACCCCAAGGCCTACGGACCGAGGCACGTAAAAGGAATAAGGCGCGGGTAGTACTTAGAGCGAGCCGCCTAGAGCATTACAGCGGTGCTGCCACGGGCCCTATAGTTCTTTGTGAACAGCGATATTATCACCATCGCGATCGATATGGCCGACCCTATGTAGAATATCATGTTAAAGGCCTGTGGACCTCCTTCTGTGAACGTGAGCGTGCCCAGGTACGGGATTACATATTCGGCGTAGGCCCTGTAGTCGGTCAGGAGGGTCGCGGCAAGGACAGGGCCTACCGAAGCCCCTAGGAACCTAACCATGGTGTTGAAGCCTAGCCCCACGCTAACGCTATCGGGGGGCATCGAGACAGCGACCATGTTAACTATTGGTATAGTCGTTGAAACCACGCCAACGCCTGCCACGAAGGAGTCGAGGACAAGGGCTGTAGGGCTAGTCCTGTCCCACACGAAGAGGTAAAACCCCAGGGCTGAGACCAGGGAGCCATATATGAGAACAGGCCTCGGCCCCAGACTTGAGGTGACGGCGCCGACTAAGGGGGCTATGAATATCATCGCGAGAGTGGCCGGCAACAGCGTCATGGCGGCGCTTATAACGGATAACCCGAGGCCGTAGGGTGGGAGCTCCTCAGCATAATAGACGACTCCCATGAAGAGGAGGAACATTATTACACCTGAGAGGAGGCCTAGCAGGTTAGCAACCATCACGTTCCTCCTCTTCAACAGGTCAAACCTTATCAGGACCCTTGTTGACCTGGAGCCGTAAGCTATGAAGCCCCCGAACAACGCGAAGCCGGCCACGAGCAGCGAGAGCTGGCTGAGCGACAGCCAGCCCCTATAGGGGGCCTCAGTCAGGTACGCCAGTATTGCGGTAGTCGCTGACGCGAGGAGCACCGTACTGAGGAAATCTATGCTCTCCCTGGCCACCGGGGATGGGCTCCAGAGGAGCACCGACGCCAGGACCAGCATGATGATCGATATGACAAAGGCTGTATGGAACATGGCTCTCCAGCCAAGGTATTCCTCGATATAGGCCCCTGCTATCATGCCTACGGTCATGCCTATTGCGAACGTGGCGCTCAGTATGCCTTGAGCTACAGCGACCCTTTCTCTAGGAAACACGTCAGTGACTATGGCCAGGCCTAAGGGGAAGAGGGCAAAGCCGAAGCCCTGGACAGCCCTCGCAGCTATCAGGTAGTACACGTTGGGGATGAAGCCGGCCATGAGCACTGCCACCGAGTAAAGCGCTAAGGAGATGAGGTAAAGCCTCCGCTTACCGTAGACGTCACCCATCTTGCCAAAGAGCGGCGCTATGGCCGCGCCCACCACTAAGTAAGCCGAGACTATCCAGGCGGCCTCCTCATTGGTGGCTGAGAGGGCTGACTCTATGTGGGGGAGCGACGGCACTACCATGGCTTCAACGTAGCTGGTCATGAGGCTAACTAGGGTTAGGACGCCCAATATAACATTAGGCCTTATCCTTGGATCGCGTGAGGCGGTCAAGACCGCCTCCTCCCTAAGACGGCCATGACTACTATTATTATAACAACAATTGCCGCCACTAAGTACAACGTTATTGTACCTGACTGCAAGGGGAGCGAGGCAAAGCTGAACGAGGGCGAGACGCTGACAGGCACCATTATTACCTCACGCATGGGCTGCATGGTTGGCGGCTGAAGCCAGCTGACCAGGAGGGGCAGGTAATACGTCCCGGGCTTTATGGCGGAACTGACAGACAACACGAAGGTCGCGTTGGCTTCCGCCCCAGCATTTACGTCACCCAGGCTGCAGTTCCAGAGCGAGAGCGCTATGACAGGGTTCTCGCTGGACGATATGTAGGGGGTGAAGACAGGGTTAGGCAGAAGAGTCACTGTCACAAACCTGGCCTTGGAGGTCCCAACGTTGCCAAGGGTAACCGTTACGTAGAAGCCTGAGGAGCCTGGAGTCACATGTGGATAGTAGCTGGCGACTAGGACAAAGTAGGCCGAAGGGGCTACGTAAAGCGTGAGCGGGACCACGTACCTGAGCCCATTTCCGGTTAGAATCAGGTCAAGAGTTACGTTGTATGGCTCAGGGACCTCGTAGTTGCCAAAGCTCGTGGATGCTGACTTTGTGACGTTGCTGAGCCCAAGCGGGAAGGTCAGGTTAACAGTGTGGCCTGGCGGCAGGTAGGGGATCCTTACAACGTTAGAGCCTGGGTACAGCGGGTACAACGGGGAGCTTACGTTAAGGGTGGCCGTTATATTGGAGGCCAGCGAGGTGCCCTTGTTAGCTATGTACACTACCAGCTCAGCGGCCTGCATGCCTGCATAAATTAGAGGGGGAACCGTCCTGAAGCCCTCAACCTCGAGGCTTGAGTAACCGGTAATGGCGACGCTGAAGCGCACAGAGGAGCTGCCCTTAATAGTCTCAGCCCCTAGAGGCGTCTGAACCTCAGCAGCGTAGGTCACGTTAAGGGTCTCGTTGTAGATCCCTGGTGAGGCCTGCTCACTGACGTTGAAGAGTCCAAGCATCGTCAACTCTTGTCCCGGCTGAAGCTCGGGGACCTGAAGACTGGGCGTCGGCTCGCCCTGAACCAATGACAGGGGGTAGCTAACGTTCAGCGTGACGTTAACATTGTACAGCGTCACGGGGCCCTCGTAGAGGAGGGTTATGGTTAAGGGCATGAAGGAGGCGCCAGGATAAGCTGCTAGGTAAGTTGCGTTGATCCCCCAGTGGCTGAAGGCCACAAAGGCGGGCTTGATGGACGGAAGCGCCTCGGCTGAGACACTGAGGGACTTAAGGGGACCGGCAAAGACCGCGATCAAAACAGCCAGGAGAGCCAGGGCGACCAAAAGGCGCCCTGATGGCTTCCAGGCTCTACCATAGAGCCTTTCAGCTTCGCCGCCTGTCATATCAGGTCCCAAAAAAGCTAAGTTAAACGATATATAAAAATGCTCACATAATAGCCGACGTTAGGACTTGGACTTAGCCCTCACGCAGGAACCCAGGCCCTTAGCTATGTCGAGCAGTATTCCAAGCCCCTGGGATATGTCTGGGTCGTTCAGCTTATTCAGAAGTCCGAAGAGGCCAATCCTGCGCGGCTGGCTAAGGTCAACGCTTCCGAGCGCCTTGAAGGCGCAGGAGGTCAGGTCCTCCAGGTTGTTCTGGGCCCTTGAGAGGTCGTCAGCGTCCACCTTAGTTATGCCCCTCTGAAGCGAGGCCAACACCGCCAGGAGCCTCATGAGGGCAGGGTCCGTGGCTGCCGCGAGGAAGGACTCGTCGGCCTTATCAGCGAGGTAGGAGAGGAGGCCGAGGAGGCCGCTCCTCTTGAGGCCGACTATGGCGTCAAGTAGCTGGGCTAGCGCCTGGGCCTGGACCTCAGGCGGGACCTCTGGAGCTGGGGGCAGGGGCGCCTTGGCCTCAGCCTTTGATGCCTCAGGGCTCTGTGCCATCCCTTCTCACCCCCATCAGAACGTCAGTCCATCTATCCACCCGTGGTAGAAGGCCTGCTTGAGGAGCCTGCCTATGCTGTAGACCCCGGTGAAGTAGCACTTCATGGCATAGGTGCCCTTGCTGGGGTCGAAGGGCAGCTCGCAGGTACCTGCCCAGCCCCTCTCGCCGGCGTAGCCAACGCATGATACGGGGCTTGGGGCGAAGGCGGGTCCGAAGCCGCCAATTGAGTCGCCAAGTATGTTGGTGGCGGCCGTTACAGCCAGCGACTCTACGAAGACGCCCGCGAGGCCAATCCCTAGCGGAGGCAAGGCGTGCTCACCGACAAGGTAAACGTCATCGTACTGGGGGTGCCTGGTGTTAGGCAGCACTGGGGTCCACCTGCTGTCCTGCTTCCAGGCAAAGCCCTCGCTGGAGGCCAACGCCTTGGGCAGCCTGGACGGAGGCACCTTCACGAGCAGGTCGTACTTGAACTCGCCGTCTGAGGTCACGACGGCCTTCTTCTGGGGGTCGACCTCCCTGAACTTGGAGTTGGGGTGGTACTCAACGCCATGCTCCTCAAACTCCTCGAGCAGGAACCTAGATATGGAAGGACCTAGCGGAGAGGCAGGGGCTGGCAAGGGGTCTATCAGCCTGACGCCTACCTTTTTGTTACGGGCCCTGAAGAAGGCAGAGATGGCCGTTGCAGCCTCATAGGGGTATATGCCACACCTGTAGGGTACCTCAGGGACGAGGATCGTTATGTTCTGACCATCCTTGACCTGGTTCAGGGCCTCCTTCATTTTAATGGCGCCCTCTAGGTCAAAGTTGTGAACGCCCTCCTTGTCAAGGCCTGGGTAAGCGCTCCAGCCATAGTCGACGCCTAGTGCCACGACAAGGTAGTCATAACTGTACTTACCCCTTGCGCCTACCACGGCCCTGTTGGCAGCGTCTATGGACTGGGCTTCATCAATCACTACATTTATCCCGTACTTCATCATGTTCTGTATAGGCGCCCTGGTCTCCTCAGGCCTGGCGTAACCAAGGGCCACGTCAAAGAAGAGGGGAGGCATGTAGTGATATGTGGACTTCTCTATTATAGTCACCTTCGCGTCCACGCCGTGCTTCCTGAAGCCCTCGGCTAGCCTTTTCGCCGCAACGTAGCCACCCACGCCGCCGCCTAGGACCAGCACCTCCTTCGGCAAGGGCGACACCGAATAGGCTGGCCTTTAGTTGTATATAAAGCTAGTTCCATCAAGGTCATTGAATACCAGGTAAAAGGGTAAAGAAAGCTATAGTCTTTTTTAGGAGAGACCTCAAAAAGGCCTTGTCTTAAGAGGAGCCCCCTAGCGCCTTGGCTAGAGCTAGCATCGCAGAGAGGCCCCTGAGGACCGCTGGGTCCCCGAGCTGAGCGAGGAGCTGACTCAGCGTCGGCGCGGTCGTCGGCGGCTTTGCGAGGGCCTCCAGGGCCGGCGCTATGGCTTGCACGTTCATCTTCGAGAGGACCTCTAGAAACGACTCTAAGAGCTTCAGCGTCTCAGGCCTTGTGAGCCTCTCAAGGAGCGGTACTATCTGGGGCAACCTCTCAAGCAGCATGAAGAGCTCGGGCGTCATTATGAGCTTCGAGGCGGTCCTGAGCAGCTCCTCATCGCTCAGCAGCTCGTTTAAGGTGCTAAGTAGGTCCATCAGCCTCTGAAGGGCCTCGGCCTGCCTCTCGGCCTCTGAAGCCATTTACCTCACCTCACTTGAATATCTGCCAGAGCCTCTCAGGCGACGTGGCGTCAAAGTAGGTGTCAAATATTGGGTCCCAGAACTCGGGGTACTTGACTATGTCCCAGTAGGCGTCTGCGAAGAACCTCTTCATGATGTAGAAGACCCTCATGGGAGGCAGCTTAACCGCCGGGTACTTGAAGTCGCT
Organism: Acidilobus sp.; assembly: GCA_028276005.1. Classification (GTDB taxonomy): domain Archaea; phylum Thermoproteota; class Thermoprotei_A; order Sulfolobales; family Acidilobaceae; genus Acidilobus. The sequence continues at coordinate 20,576 of JAPWTO010000011.1, forward strand.
TATCACGAACGTGCCGAGCCCAAGGCCCAGCTCTGTAGGACAGTTGGTCCTGCCGGTGTTGACAGCGACCTCGCCCCTGAGTCTCCTCTCAACCACCTTGGCCTGCAGGTGGGCAGTGACGCCTGTCCTGGCGTTTGTGGAGGTCGAGGCGTCGCCTATTGCAAAGGCGTCGTCAAAGCCCGCCACCTGGTTGGTGAGCTTGTCCGCCTTTACGAACCCGTCCTCGTCCTTGACGTCCTCAGGGATGACCTTAAGCTTGGGCCCCTTATGCATGGGCACTATGATGGCTGCGTCAAAGGGCATTTCGCCTCCCTCTAAGGCTATCAGCTTCTTGTTATCAAGGTCCACTGAGTCAACGGTGAAGAAGGTCTCAACCTCTATTCCCCTCTCCTTGAGCACGGGCTCCAGGACCTCGTTAAAGGTCTCAGCAGGGTAGGCCCTCGGGTAGGGGACTGCCATGGTTATATTGACGTTATCCCTTACGCCATAGGTCCTCAGCGCCTCGTCGGCCAGGAGGGCGCCCTCATAGGGAGAGGGAGGACAGCGATGGCGCGGGTCGGCGACAGCTATTACTAGCCTGCCCTTCTTGAAGTTCCTTAGAGTGGAGTAGACCTTCCAGGCGTTCTCAGGCGTCGAGTGGAAGTCGCCGAACTGCTCGACGAGCTTGTCGTTCCCCTTTACTGCGCTGTGATCTATGGTCAGCCCAGGCGCGATGACCACGAAGTCGTACGTGAGCTCGCGGCCCGAGGCCAGGACAACCTTCCTCTCCTGGAGGTTAACGGTCTCAGCCCTCTCAATGAGCAGGTTGACGCCCTTCCTGACCAGTGAGTCTATAGGCCTCCTCAGCTGCCTGTCGTCACTCCTGAATGCTATCTGGAGCAGCTGGGGCCAGTAGTAATGATAGAGTGTGTCGTTGATCAGCGTTACGTCGTACTCGCCCCTGGCCGCGAGCGAGTTGGCCAGTATCAGCCCGCCGGCCCCGCCGCCCACTATCACTACCTTCCTCCTGGCGTTGACCATCAGCCCACCTTCAGATGAAGAGGATCTGGCCTCCCTCAGCCTCCTGGAGGAACGTTGTAACTCCCACTACGTCATCAACCAGCTCAGGGTCGAAGTCCTCCTTCTTAAGCCCCATGGCCTGCGCCATCATGCTGCAGACGTAGACCTTGGCCCCCATGACCTTGGCCTGCTTGATCATGTCGACCCAGCTGGGCGCGTTAATAGACTTCATGCCGTTCATCAAGGCAGGCACCATAGGCTCAAACTCCTTCGGCCACGTGGGCTGAGCGGCCTTCTTAAGGAGCCTCAGCATGGCCCACCCAGTCACAAATATCCTGACCTCAAAGCCCAGGGCTGCAGCCGCCTGAGATACGACGCCAAGAGGTATGAACTTGTCCTCGGTTCCAGAAAAGGCTATTATTGAGAGCTTACTCCCCATATTCTCGCCCTCTCTATTTAGAGAAAGGAAGCTGGGATAAATAAGCCTATAAGATCACGAGGTACAGGTTCCTGTTAATATAGGCGTTCATTACACGAAGGACGGCAGGCTAAAGCTAAAAAGCTCGTTCTCGATAGTTCTGTCTGTGGACGGGACTTAGGGGTGAGACTGGTACCTCCTGTAACCGTTGACCAGGTGCTGGGGCTCGTGAAGTATGTGGCCTCGCTCGGAGGCAGGGTGGACTCCTCCAAGCTAGACGAGCTGCTTGACGTTGATATGGACCTGTTGCCACACGCGGTTGAGGCTGCCGTGGTCCTTGGGCTGATGAGGCGAGAGGGCGGCGACCTGGTGGTGACGGAGGAGGGCAGAAGGTCCGTCGAGCTAAGGGGTAAGAGGTTAAGGGCGCTGATAAAGGAGTTAAGTGATGACGTGGAGCCCTTCAAGGAGATATTCAGCTCTATAAAGGATGACAGCATAGGGAGGGAGGTCCTGAGGGACATCATAAGGAGAGCTGGCTACATGGACGTTGACAGGGCCGTTGAAGTGTTTACGGAGTGGCTCGCGTACATGGGTATTGAGGTCACCGAGTGAAAGCCTTTTGATCCCAGCGGCCAGTTCCCCTTGAGGGGCCCGTAGCTCAGTCAGGACAGAGCGGCGGGCTTTTAACCCGTAGGCCGCGTGCCCTGGCCAACGCGGGCGGAAGTCCCGGGTTCGAATCCCGGCGGGCCCGCCAACATCGGTCGGCTACATGTTCATCGCGTTACTAGGCCGAGCTATGTCATAGACTAAGTTATAGTTTACACGGACTCTTTACGCTTCAATTCGGTCAATAGATCAGTTAACTAGAAAACCTCAGGGTACTACCGGCTCCCTGAGGGGTGTTAGAGAAGGCTTGCCAGCTGGGAGGCAACCTGACGAGAGGATACTTGGTCACTTCCTGGTGCCAAAGCACCGCTTGCTGGGCCTTGAGGAGGCAGTGGAAGTCCTCAATAGGCTTAATTTGAAGCCTTGGCAGCTGCCGCGTATTAGCGTCAACGACCCTGTCGTGAGGCTGCTAGGGGGAAAGCCAGGCGACATAGTTGAGATAGAGAGGGACTCGCCGACGGCAGGCAAGTACAAGGTTTATAGGATAGTGGTTGCTTATTGAGGGGAAAAGAAGTTGTCGTCCAATGATATCACAAAGGATGACCTATGGACTGTCTTCAAGCAGTTCATTAAGGAGACAGGCCTTGCCAGGCAGCACCTAGACTCTTACAATGCGTTCGTAAGCGAGAGGATTCAGAAGATCGTCGACTCCTTTAAGGAGGTAAGGCCTGCTTACAAGCTGGCTAAGAAGGGGGCTGAGCAGGCGATAGGCCCTGACGTGAAGGTAGTCTTCGGAAAGGTCCGTGTAGGGATACCGCAGGTCAAGGAGGCCGACCGTAACGTCAGGCAGTTCCCGAGCGTGACGCCGCTTGAGGCCAGGCTGAGGAACTTCACTTACTCAGCCCCCCTTTACCTGGAGATGACGCTTATCGAGAACAACACGGAGGTTGACCATCAGGAGGTCAAGGTAGCGGACCTCCCCATTATGATAAAGTCAGTGGCGGACCCCCTCTCTAAGCTCAGCGAGGAGGAGCTCATAAGGCATGGAGAGGACCCCAGGGACCCAGGAGGCTACTTCATAATAAATGGCAGCGAGAGGGTCGTGGTGGCCCAGGAGGACCTAGCGGTAAACAGGATCATAGTGGGCGTTTCAACGGCCAGCACCGCTAAGATAACTCATAGCGCTAAGACCGTATCCACGGTCCTTGGCCTTAGGAGGCAGGTAATAGTTGACAGGATGAGCGATGGGTCACTCGAGATAAGCATGAGCAGACTGAACTACAGGATACCCTTCGTCGTAATGATGAAGGCGCTAGGCCTTGAGAAGGACGCGGACATAGCGGCCGCGGTGTCGCCTGACCCCGATATACAGAGGGAGCTCCTGCCCAGCTTTGAGAAGGTCTCCGCCTCCATTAAGACTCAGGAGGACGCCCTTGAGTTCCTGGGCAACAGGATAGCCTCTGGGCAGCCTAAGGAGATAAGGATACAGAGGGCTGAGGAGTTCATAGACACCCAGTTCCTGCCTCACCTGGGCACGAGGCCCTCCGACAGGAAGATCAAGGCCTACTTCCTGGGCGAGATGGCTAACAGGGTCCTTCAGCTCTACCTCGGCAAGAGGCCCGAGGACGATAAGGACCACCTGGCCAACAAGAGGCTCAGGCTGGCAGGGGACCTGATAGCTGAGATATTCAGGGACGCCTTCCAGCAGCTTGTCAACACTATGTCAAGCCAGCTCGAGGAGTACATAAGCCAGCACAAGAAGATAAAGAGCCTTGACGTCCTGGTCAGGCCTGATATAGTTACGGAGAGGGTCAGGGCGGCGCTGGCCACAGGCAACTGGACAGGCAACAGGACCGGCGTCAGCCAGGCCCTCGACAGGACGAACTGGATGAGCCTCCTGAGTCACCTTCGCAGAGTCATCTCGCCCCTTAGCAGGGGCCAGTCGAACTTCGAGGCAAGAGACCTTCATGGCACGCAGTGGGGCAGGCTCTGCCCATTTGAGACGCCTGAGGGCATAAACTGCGGCCTCGTTAAGAACCTGGCCATGACTGCCTACATATCAGTTGGCATTGACGAGGAGCCCGTCGAGAGGCTCCTGTACAGCCTTGGCGTGATACCGATAGACGATGCAATTAAGGGGATGACCTCAGGGGAGCCCGATGCCTCCTCCAAGTACATCAGCATGGCTAAGGTGTTCCTTAACGGCAGGCCAATAGGCTACGTCCAGGACGGCAGGTCGCTAGCGGAGACCATAAGGTCCCGCAGGAGGAGAGGCGAGATAAGCTTTGAGGTGAGCGTGGCGTACCTTGAGCAGGGCGAGTCCAAGGAGGTCTACATCAACACTGACGAGGGCAGGCTGATGAGGCCTGTCATAGTGGTTGAGGGCGGCACGCCGAAGCTCACGAAGGACCTGGTTAATCGCCTCGAGGCCGGCGAGCTTTCCTTCTGGGACCTTGTCAAGATGGGAGTAATAGAGTTCCTGGACCCTGACGAGGAGGAGAACGCCTACATCGCTGAGACGCCTGAGGAGCTGACTCCTGAGCACACACATCTTGAGCTCTGGCCTCCGGGCATATTCAGCGTCGTCACGTCAATCATACCTTATCTTGAGCATAATCAGAGCCCAAGGAACACCTACCAGGCAGCCATGGCCAAGCAGGCGCTAGGCCTTTACGCCCTTAACTACCAGCTTAGAATGGACAGCCACGCCTACCTGCTACACTACCCGCAGAAGCCGATAGTCCAGTCGAGGTCCTTAGACCTGATAGGTTATAATGATAGGCCCTCAGGGCAGAACTTCGTTGTAGCTGTCATGACGTTTATGGGCTATAACATGGAGGACGCGCTGATAATGAATAAGACAAGCGTCGATTACGGCCTTGCGAGGGCCCACTTCTTCAGGGTCTACGTGGCCCAGGAGAACGAGTACCCTGGCGGCCTTACTGACAGGATAACCGTCCCCTCGCCAAAGCTCTACGACCACAAAGGCGATCAGTACTACACCAAGCTAGGGCCTGACGGAATAATAGAGCCCGAGGTTGAGGTCACCGGAGGCGACGTTCTGGTAGGGCGGGAGAGCCCGCCGAGGTTCCTGGGTGAGGAGAGGGTCATGACTCCAGGGGCGCTGATGAGGAGGGACACTAGCGTGCAGCTCCGCTACGGCGAGAAGGGCGTCGTGGACATGGTAGTTGTGACTCAGACCCTCGAGAGGAACAAGCTTGTGAAGGTGAGGGTCAGGGACCTCAGGATACCTGAGCTCGGTGACAAGTTTGCCAGCAGACATGGCCAGAAGGGCGTCATAGGCATGCTGTTCCCTAAGTATGATATGCCTTATACGGAGGAGGGCTTAGTGCCAGACGCCATAATTAACCCTCACGCCATACCGTCAAGGATGACCGTGGGCCAGCTGCTAGAGCTGATAGCTGGGAAGGCGGGGGCCCTTGAAGCCAAGTACGTTGACGGGACGCCGTTCTTCAAGGAGGATATCGAGCCGCTTAAGGTTGTTCTTCTGAAGAACGGCTACGCGCCTGACGGAACGGAAGTAATGTACGATGGGAGGACGGGCAGGCTCT
>JAPWTO010000048.1:0-4659 GCA_028276005.1 Acidilobus sp.
TCAGCTTCCTCAGCGCGAAGGCCAAGGTGGCGTTATCTGGGTGCGGAGAGTCGAACAGGTCGCCGGCTATCACAAGGGCTCTGACCCTGTCCTTGACTATCTCCTCAACGGACTCCTCAAAGGCCTGTAATATGTCATCATAGAAGGCCCTCTCGCCGTACTTCCTGGCGCCTAAGTGAACGTCGGCCATGTGCGCTATTAACGCGTCCGTCCCCAGGGGCCGCTCCCAAGGCCCTCTTTACTAGGGGTAATACCTAAAATCCTGAACCCCCGCCCAGGGCGACGGGCCTTCACGTGGTTAATGAGGACATGACCGGGTGACAGGGTTGGGAAGGCTTGTTGACAGGGCCTTGGAGTGTGGCGGGCTCCTCCAGGTAGCCCTTGACTTCACGACGCTGGAGGAGGCGCTCGGGCTTGCCTCGTTGCTCCCCGCGAGCAGGTCCCTGATCATGGAGGCCGGCACGCCCCTCATCAAGTCCGAGGGCCTGAAGAGCGTGAGGCTGCTGAGGGCGCTGCCCGGGCATCACCTAGTCATGGCTGACATGAAGACCATGGACGTTGGCGGGCTTGAGGCTCAGATGGCCTTCAGAGCAGGGGCTGACGCCATGAGCGTGCTCCTCGCTGCAAGCGAGGAGACGATCAAGGAGGCGGCCAGGGCCGCTGAGGACGTCGGGGCTGACGTGTACGCTGACTCCATGGGCTTCCAGGACCTGGCCTCGTGGGTTAATAAGGCTAGGCGGGGTGGGGCTGACGTCTTCCTGATACACATAGGGATAGACGTCCAGAGGGCGCTCGGGATAACGGCGGCTCAGGCGCTTGACCTAGTAAGGAAGGCCAAGGAGCTGTTCAGGGGACCCGTTGCCGTGGCAGGCGGCATAAAGCCTGAGGACGTTAGGCTTGTAGCTGGCGCGGGCGCCGACATAGTTATCATAGGCTCGGCCATAACCAAGTCGCAGGACCCTAGGTCGTCAACCTTAAGGGCCCTTGAGGGAGTGGGAAGCAGGTGTCAGTGATGGACGAGGTTGCCAAGAGGTTCAGGCTCGCAGTAAGGAAGTACAACATGTACAGGGCCCCTGAGGCGGAGGCCCGAATAGCTACTAGGAAGGGGGACACCTTCTACGTGGTCTTTGATGGCACCTATTGCGAGACCTGTGGCCTTTACGACTGGATAGATGACCTTAAGTACGTCCTCGAGGAGACAGGCCTGAGGGCCGAGATAGTTAAGCTTCATGAGCCCGAAGGGCCAACGGGGTCTAGGAGAATTGCGGCTTTCAGAGTAATCAAGGGTGGAAGCTGATATAAGCATTAAACCTTCCTTAGGCAAGAACCCATTGGCGTAAGTGGCCAAATTGTACACGACGTACACCAGGAAGAGTTGGCTCCTTAAGGGAACGCTCTTAGCCATAGGAATGGCTGCCGCCGTTCTAATTATCACGGTCTTCATGGTTAGGCCTCACAACACTTTAGGTGTCAGGCCTGCACAGCAAGGTGTTGTCAACGCCACTGTGAGCCTGAACCCCATGACCTCATATATCGCTAACTTCACGGTACCTCCTAATTACACGACGCCAAGACTTGTAGTGCAGCTCACGTCGTCAGGACCCGTAGCGCTATACGTCCTAAGCACTTCAAACCTCGTGACGCTCGAGAAGACCGGAGGCGCCCCGACCCTCCTCTACTACCCCAACGCGACTAACGTGAAGGCCTCCGCCAGCCTGCCCGGCCCTGGCGAGTACTCTATAGTAATAGTGAACAGGGCGCCCCTGGCCAGCGTCAACGTTAGGCTTGAGGCTAACATAACTGAGGCCGCGTCTAGCTAGGCTTGAGCCTCCACCTGAGAACGCCCTCTGACAGGTCAGGCTCGAGAAGCCCCTCGTCGCGAAGACACCTTATCAGGCCCTTTACCGATGCACCTATCAACATGGAGTTCTCAGGGGTACACGAAGCTCTAAGGCCCCTGCAGACAGCCCTCAGGACTTCATCAACGCTTGAGGGGCTCCTCAGCGACTCCCTGACGCCCTCGATGAACTCCTGGACCCTTCGCTCATTGATATCGATTAGAGGGCCTGCCTCGCTACCTTTGACTATCGGGCCGTGGCCCGGCACCACGTACTCGTACTTGCCCAGGAGCGACCCCAGCTTCCTGAGGGTCTCGAGCGCTTTACAGGGCATCTTGTGATATGGGATGCCGAACTTCTCCAGCACCCTGTCACCGAAGAGGGCGTCACCCACGTAAAGCACGCCGTCAGGCGTCGCGAAGCCCAGGTGGCCCTCCGTGTGGCCGGGCAGCCAGTGCACCTCGATTGGGCCGTAACGGTCGGCTCCTTCAGCCAATGCCTGTGTGACCTTCACGGGCACCGCCCTGTAGGGCAAGAGAGAGTCCGCGGGGTTGAGGGGGTAGTCGAATGTCAGCAGGACCCTCAGCTCAGGCCTCTCGATCATGGGGGCGTCCAGGGAGCTGGCGACAACTTCGACTGGGCTGAGGGCCGTCACCGCCTCCACGTGGTCGCTGTGGTAGTGGGTCAGCAGGACTATGACCTGGGATGCCCCAAGATCCTTAAGGTCCTTCGTCAGCCTCCTGGGCCTGTCCTCCCCTTGGCCGGGGTCGATTACGTAGGCCGCGCCCTCCTGTGCGAACATAAGTGTAGCGGGCGACCCTTTCTCCACATACGTGTTGCCCAAAAGCTTGATAGGCGCCAACCTTTAGGCCCTTTGCTTTGAAAAGCAGAGCCTCTAAAACTTAAAAACGCTTTACGATTAAAGGGCTCCGATTAGAAGCCCTCCTCTCCTTCCTCCTCTCCTCCTTCCTCGCCCTCGCCAGAGGGCCTGTACCTCCTGCCCCCGCTGGGCCTCCTGCCGTAGGACCTCCTGAAGCCTCCCCTTCCCTGTCCTGGGGCCGTCTCGGCCTTAGGGGTGGTCTCAGGTATGTCCTCAGGCTTAGGGACCTCTGAGTCCTCTATCTTCTCAATGGATCCGCGGCTTCCAATGTTGAGCTGCACCTGGCCCCTGTAGACCGTTGTCCACGCGCCTCTAAGCTTTACGGCCTGGCCTTCCTCCAGCTTCCCAGCCTGTTTGCCCCAGGCAGTCAGCTTAACCCTGCCGGTCTCGTCGCCTACTATGGCCTCGCTTATAGTCCTGTCTCCCCTCTGCGTGTGTATAGTCTTTGGGGGCTCTACACTTATAACACGAACCTTTATGTCGACGTTATCCTCTCCCCCGCGAAGGCTAGAAACCTTGCGGGACTCCTCCTCTCCTTCCGCCAACTCACACACTCCCTTCCTTTACGTGGCCCTGCCCTGCTGCACAGGACAGGGCCACAGGGGCTTTGACCGCTGGGGTTTTTAAAGAAGCATGCTGCGTAAAGTAATTGCGTGAGCCTATGTAGTCACAGGACTTCTCATAAGTGAGCTGAGCGGGATCTTGTACACTAGGCGCTTGGCCTCCGTTATGTGCCTAGTAGACCTAGGCGGCAGAAGCCTGCCGGTGAGGGCCGCCCTCAGGACCAGGTCCTTGGAGGGCGGTGGAGGGATGACGACCAGCGTCCTGTGGTGGAGCCTAGCTAATGAAGAAGGCGCTACCACGCCCTGTAGCTCGTTTCCTCTGCGCTCAAAGGAAAGCAGGTCATAATAAGCCTGGTCACCGCCACCGAGCCTTATGAGCAAGGCACCTCCAGGCCTCTCCTTAACTTCAAGGACCTCGGCCACCTGCCTCAGGTCAGCTAAGGCTTCAGGCCCGTACGCGTAGAGCCTGACCCACCCCCTCAGCTCAACAGCGTCATAGTTCACCATCGCAACAGGGGCTAGGTAGGCCCCTAGCATCATCAACGCCCTGAGCCTGTGCGCTCCGTCAAGGAGCACCATGCTGCCCGCTTCGACAACTAGAGGTTTAAGGAGTTGTCCCCTCCTCATTATTAGCTCTGCCAGCTCCTTAGCGTGCCCTTCTAAGTAAAGCTCATGAGGCCTAAGCAGGGGTACTGGGACCTTCCTAATAACGATGCCACCATCGTGCGGGGCAAAGGCTCATCATCTCTCCCACGGCCTGCGACCGCGGCGGAGTTAAAACCCTTAGCAAATAGGCGATGGAGCTCTGAGGCCTAAAGTAATTAACCTGACCCCTGGACCTTTAGGAATAAAGGCCAGAACGCTGTTTGTCAGGCAGGGGGAACCGTGGCCGAACAGGCTCTGGTCAGAGACGTGATGAGGAGCCCTTTAGTCAAGGTGCTCCCGACGACACCCGTTAGCGAAGTCGCGAGGCTCATGGTAGATAATAACGTGGGCTCCGTAGTCATAGTTGACGAGCAGGATAACCTGTTAGGGATAGTCACCAAGACCGACATAGTGCGGGAGACAGTGGCAAGGGGGCTTCCGAGGAACGTGCCTGTCGGCGAGATAATGACTAAGAATCCATACTACGTGACCGACGACGCTACTGTTCACGAGGCCGCTGAGATCATGGGAACCCACGGGATTGGTCACCTGCCAGTCCTATCGAGGGAGAACATGAAGCCCATCGGCATGATCTCCAAGCGTGACATAGTCAGGCTGGCGCCCCACCTGCTAGAGCTCGTCTACATGCTGAGGAGCCAGAGGGCCTAGCCCTCCTTGGCTAGCTGGGCAGACATGAGCTTGGCCTCCTCCACTATCCTCCTTATGTTCCTCC
>JAPWTO010000049.1:0-4577 GCA_028276005.1 Acidilobus sp.
ACGGCCCTGACCCTCATGGGCCTCCCTGTCCCCAGGGGGTCGGACGGCAGGAGCCTAGTGGGGCCCAGGGGGGAGTTCCCGTACGACGCGGCCGTGAGGCTGAGGGCCAGGATGGGCAGGTAAGGCCGGAGGCCCTCCAGACCTCCGCTAGTTATGTTCAGGTTTAAAATATTAAAGACTTGAATTAAAGCCGTTTATACCTGAGGCCTTCTTTAATTATAGTGAGGTGTACGTGTTGAGGCCTAGAAGGTCTATATCAACTGCCGCCCTTGCAGCCATAATAATTGTCATAATAGTAATTGCGGTCGCAGGCGGCCTAGCATACTATTACGTCAGTAAGCACCACGTAACGCCCACAACTACTACCACGACAACCCCGACCACCACAACCACCACCACGACAACAACGACCACCACTTCGACGATAACGACCACAACAACGACCACCAAAACCACAACTACGACAACTACAACGACCACGACCCCATCTGTGGTCACGATAACAGTCGCTGACAGCTACAGCACCAGCGAGAACGCGGCCTTCAACGCCAGCCTGGCCGCCTTCGAGCAGGAGTACCCATGGATACACGTTGAGGTCCAGTACGGAGCCTCAGTAGGCACTAGCGACATCATCAAGGAGGCCCAGGCAGGCAACGCGCCGATAGTTATAAGGGACACCAGCGACGCCGGCGGCGCCCTCTTCGCCGCCGGCATACTCGTCAACCTGTCCCAGTACCTGCCTCCAAGCTACTTCAGCCAGTTCAACCCCACGGCCGTTGAGGACTGGACCCTCAACGGGGCGGTCTACGGCCTGCCCGACAACATAAACTACATAGTCATGTTCTACAACAAGGAGTTCGTAACAGCCCCGCCCAACACCACTGACCAGCTTATACAGGTAGCCGAGCAGGTCAATAAGACCGGCGTCTGGGGCATAGCCTATGGCGTCGGCGACGACTGGGGCTACAGGTTCGCGGCCTGGTTCGCCGGCTTCGGAGGGCAGATATTCACGACGGTCAACGGTAAGATATACCCAGCCCTGAACTCATCAGCTATGGTCAACGCCCTTGAGTTCTGGTACAACCTGACCTACAACCTCAGGGTCAACTACCTCGCCCCGAGCGCAGGGGCAGGAGGGGTTGAGGGCCAGCTCTTCATGGCCAACAAGGCGGCCATAATATTTGACGGCCCGTGGGACCTCATGACCTACTTCAATGCCCTGGGATGCAACCTCGGCGCCGCCCCGCTGCCAGTGGTCAGCAGCACCGGCCTCTACGCGGCGCCGCTCATAGGGAGCACGGGCTGGGTCATAACCACGCCACAGGCCAACGGGGTGCCTCAGAGCCAGTGGAACGCCACTTTCCGCGCAGCGCTGCTCTTCATAGAGTTCATGAGCAACTACACGCATGAGATGAACCTGTGGAACTACGCCAGGGACATACCTGCGCTCAAGAGCGCGTACAACCAGGCCATAAGCCAGCTGTCCCAGCCCGCCCCCAACCAGACAATAGCTTGCCTCAACCAGGTCATGAAGGGCGTACTTGAGCAGAGCCAGCACGGCCAGAAGTTCCCCAACATACCGCAGATGGCCTACTACTGGCCCAGCTTCCACCAGTACGCCGTCTGGTACCTCGCGTACAGGAACCTGAGCGCCGTCCAGGCGGCCCAGGGCATGGAGAGCTACTTCATCAGCCAGCTCCAGGCCAACGGCCTCCTTGATCCAGCCCCCATAGCGGCCCTAGAGAATTTAATGGTGGCCGAGCTCCCTGCCTCAAGGTACTGAGGCGGGGAGCTGATGCCGCGACTTAGCCCAAAGGTCGAGGGTTTTCTTTACTTCCTTCCCCTCATAGTTGCCGTCCTCTTCCTCTTCCTCTACCCCCTACTCTACGCTGTCTACATATCATTCACTAACATGGGCCTGCTTCACCTCTTCAACTATCGCTTCGTCGGCCTCCTCCAGTACAAGATGATGTTGAGGCAGGGCTACCTGACGTCGCTCCTCATAAACGAGGTCGTCTGGACCCTGGGGAGCCTGATACCCATGATGGCCCTGGGCTTCGCCCTGGCCCTGATACTCAACCAGAGGGACCTCTACGGCAGGTCGCTCTTCTACGCGATCCTCATACTCCCCTGGGCGTTCCCCGGCTTCATCTCCCTCCTGGTCTGGAGCGGCATGTGGACCGACCCCTACGGCTTCATGAACAGGTACCTGCTGCCGTTCCTGCACCTGCCCCACGTAAACCTGGTCCACTCAGTCTGGGGCGCCTGGACCGGCCTGATAGTCACGAACCTTTGGCTCAGCTTCCCCTACTACATGACGGTCTTCTACTCGGGCCTCCAGAGCATACCGTCGGAGCTCTACGAGCTGGCGGACGTTGACGGGGCAGGGGCGCTGACTAAGTTCGCGAGGATAACGCTCCCCTCGCTCGGGAAGACCATAGCCTTCGTCTTCATAACGAGCTTCGTGTTCACGTGGAACAACTTCTACCCGATATACGTCCTCACGAGCGGCGGCCCCGGCATCCCGAGCAAGCCAATAGCCTCCACAGAGACCTTCATAGTCTACGCGTACCAGGAGGCCTTCTCCTATAACAACTACGCCTTTGCGTCGGCCCTCTCAATAGTGTCAACGGCTATAACCATGGTCCTGGCCGTGATAGTGCTGAAGTTCACGGGCATCCTGGAGGGGCTGGTCTGAGGTGAGAGCATGCCCAGCAGGAGGGCCAAGCGCATAGCCCTCAAGGCCCTGAGGCTGGCGATCTCGTACATAGTCCTCATAGTTATGGCAGCGTGGTCCGTGCTGCCCCTTTACTATGTAATAATGACGTCATTCAGCAACGTCGGCACCCTGGTCTCGCTGACTATATCGGCCCTCATACCTAAGCACATAACCCTTGAGGCCTATGAGAAGCTGCTGACGGGCCGCTTCATACCGAGCATAAGGGTGCCCAACTTCCCGCTGTGGGTCCTGCACAGCATAGAGCTGGCCGCTGCCACGGCCCTCTTCAGCGTCGCCCTGGCCATGCTGGCCGGCTACGCCCTCTCAAGGCTTGACATGCCGGCCAAGAAGAGCCTCGCCGTCTTCGTCTACGTAATAACGTTCCTTCCCGTGACCGCCACCACGGTGCCCCTCTACCTGCTCTTCGCCAGGTTCCACCTGCTCAACTACGCTGGCCTGGTCCTCGCTTACACCCCTGGCACGGCCGTCTTCGCCGCGTTCCTGGCGAAGCTGTCGATAGACGCCATACCGCCTGACTACGAGGAGGCGGCCATGATAGACGGCCTCTCAAGGTTCGGGGCCTTCATGAGGATAGTGTTCAGGTTAGCGCTCCCGGTCGTGGCCCTCACAGCCCTCCTGGGCTTCCTGGGCGCCTACATGGACTACGCAACTGCCTACGCCTTCATAGGGAGCAACAGCAACGCCTGGACCGCTATGCTCGGCCTCTGGTACCTGGCAGGCCTCTACAACTACGCCTCGGCCCCCGCCTATAACATATTCGCGGCGGGCGCCGTGCTTATGGGGATACCGCTCATGGCCCTGTTCCTGGTCTCCCAGAGGATGATGACAAGGGCCTACAGCAGCCTGGCGGGCATCAAGTGATATTAACTTGAGCCCTCCAGGGTCAGGTGAGGGCCATGGAGTACGTCAAACTTGTTGACGTCTGGAAGACCTACCGGACGAAGGCCGGCTCCGTGACGCCGCTGAGGGGCGTCAACTTTTCAGTGGACAAGGGCGAGCTGGTGGTCGTGCTGGGCCCCTCGGGCGAGGGAAAGACTACGCTTCTGAGGGTCATAGCTGGGCTGCTGAGGCAGGACAGGGGCCACGTGTACCTGAGGGGGGAGCTGGTTGACGACGTGTCCCCCAAGGACAGGAACGTGGCCATGGTCTTCCAGAGCTACGCCATATACCCCTTCATGACGGTCTACGATAACATAGCGTTCCCCCTGAGGCTCCAGCACAGGCCTAAACAGGAGATAGACGCCAAGGTCAGGCAGGTCGCCAAGCTGCTGAGGATCGACGACGTGCTTTACAAGAAGCCCGGCCAGCTGAGCGGGGGGCAGAGGCAGAGGGTGGCCATAGCCAAGGCCCTAGTCAAGGGGGCCGACGTAATCCTCATGGACGAGCCCATGGCCAACCTTGACGCCCAGGTGAGGGTCTTCGCGAGGGAGGAGCTGAAGCAGCTTCACAGGGACCTTGGGACCACCATAATTTACGTGACCCACGACCAGGTCGAGGCCCTGTCCCTGGCCACCAAGCTGGCGATACTTCACGACGGCGTCATACAGGACTACGGTGACCCCGTAGAGGTCTACAGGAGGCCCAGGAACTCATGGGTTGCCTCGTTCACTGGCAACCCTCCCATGAACCTGTTCGAGGCCAGGGTCCAGGGAGGCTACGTGGTGGCCAAGCAGGGGAACCTGAAGGTCGAGGTGCCCGAGGCCTACTCGAAGCTGGTTTCAGAGGGGGTGGAGGTGGTGGCCGGCTTCAGGCCTGAGGACGCCAGGGTCGGGCAGGGCCAGCTCTCGGGCAAGGTGACGATGGTCGAGAGGGTGGGGGCCTACACGGTGATACACGT
>JAPWTO010000050.1:0-4555 GCA_028276005.1 Acidilobus sp.
TCAGGCTGACAGGCTTCCTGCAGGAGGTCCCCTCGCTGCCCATACTTGAGGAGGTCAGGGGGGTCCTCATAAATGTGCCCCTCACGGACCCGACGGCAGGCCTTGTCAGGATAAGGATGGACCAATCTACAGGCCTTGAGGCCGAGATAGACTCCGTCAGGGAGGCAGCCCTTGAGGCCCTTGAGGAGGGCCCGGCCATAGTGGGCCTCACGGCGCTTGAGAGGCTGAGGTCCTACGACGTCTGTTCCGCCTACAAGGCCATCGATAAGCTCGTCAGGGACCTCGTTAACGCAGCTGACAGCTTTATACTGTTCTCGCCCTATGGCCACCCGCTTCAACAGGGCTCGGGGTTCGACCCCTATGGAGTCTACCTTGCGACGGTACCCAGGCCTAAGGAACATGAGACAGTAAAGGTGTGGGAGATAGGAGAATTATTTAGAAAAATAATAAATAAAATTTAAGTTAAAGCACCCTCAGAACCCTATTGAGAAGCCCAGACCTTGCCAGGAGCAGTGATGATGGCCAGCGCGAGCTGGCTAGGCCTTTGTGGTCTGATATATGGTAAGGGCTGTCCGAGCTTGCTGGGCTGATACTCGGTGAGCTGCTCTGGGCGGGGCCGGAGGAGGCCCCTGGCAGGCCGCCATTGATGAGCTGGTAGCTGAACTGGTCGGCTATCAGGTAGCCAGCGGTGTTTGTGGTGCTGTTCTGCAGCCCCTCAAGGTAGACGTTCTCAGCGAAGCCGCGCCCGTTCACCAGGACCTCCGCGATGAGCGACTTCTGCGTGACTGCGTTGTTTGACGTGAGGCCAAGTACGACGGCCCCTGTGGGGTTTATGGACTCGAGTATGCCCGAGAAGCCCCCGACGGCGCTCAGGTCGTAGCTCATGCTCTCAGTGAAGTTGTAGCCCTGCCACGCGTAGCTTATGCTATAGGACGGGGCCAGGTATATGCTGCCGTTCTGGGCAAAGGTGGCGTTATACGGATATGTTGTAGGCGGGGTTATGGGCACGGCGACGAAGTCGTAGTAGAGGGTCACGGGCCAGTTAGCCGTGATCAACAGCGTGTAAGGTTCATATCCCTCAGCCCATGAACTTACGCTGAACAGCTCGTCAAGGTAGTTATAAGCGTACGTCCCGGCGTAGTTGTAGGCCTGCCTCACGAGGGTCTTGCCGGACTCGACAGTGCTGACTAGCTCCTGGCCGTGCTCAAAGTAGAGCTCTGAGGTGTAGTTTATGAGGTAGCTGGCGCCTTCGTCAAAGTAGAGGCCAGCGTAGCCGTAGTTGAGTAGGAGGGGTCCCGTATCGTGATAGGTTGCCTTGGCCCTGAGCGCGGTGGCCCCTACCATTGGATTGCTCTCATTGACCCAGAGGGCGAGGAAGCCGCCAATGCCCCAGTTAAAGGCACCGCCTGGGACGCCCATCGTCTGGGCTGACTCCAACAGGTCGGCCACGCTTATCGCTATGGTGGCGTTAAGGCCATAGGCCATGAGCGGCGTCAGGTCAACTACGTCAGGCATGTGGAACGAGAGGGTGTTTACTGAGGTCACAGGCCTCCACCAGAACAGGTCTATGCCGCCCGTGTAGATGGTCTCAAACGGGTTCACGATGCCGGCCAGGAGACCATTGTAGTAAACCATGACGTACCTCACGGCGGGCATGTTGGTATACCAGAACTCATCGTAGGCGTTCCCCTTGGTGTAAAGTACAAGCCACGCCCTGTAGGTCCCATTAGGTATCGTCACCTGCTGTTCAGCGTAGTCTTCGTAGGCGTTGAGGGAGACTGTTGAGTAGCCGACCTTGTTGACGAACAGCGGTATGAAGACGTTTGGCAGCCCGGCTGGCGGCGTCCCGTTGTAGAGCAGGAGCGTCAGGTTAGCCTCATAGTAGCCAGTTATGTGTATACTAGGCGCGTAGTAGTTGGGCAGGAGCAGCTGGAACCTGACAGGGCCCCTGAGGAGGTTCTCAAAGAAGGTCACGTCGACAGCGGTTGTCGAGTTCAGTATCTCCTGGGTTGAGCCCCAGAGCAAGGGGGTCCCGTTGACGAAGACCTCAACTATCCTGTCGTACTGGGGCCCGCCGGCCTCCCTTATCGAGAGGTTGAGAAGTATCAGGCTGTAGTTGCCTGGAGGCACGTAAACTGTAGCGTTATAGGGTAAGCCCGTGTTGTTGAACATCACGTCCTTGGCTATCCATATCACCCTAGGAGTCTCGTTAGGGGGCACGTACCTGAAGGCCTGGAACGAGTAGTACCCGTCCTGTCCGAGCGCAGCGTAGTAGAGGGCCGGCGAGAGTGTCAAGTTAGGCAGAGGTCTCACAGGGAGAGGCCCCGCGGGCGGCTGAGCCTGGGCAGCTAAGGCCGCTGGGGCCCAGGCCGCCGCGAGCAGGATGACAAAAACAAGACCTACGAGCTTAGGGCTCAAGGGACCTTTCACCCCCTCCTCGGCCTAAGCAGGGCTAATACTATGGAGGCTGACGCGACTGCTGAGGCCGTTAAGGCCAACCAGAGGGCGACACCAGCAGTGTTGGCACTGGAGGGCAGGGTCGTGAGCGGCTGCGAGGGCTGCTCTATGGCTGCTGGCGCAGAGGGCAGCTGGGTCACAAGGGGCCTTGGGGTCAGTGACTGCGGCGTCACAGAGAGCAGCTGCGAAACAGCCTCTGAGACGCCCGAGGCGACCTCTTGCTCCAGGGCGCTGGCCCCGTCAGTAGCTATGTCGCCTACGTTGATGTAAGTTGCGCCCTCAACGCTTAGCGAGGCGTGCGAGACCGAGAAGGCGTAGCCCAGGTCCACGAACTCCGCCCCTTTGACTATCACATTTGAATCAACGGCGTTTATGCCAACGGTCCCGCCCTCGACCACCCCGCCGTTGAGGGCGACCGTGGAGCCCACAGCGTTGATGGTGCTCACGTTGCAGTTAACTAAGCTCACATGCGAGTTAATGGCGGTCAGCTGGCCCACCTCGCTATTTACAAGGGTCACGTTGACCCCTATCAGCCTGAGGCTCGGGAAGTAGACGTTGTAAAGCACGCCGCCTGACCCTGTGACGGAAGACAGAGCGCTCACGTTAGAGGCCGTCAGAGTCGTCGGGTCCATGTAAGTGAAGGGCTCAACATAGATGGGCCAGACCGACGGGTACAGGTTGAGTCCTGTGGGGGTCACGCCAGCTACTACAACATCCCATGGCCCTGCCAGGCTGTAGACGCCCTCGCCCAAGTAGACGCTTGGGCTAACTATAGAGGGCACTTGGACGTAGCCTACCCATGCGCCCAGCGTAGCGCTGTACTGCAGCGGGACACCCGTCTCAAAGCTCAGGAAGAGCAGGTTATACATGTCCTGGGCCGGCAGGAGGGTGGCGACGAACTCACCGCTCGTCACAGGAGTCCCGTTGGGGTAGAGTATGTAGGCCTTTATCTGAATCCACTGGTTCTCAAAGGCGAAGCTGGGTATTGCAACCAGCGGCGCCTGGACGCTGGCCGGGGCCACGTAGAAGGACTGGTTTAGGTAGCCGAAGAGCGGGCCGGTGCTGGTGTTCTCCGTAGTCACGAAGACGGCGTTATACCAGCCTGGCGGCATGTTTGGCGGCACCGTGAAGAAGCCTATCTGGAAGCCGAGGAGCGGGTAGGGGGCAGGCTGGAGAGGCACCTGGGCCACGAGGTAGCCGCTCAGGTTGTATATGTCGACCATGACCTGGCTCGTGAAGGAGCCAAGGCCCCATGGGTTAACAACCTGGGCCAGGAACGTAAGGGTCTGGCCAGCGCTCACCGAGGGCATGCCGTCGTTAAGCGGCGTCAGGACATAGCCAACTAATACGGCCTCGCCGAAGTAGACATACTCATAGGCCTCGCCCTCGACCTGGCCACTGGGCCCTGCGTAGTAGACGTACATTATGTAAGTGCCCTGCGGCATTGGGTACAGCAAGGTCGCAGTACCGTTATAGACTCCAGGGGTTGACGTAGGAAGCAGCGTGGCTTCGAACGTAGCGCCGCCAGGCCCGTAGAACACCGCCTCTAGGCTCTCCGCTGTCACAGGGGTCCCGTTGGGGTACATAGCGTAGACTGACACTGTGAAGGGCCAGTTGACAGGTATCGGCATCGCGTACGGGTAGGGTATTGGAGAGACTATGTTGATGCCGACCCCTATGTAGACGTCAGTGGCGCCAGCGCCTGAGTAAGCCCCTGAGGTCCCGTTAACAAGTATTGTCCAGACGTTCGGCGGCGAGCCAGGCTTAACGTAGACGCTGGCCTCCCAGATCCCGCTGGTCTCGTTGAAGCTCAGCGGCACCTCCTCGAGGAGGCCCTGGGTCGTGAATATGTACGCGTTGAAGCTGCCCGACTTGACGGTTGAGCCGTTGGGGAAGGTCATGTAGGCCTCTACCTCAAACGTCGTGTTATATATGTACCACGCGAACTGGGACCCCGGCTGGTAGGTGGTAACGCTGATGGACAACATCTTTGAGGTCTCAAGGATCGTCTGTATCGCGTAGGCCAGCTCGCCGGCGTTAGGCGACCCCAGGCCTGTCACCAGGTTGTAACCAGGGCCTGCCAGGTAGTAGCCGTTGT
>JAPWTO010000051.1:0-4419 GCA_028276005.1 Acidilobus sp.
TAGGTCTTCTCGACCTGCACCTCAACAGGTAAGCCGTTCCTGTCCGCATAGAAGGGAGCTAGCACGTAGTAGCCCTTGAGCCTGAAGTACCTGGCTATCATGTCTATCTGGGCGTAGTGGGCGGCACCTCCCACGTGCCACTTGCCGCTGGCGTAGGGGGGCGGCGTGTCAATAACGAAAACCTCCTTACCTCTCCACTCATCAGGCTTAGCGGAGCTCTTCTCCTCGTCCCACAGCTTCAGCAGCTCGAGCTCCTTGCTGGGGTCCCACCTAGTCTCCTCAATCCTCGGCTTGAGCTCCAAAGCGGCCAGGGCCCTTGCCAGCAAAAAAGGTCGGCCGGATTATTGGCTTTACGGAAAGGGGTTGCAGGCTCGACGGCCCGGGACGTGGGCGAAGGTGGCGGCTGTTATAGCCTTGGCTGTGGTCGCCGAGGCCCTGGGCATGAAGGCCTATAGGCCTGGCGAGCTCTCAATGACCCTGAGCTCCCTGATGTTTTACCTGGTAGTTCTGGCGTTCTCAGCGCTCCTGGCAGCCGCCTCGGTAGCGATCTCAGGATCCCTTTCTATAGGCCTCGCAATAGCTCTTAGCCCTCTCTCATTAATGGGTCCTGGGCCCGCAGAGGTCCTGGCTTACGCCTCGGCCCTCACGGCCTCCTTAGCCGCAATATTTACATATCTCCTAGCGGGCCTTAGGTCACGAGTTCTCGCGGGCCCTCACGTTAACGTCAACTTAACCTTAAGCGCCCCCAACGCGGCAGCCTTGGCCTCAGCCTCGCTTACGACTTACATGGCATGGCTTGTCAGGCTCCCCCTTGTCTCTCCAACTTACGTGGGTCAGTGGACTTACGCGGCGCTCTCGCTCGGGGCGGCTGTGATAGCCTCGCTGACGGCAAGGGGGTACCTGGACGGGCTTCTGCGGGGCTCCGCTGCGCTCCTAGGCCCGCTGGGCTTTGTGTTACTTCTGACTATAGCTAAGGCTGAGAGGTCCTGATTAGTTAGCTTATTAACTCTTCACAAGGGTCACAGACCCGATGGGCACCTTGAGCCAAGAGAAAGACCACATGGACTTCGCCCAGGAGCTTGACCTGGTCGTGAAGCCTGAGTCAACGTTGCCAGGCCTCAACAAGGAGGTGGGCTCCCTCCTAGGTCAGGGCATACCGCTGTTCAGCATAGGGGGAGGCTACTTCAGGGCGGCCCTGTCCCAGGTGCTCATAAACTTCCACGCGCGGAGGGGGTACTACATAGCTGAGACCCCCCTGATCAGCGGGGGCGATCTCTTCGAGGTCTCAGGACACATGGGATATTACAGGCAGAATATGTACGTCTTCAAGCTTGAGGACAGGGAGTACGCGATAAAGCCCATGAACTGCCCCTTCCACGTACTGATATTCATGAGCGAGCTGGGCAGGCACAGGAACAAGGTGAAGCTCCCATTCAAGATATTCGAGGTGGGCAGGGTTCACAGGCTTGAGCCCAGCGGGAGCGTCTACGGCCTTCTGAGGGCTAGGGCCTTCACGCAGGACGACGCTCACATAGTTACGCCGGAGAAGGACGCCTTACAGGTGATATCCTCTGTCTTCGACGACATGATGACCATCTACTCAAGGGTCTTTAACATAGACCTTACGCCTGACACTATAAGGCTCAGGCTGAGCCTCTCAGACAAGGGCAAGATAGGCACCGACTTCATGGGTACCAGGGATGAGTGGGAGAGCGCTGAGGAGTTCCTCAGGAGCGCCGCCGAGGGCATAGCGAAGAGGTACGGCTTCGAGTACCAGGCGGCAGAAGGCGAGGCGGCCTTCTACGGCCCTAAGATAGACGTAATAGTTAGGCTTGGCTCAGGGCCGGCCGCAAAGGACTGGCAGCTAGGCACCATACAGTTCGACTTTAACCTACCGAGGAGGTTCAAGGTATATGACGTAGTCAGGGAGCTCTACGGCGACATCAACGTGTTCATGATACACAGGGCCCTCCTGGGCTCCATTGAGAGGTTCCTGGGCGCATACCTTGAGAACTACAGGGGGAGGCTGCCCTTCGCCCTAGCTCCCCTCCAGTTCGCGGTCCTCGGCATAAGGGCCGGCGAGGAGCTCGACCAGAAGGTTGTGGAGTTCGCCAGGGCCCTCCACGTAGGGCTCATATCAAGGGGCTTCAGGTCAGGCTACATGGAGACCACCAGGACCTCCCTGTCAGGTGACGTCAGGCTGCTTGAGACAGGGCCTAAGCCAGCCGTCATAGTTTACATAGGGGCACGCGAGATAGAGAGGTCAGCGGTCACCGTAGCAGTATATGATAAGGGCTCAAGGAGACAGGTCTCGCTTCAGGCCAAGGGGGTCGAGGAGGCTCTCAGCGCGCTCGAGACCTTGGCAGAGGGCCTTGAGATGCCTATAGCCGATATTGCTGGGTCAACACCGAGGATCCCAGGCGACCTCAGTTACGAGCTTTAGGGGGAAGGGCTTGAGGAACGACGTATTGCCCGTCATACATAACGTCTCAAGCGTCCAGAGGCTTGTGGACACGGCGAGGGTAGTAGTCAGCCTAGGCCTGCCCACGCTGATAGCCACCAAGGTCTACGGGGCGGCGGCCCAGTCGGGGGTCCCTGAGGTCTTCAGGCTGCTCCTTAAGGAGAGGAGGGGTTTCGTGGTGCTGCCTGAGCTTAAGGACGCCGTAGAGGCCTACGCGCCTGACAGCGTGTTGCTCATAGACAGGGAGAACGCCTCAGAGCAGCTGAGCCTTGACGACCTGGGGAGGCTCAAGGGCAGGGTCATGGTAGTGTTCAATGGCTCGGACGCCCCCTTCTCACCTCAGGAGCTCTCGCTGGGGAAGCCCGTCTACATAAGGGGGCTCATGTCAAGGGCTGGCGCAGTCGCTGAGGGCGCCCTTGTGCTCTACGGCCTCATGGTCCTCAGTGGGCAGCAGAGTAGTAGTAATACCTAGGGCTTAGATTAAGCCACGCGAGCGTTAACGCGAACAAGGCCTTTGAGGTCCATCGGGGAGGCAAGTTGATATTAGGCCTTTAACGGTTAACTGTACTTAGGTGTTTCGGTAGAGGGGAAGAGGCACGGAGGCCCAGGCTGAGATACAACAAGGCGTCAAGGTCCTTGAGAGATATATGCTGCTTGGCAGGCCGTTGGTTGAGGCGATGATCGTAGAGGACCCCGATGGAAGACGGTACTATAACGTTATAGAGCCTAAGCTCGACACGAGGGTCAGGCAGGACTCCCTTACGGAGCTCCTGAGCCTTGTGTCGAAGGACGCGCTCCTGCTGGAAAAGGTCAACGCAGCTGCGACCGTGGAGAGCGCCTATGAGCTTCTGTTCCCTATAGCCCGAACAATAGTGAGGTCTAAGGTTAAGGGAGGGGTCTTCAGGAAGACCCCTTCAGACCTTGAGGCCAAGGTCAATGAGGCGGCCTCAGCGGTGGCCTATCACGCAGCCAAGGAGCTCGTGGGGTATGGTGCTATAGACCCGCTTATCAGGGACCCCTACATAGAGGACATATCCTGTAACGGCATAGGCATACCCGTTTTCATATATCATACTAAGTATGAATGGCTCACCACAAATATTGTCATAAGCGACCCAGAATACCTCAAGTCTCTGGTCTCCAAGCTTGGCGTCAAGGGGGGCAAGGAGCCATCGGTCGCGACTCCGATCGTTGAGGGCGTGCTGAAGCCCGAGGGGTACAGGGTTAACATAGTCCTTGACACGGCTTCAAGGCATGGACCCCAGTTCACCATAAGGAAGTTCAGGTCCGAGCCCTTCACAATCATAGAGCTGCTGAAGACGAGGGTCCTTGACCCTCTGGTGGCGGCGTTGCTATGGATGGCCGTTGAAATGAAGCAGGGCATCATAATATATGGGCCTACGGGAAGCGGGAAGACCACGCTGCTTAACGCTGTAACCATGTTCATTCCTACCGAGTTCAAGATAGTCACAGCGGAGGACACGCCAGAGCTTCACCTGCCGTTCCATGAGAACTGGGGGGCCATGGTGACGAGGCTCTCCACAGACGAGAAGGTCCAGAGCGTCACCCTTCAGGCCCAGGTGGAGGCGGCGCTCAGGCAGAGACCAGACGTGATAATTATAGGCGAGATAAGGTCCAGGGAGGCCTACAGCTTCTTCCAGGCCCTGGCTACAGGTCACGGCGGCCTCACGACGGTTCACGCCGAGTCTGCGGATGTGTTGGTCAGGAGGCTTAAGTCCCCACCCATGAGCGTCCCGGCCAGCCTCATAGCGGCGGTCAGGCTCTTCGTGAACATACTTAGGGTTGAAAGAGGGGACAAGGTCGTGAGGAGGGTCGTCAGGGTCCACGAAAGCGTGAGGTACAACCCTGAGCTGGACGACGTAGAGCTTCAGGAGATAATAACGTGGAGGCCTGAGGACGACTCCTGGCCCCTGTTGACCAGGGACCTTGTAACCTTA
>JAPWTO010000053.1:0-3783 GCA_028276005.1 Acidilobus sp.
GAACGTATACCTTCCCTCCCCTCTCGAGCTCCCTGGCTATGGAGGCCATGGCCATGGCCACGTTCCTCACGGGCTCAACCTCCATGTCCCTCACTGGGTAGACGACCCTCCTGGCCCTCGGGTGCTCAGCTGGGCACGTCGGGTCGAGCGTCACTATGAGGCTTACGTCAACTCCCCACTCCTCAAGGTCGACGCATCCGGGCCCGGCGTAGAGGCCAGGGACCACCTCAGCTGGCTCCTCCCTCACCGGCAGCCACCGCTGACGCCCGCCAGCTCCTTGGCCCTCTCAAAGACCCCCCTGAGGCCCTCTATGGTCAGGGTCCCGGTGTTGACGTTCCTTGGGCTCGGGTGGTAGCTCGCTAACAGCCACCTCCCGTCGGGGAGCCCGCACTCGAGGCCGTGCCTGAACTCGCACCTCACACCGAGCGTCCTGGTCAGGACGTCGAAGGCCAGCCTGCCGAGGGCCACGAAGACCCTTGCGTTGGGCAGCAGCCTCACCTCCTCCTCTAGGTACCTTGAGCAGTTGGCCACCTCCTGGGGCAGGGGCCTGTTGTCAGGAGGGGCGCAGTGTAGGACAGCAGTTATGTAGACGTTGCAGACCCTGAGGCCGTCGTCCCTGCTGACGCTGACGGGCCTATTGGCCAGGCCGGCCTCGTAGAGGGCCCTGAAGAAGTTGTTGCCGGACTGGTCGCCAGTGAACATCCTCCCCGTCCTGTTGCCTCCGTGGGGGGCCGGGGCCATGCCTACGATGACTATTGGGGCTAGTGGGTCGCCGAGGCTCGGCACAGGCCTTGACCAGTAGGCCTGGCCCCTGAACCTCCTGGGCGGGTTCAGGCCAACCCTTACGTCGAACTCCCTCAGCCTTGGGCAGAGGTTACAGGCCAGTATCCTCCTCTGAAGGTCCTCAAGGGCTTTCAGCCTTAGCTCTAGTTCCTTCTCATCCAAGGCCTGTCTATGTTTTCAAAAAAGGATTAGGGGTTTAAGGGTCTTAGACCGTTTAAGGCCTGTCAGCCTTGTCAGGCGACGGCTAAGATACACTCGTAGTGTATGAGACCTGTACGCCCTGGGTGGTTACCAGGACCACCTCTACGGGCGTCCCTGCCGACGCGGCAGAGCCTGAGCACTCGAAGGAAATGGTAGCAGAGCCGCTAGGGGTTATGGTTGTTGTTAATAACGAAGAAAGGCTGGTATTGCTGCATATCATTGTGCCGTTGGTGAACTCAAGCTCGCCCACCGTTATAGAGGTTGAGGGGCTGTCGGGCGGGTTGTAGACAGTCACGGTAACGTTGTATGTCGTCGGCGACGTCGAATTCTTCGAGATGTTCTTCACGCTGGCCCCAGTTATCTCAAGCTTGACCTGCGTGGCAGAGGTGCTCGTGTGCACAGACCCTATGAGCCCGCTCAGCCACATGTAGATGATCACGGCCGCCGCTATCGCTATTACTATAAGCAGCACCACAGCGACTATATCGGATATGGACCTCCTCGACCTCATGGGACCACTCTAGTGGAAAGATAGGCGGTGGGGGCCTTTTATACTCATTGGCCAGGTCACCACAGGCAAGTTGCATAGGGCCGCCAACAGGTTAATACCTGTCTATGTTTTCAAAAAAGGATTAGGGGTTTAAGGGTCTTAGACCGTTTAAGGCCTGTCAGCCTTGTCAGGCGACGGCTAAGATACACTCGTAGTGTATGAGACCTGTACGCCCTGGGTGGTTACCAGGACCACCTCTACGGGCGTCCCTGCCGACGCGGCAGAGCCTGAGCACTCGAAGGAAATGGTAGCAGAGCCGCTAGGGGTTATGGTTGTTGTTAATAACGAAGAAAGGCTGGTATTGCTGCATATCATTGTGCCGTTGGTGAACTCAAGCTCGCCCACCGTTATAGAGGTTGAGGGGCTGTCGGGCGGGTTGTAGACAGTCACGGTAACGTTGTATGTCGTCGGCGACGTCGAATTCTTCGAGATGTTCTTCACGCTGGCCCCAGTTATCTCAAGCTTGACCTGCGTGGCAGAGGTGCTCGTGTGCACAGACCCTATGAGCCCGCTCAGCCACATGTAGATGATCACGGCCGCCGCTATCGCTATTACTATAAGCAGCACCACAGCGACTATATCGGATATGGACCTCCTCGACCTCATGGGACCACTCTAGTGGAAAGATAGGCGGTGGGGGCCTTTTATACTCATTGGCCAGGTCACCACAGGCAAGTTGCATAGGGCCGCCAACAGGTTAATACGCGAGAGGCCTTAAGCCGGCCTACCCCTTGAAGGCCGGTGAGCGCTTGAGGATCACCTGGTGCGGCCACTCCTACTTCATAGTCGAGGTGGGGGGTCTCAGGGTAGCGATGGACCCCCACGACGGCGACTCCCTCGGCCTGCCCAGGTGCAGGGCCCAGGCCGACCTGGTCCTGGTAAGCCACGACCACTACGACCATAACGCTGTGGAGCTGGCCTCCGGCCCCAGGACAAGGGTAGTGAGGTGGAGGGAGGGCGAGCTTAGCCTAGGGGGGCTGAGGGTCAGGGGTGTGAGGCTGGGCCACGACGACAAGGGCGGCTCCCTGTTTGGCCTCGCGGTAGCCTACGTAGTTGAGGCGGAGGGGCTCACCTTAGCTCACCTGAGCGACGTGGGGGAGCCCAGCGACTCCGCGGAAAGGGTGGGCAGGGCCGACGTAGCCATAGTGCCAGCTGGCGACGTGACCACCGTCAGCCAGGAGGAGGCAGTCCGCTGGGCAACGAGGCTTGGGGCAAGGCTAGTCCTGCCGGCCCACTACTGGGTGCCCGGCTCTAACGTCCCCCTCGACCCCCTTGACAGGTTCTTGGAGGCCTGGAGGGGGAGGGTTGAGAGAGTCAGCTCAAGCAGCGTAACTGTTGACGCGGCCTCCCTGCCCCAGGAGCCCACGCTGCTCGTGCTTGAGCCTCCCAAGGGCCCCCTCAGGATTTAGGCGTCCCTCACCGTAAGGGCTAGGGACCTGGCCTGAGGCTGCCGCCCTTCGCCACAGGTGAGCTCGTCAACTACTACGAGCCCCTCTACAGGTACTGGGAGCTGCTGAGGAGGAGGGGCCGGGAGGACCTGCTCGAGAGGGCCATGCTCACCGAGGACGACTTCGATTTCCTCAGGAGGCTCGTCAGGTCAACCCCCTCCATGACCCTGCTTGAGCTAATGGACGCCCTCAGGGTGAGGTTCAGGGAGAGGGTTGACGCCTCCCTCGCCTCTGAGGCCCTGGGGGTTGACCAGGAGGCCGCCCTCGAGGCCCTCACCTCTATACTCGCCGGCTGGCTGGTGGAGGCCTCCGAGGACTTCAAGATACTGGGCCTCAGGTACAGGTACAGGATGCCTGAGAGCTAGACCTTGACGTCGGCCAGCTCAGCAGCCCTCCTAGAGGAGAGGCTTGCCAGGCCAGCCCTCGCCGCTATCTCGGAGAGCCTGCTGTAGACCCTGACGTCCATGACTCCCTTCTCAATGGACCACCTTACGTAGTCATCTACGCCCTCGAGGAGGACCTCGGCCACTATCTTCGATATCTCAAGGGCCTCCTCAGGCGTCGCCGCCCCTATGGCCTTCTCGACAACCCTGTCCGAGGGGTGCGTAAGCCCCCTGAGGTACTTGCTCACGGCGGCCGGCGTCACCCCAAGCTCGTCAGCCAGCCTCCTGACGCCCCTTGAGGAGGCTAGGACCTCGATGATCTTCCTCCTGGCCTCCTTGCTGAGCAGGTGGACGTAGCTGGTCACCCTGTGCACCAGGTCTCTATGGCCTATCAGGATAATTAGGGGTCAGAATGGGA
>JAPWTO010000012.1:0-22267 GCA_028276005.1 Acidilobus sp.
AGCCTACCTTACGTTACATAAGGTTAAAGGGGCCAGGGCTGGGGAATACCGATCCCGCCCCTTAAGGGGCGGGAGGCACTGTCTGAACGGCCTCTAAGAGCCCCCACTTCTGACCAGTAGTATAGGCGCTTGGGAGCCTCATTGAACTCATGGCGAACTTATCGTGAACTTATGGTGAAGTTCCTACCCCCATAGGCCTGCCTCGAGCGTATGGCCGTCGCGCCAGCAGCGCGGTAAGTCTCGCCTATCACCATGACTGCTTGAGGACCTTCCAGACGTTCCTCGAGGAGAGGGTGTAGTTGACTATGAAGCCCGCCAATATGCCTATGAAGAGCGCCAGCAGCGCGTAGACCTTGAACATCCTGGCCAGAATCTCAGCCACGAAGAATATTGTGAGCCCAGCGGGGGCCACCATAGCGTGGTACCTGAGGAGCCTGTGGTACCACATGCCTGACCTCCTGTCCCTGAAGGTCCAGAGGTCGTTCAGGACGAAGTTGCTCATTATGCTGACCTCTATGCCCCCCACGAAGGCCGCCGTGTAGTTACCCAGGAGATACATAATGAGCGCTGCCACGCCCTCGTTCACCCCGGTGCCTATGGCGCCGACTACCGCGAACTTCACGGGCCTGGAGACCGTTATCACGTGCCAGAGGTACTCAACCATCGTCTCGAGGCCGAGCTTGCTCTTCCCCCTCTCCCTCCTCCTGAACACGTAAGGTATGTCAACAACCTTGGCCTGCGGGTTCCTGTAGAGGATCTCCAGCAGGGCCTTGTAGCCAGTTGGGTTAGCCCCCTCAAGGCTCACCCTGTCCTTCCTTATCAGGAAGAAGCCTGACATTGGGTCGCTGGTCCTCCTCACCTCGGGCACCAGGAGCCGGGCTATCGCCGTGGCCCCCCAGCTTATTAGCCTCCTTACGGCGCTCCAGCCCTCCGTGCCTCCCCCCTTTATGTACCTGCTCGCTATAACTATGTCGGCCCCCGTCTCCTCTGCCGCCTTCAACATGGAGGGGAGCACCTCAGGGGGGTGCTGGAGGTCAGCGTCCATAACGACCGCGTAGACCCCCCTCGCGGCCCTTAGGCCATCAACTATGGCTGTGCCCAGCCCCCTCCTGCCCACCCTGACCATGAGCCTGACCCTCTCGTCCCCCTTGGCCAGTTCCCTGATTATGTCAGCTGTACCGTCAGGGCTATTGTCATCGATGAACAGGACCTCGTAGTCAAACCCGTTAAGGGCCTTTGTCAGCCTTTCGTAGAGGGGGCGGACGTTATCAGCCTCGTTATAGGTAGGCACCACTACCGTCAGCCGCGGCCTCTCGTCCACGAGCCCAGCCCTCCTATGGGGTCCGCCTGAGGCTTTTAACGGGCTCCTTGAGGGTTATCTTTTATTAACATAGCTTCAATAGCCTTGGGGGCGCCCCCAGCGCGGGATGTCAGTACAGCTGAGGGACCTGAAGCTGCTAGGTAGGAGCCCGGCGCTGGTCCATGAGCTCTCCTCATCCCTCGTAATCAGTGATGTCCACCTGGGCTACGAGGACTCCATGGCCTCCCAGGGCGTGTACCTGCCAAGGCTTCAGCTGAGGAGGGCTAAGCTCATAATTGATGAGGCCTCTAAGCTAGGCCTCAGTAGGATCATAGTGAACGGTGACCTGAAGCACGTCTTCGAGAAGCTGACCAAAGGGGAGAAGGTCGAGATAGCCGAGTTCGTAAGGTACGCTATCTCTAAGGGCTTTAAGGACATAGTTCTAGTCAGGGGGAATCACGACACCTTTGTCTCACAGATCCTGAGGGACTTCGGCGTGGAGGTCGTTGAGGACTACCTTGACCTAGGCAACGGGGTCCTGCTAACTCACGGCCACAAGGTCGTTGAGGGGCTCGGAAGCGGCGTGACTGTCATAATAGGTCACGAGCACCCTAGCCTTGAGATTAACATGGCCGGAGCCAAGGTGAAGCTCCAGGTCCTCCTCAGGGCGCCGCTGAAGAGCGGAGGAGAGCTTGTAGTGCTGCCAGCGGTCAGCCTCTACCAGACAGGGACCTCGGTTACGCCAAGTCCTGACACGTACCTGTCCCCTATAACTAAGGAGCTGACGGTGCTGGAGGAGGCCGTACCTGTCATAGTTGACAGGGAAATAGGAGTGGTGGAGCTTCCACCCCTAAAGGAGCTGTTCAGTAGCTGGTCGATTTAGAGTTTGGCCTTCACCGTGACTATCGCCGGTCATCGGCATTAGTTTCCATAAAATGAACGTCTTCGAGATGCCGAGCGAGACGAAAGGTCTCTTAGGAACGAGATAAGGTAGAGGATTTACGTCGATTCTTAGGGATGAGCCAGAA
Source organism: Acidilobus sp. (assembly GCA_028276005.1). GTDB lineage: Archaea > Thermoproteota > Thermoprotei_A > Sulfolobales > Acidilobaceae > Acidilobus. The sequence goes on from JAPWTO010000012.1 coordinate 2,329, forward strand.
CTCCGAGGGTCTTACCGCGGTTGAGGTCCACGTACCATCCGGTTCAACAGCCCCCATGAGCCAACAAGGGTACCTAGGCCCTTGTGGGCGAGTACAGAGAACATCGACGCTCAGCTTATAAAGAACCACCATCCGATGAGCGTCAGGGAGCTAAACTGCCCCTGATACAGCCGTTATCCTTGAGGATATCGTAAATGTTGTTGACGGCCTCAAAGACCTCGTTCTCCCTCTTCGCGCCAGTTATGACCATCTTCCCGCTGCTGAATATCAGGAGAACGACGCGCGGCTTCTCCATCCTGTATATGAGGCCTGGGAACTGCTCGGGCTCATACATGCTGTGAGGTAACACGAAAGCCGCCTTCTCAAGGTCCACTATGACATTGAGGTTGGCTGACGCCACGATGTTCTGTATCTGTATCTGAGGCCTCCCCTGGATAACGATGCCCTTCGTCATGAACTTCTTCAGTATAGTCTTGACGGCCCACACCAGCTGCTTGACGCTCTTGGCGCCTGTCACCACCATCTTGCCGGACTTGAACACGAGGGCAGTTATCCTTGGGCTCTGGAGCCTATAGACAAGCCCTGGGAACTGGTCAGGGTTATAGTCAACATCTGGTATCCTGGCCTCTATCAGGTTGAGGTCAAGGGCGTTCTCAAGTATTACCGTGGCCACTATGTTCTCTATCCTCACGACAGGCCTTCCGCCCTCAGCCCCGGCCTCAGCGGGCGTTAGCTCCTCTTCCTCTTCAGGCCTTCCCTCGTCTACAGGCAAAACTTACACGCCCCTTTTAAATCCCTTAAAAAGCCCAAGGGCTAAAATTATAAGCCTTTTTGATCGACGTCGTTGAATACCTTAAGGGCAGCGTCGAGCTCCTCTGGCCAGGTCAGGACAGGCCTCACAAGCCCTAGTGCATAGAGAGGGGCCGCGACCCCCACGTCAGCCATCCATGCCTCACCCGCCCTTACTAGGTAGCCGTCAGGCGTCAGGAGGTCAGCTGTAGCTACCAGAAGCACCTTCTCACCCCTTGATATCAGGGAGGCCGAGAGGTAGGCCGCGTAGAGGTCCCTGAGCCGCTCGAACGCCTGCAGGAAGCCGCTGTCAACGCCAGTGTAGTCCTTAGAGCTGAGGTCCTCCAGCCTGGCCTTAGCTATGAGCCTGCTGGCCTCGTTGATTACGCCTAGGAATGTCCTACAGATCTCTGGGTCGTCCGAGCAGTAAGCGGCCCTGACCTTTCTCAGGGCCCTGAGGCTCTCCGTGCTCACCACTTCATGGCTCCCAATTGCAGCCTTGTACGGGCCACCACCCGGTATTCCTGCGGACAACCACTTCACCCCCCTCCAGCTCAATTAGTCCCGCCGACCAGAGATAAAGGGCGACGGACGCCGGCAACGAAAGCTCCTCTCCCTCAGCGAGGCCTACGCTGAAGCCCAGCACCTTAGTCTGCTCAAGGGGCCTCAGCGCTCGCGCCTCGAGCTCGCCCCTGAAGGGGGAGAGCTGGGGACTTGGCGAGAAGGAGTTGCAGAGGGGCGTAACCATGAGAGTCCCCTTGGCGTTCAGGGTGCCCGGTATCCTAGTGAGCCTTGTAGGGTCCTCGGTTACCATCAAGTCTATGTCAACGCCCAAGTTCACAGGGAGCTCCTTGAGGTCCTTCGCCCTGAGCTTAGGGCTGTCGCCCAGGGCCTCCGCTATTAACCCCCTCCATCCTGGGTCCTCAGGGGAAGGCGGGGCAGGGCTGACGCTGCCCCTGACCTGAACAGGCAGCAGGTAAGAGAGGTCAAGCCCCTCGGCCCTCACGAACTTAGCGATCTCCCTTCTCTCGTCCCTGCCAAGGGTCAGGCACTCCTCGCACTTCCCCCTCACGTGGAAGCCCCTGTGGCCCGTGAAGTAAACTGAGGCCCTGCCCCCAAGAACCTTGGTCATAACCTTGACTATGAGCTGCGCCTTCTTAAAGCCCTCAGCGAGACAGTGGTCATCTATTACCTGCGAGCCGCAGAGGCCTGGGTGGTCCAGGTCAAGGTCGAAGAGGAGGTCTGAGCCCAGCCAGCCCTTCTCCTCCATTGAGGGCGCTTCAGGAAGCTCATAGATGGCGACCGAGTGGTAGGCGTGCTTGGGCGTCTTTGACTTAATATACGTCCTCAGCGAGGCCTCGTCCTTGAAGGAGAGGTGCCTGACGTAGCTTTCAAGGCCAAAGGGCTGAAAAGCGAACTCCCTCCTAATAATGTCCCCTGGAAGTACCAACGGCGGATCTAAAGCGTAGTACGCCTTGAAGAGCTCCCTCAGGCTCTCCTCGCCGCGCCAGCCCCTGACCTCAACATGGGCCTCTCTGCCGCCCTCACTCGACCCTTGGCGATACATAGAAGGTCAGCCTGCCGCCCCCCTCAAAGTCGAACTGCACCCGGGCAGGCGCGTCCTGAGCGTACTGAAGCGTGACCTGGTCCGCGCCCCTTGCGGCCTTCAACATATCGTCAAAGTACTCCACGCTGTACGTGGCCTTGTCAGGAGAGTCGACCTTCAGGTCTAGGAGGTTCTGATGCTCAACGCTGAGCTCTATAAGGACCTTCTCAATGTCCCCGGAGCCTATGAAGTGCAACCTGTTCTCCTCAGCTGAGAGCGTTATTGAGTCAGCCACCTCCTCAACCGCCCTAACTGCGTCTATGAAGACAGCGTTTGGAAGCTTAGCAAAGACGGTAAAGGATATCTTAGGCTCGGGCAGCCTCTCGACAGTTAACGAGATCTGTGGTATTTTGAACTGCCTCACGCCGTGCCCCTCGAAGGAGATCACCAGAGAGTTGCCCTGAGTCTCTATTCCAAGGGCCTCGTCCTTAAGCCCCCTGGCAAGCACCTTGCCCAAGGCGTCAAAGGATGCACCGAAGCTCTCCTCGCCGCTTACCGCGAATTCGTCAAAGGCTTCCCTGGGGTAGAAGAGGTCAACCATTACCACCCTGCTCGTGTCAAGGGCCCTCAGCGACAGGCCCTCATCGTTCGCTATAAAGACGCCCTCGTCAAGTATCTCCCTTATCGAGCCCACTATATAAGTCCACGTCTTGGCGTTCCTGAACTTCAGCTTCAAGTCCTCACCCTCGCTTAACCAGGTTTTTGTCAGGCCCTTTTAGGGCCTAAAAGCGCTGAAGGGCCCCCTGCGGCTTGGGCCTTCACGGTCAAGGGAGGGTTTAGGTCCTAGCCACGAGGCCATAGCGGACAGGGTAAGCCCCCTGAGCGAAAGGCTAAAATGACCCAGAGCTATGGTAATCTTAATGGCAAATGCCGGGGTAGCTCAGCTGGTAGAGCGCCCGGCTGTTAACCGGGCGGTCGTGGGTTCGAATCCCACCCCCGGCGCCATCTTTCTCCTTCGCATCCAACAAGCCACGCCCATGAATAACTTAAAAGCCCGCCTCATTTAGTAGGCCTAGGGCCTGCGCTTGAAGTTCCCGAAGACCATCAGGACCTACTGCCCTCGGTGTAAGACGCACACCGAGCACACGGTATCCCTGTACAAGGCCGGCAAGAGGAGGACCCTGGCTGAGGGCCAGAGAAGGTACCTGAGGAAGAACGAGGGCTATGGCAGCAAGAGGAAGCCTGAGCAGAAGAGGTTCGCCAAGACCACGAAGAAGCAAGTGCTCCTCTTAACCTGTACCAAGTGCGGCTACAAGAGGCTAACCCTGGGCATCAGGCTGAAGAAGTTAGAGCTTGTCGAGGCCACTAGGTGATCGCCTTGTCCGTGAGGCCCGGGGCCCCTAAGAGGAAGATCCTGGTCCCAGAGCCAAAGAGCAAGTTCCTGCTGATCATATGCCCCAACTGCGGCCACAAGCAGGTAGTCTTCAGCCACGCCACGTTCCCAGTCAGGTGCCTCTCCTGCGGCGCCCTTCTCGTGAAGCCAAGAGGGGGAAAGGCTCAGATACTGGGTAAGGTCGAGGCTATACTCGGTTAAGCTATCCCCTGTACTTTAACTCGTACCTGTACTTGACGTATTTGTCGTCAGGCGAGAACCTGGGCGGATGAGGGACCCTCAGGGCGCCCCCGCAGTATGGGCACTTATCCTTTGCCAAAGTGTACCTGCCACATACCACGCACTTCCTTAGAAGCCACTGCAAGGTTTAGCACCGGCCCCTTAAGGCTACTCCTTGAGCCTCTCCATGGAGAACTCGAGGCCGAGCTCCTTAGCCTTTTCAGTAAGCGTCCTTGAGAGCTCCTCTAACTTCTCCTCAAGAGCCTTGTAGTCAGCGCCCACCAGTTCAACCCTGTACCTGGGCGCGCCTATGGCGTAGACTTTGATGCTTATGTCGGCCCCTCCTGCAGAGCCCTCTATGAACTCCAGCACAGAACGTATCTTATCGATGCCGTCGGGGTCCAGTGTTCTCAAAGAGACGGCCGCGCTGACCTTGGCCCTCTTGATCTCGACGTACTTCTTGGAGGCCTCTACGAGCGACTTGACCCACTCCTGAGGGACGCCGGCTGCGATCAAGGGCTTCTCCCCCTCCATGGCAGCTAGCTCAAGGCCTGTCATAACGTCGCCATACTTGTCCTCAAGCCTCCAGATGACCTCCTCGTAGGCCTGCCTCTCGTTCTTCTTAAGGTCCTTAGCTATCATGAGAATTACGTTAACGGCTTTCTGCGTCCTCTTCCACCACGTCATCTTTCTCCTGCGCTCATCATCAGTTACCCTCTTAAGGCTCACGTCGATTTGGCCCTTGACCTTATTTACCCTTATCACCTTGACAGCCACTCTCTCGTTGACCTTTATCACTTCGCCTATGTTCCTGAAGGACCTGCTGGAGACCTCGCTCCAGGGCAGGAAGGCCTTCAGCCCGCCGTACTCGTCAATGTCAAGGTAAGCGCCGTAGTCATAGATCTCCTTAACTGTCCCAACGACGACCTCGCCTACGTCGGGCAGGGGTTTCCTGCTCAGCAGGGGCATTGGAGTTCCCCTGCTCAGGCTTCCTTATCTAAATAAATGCCTATGCGCCTACTAGAGAAGACATTTACTCCTTGCCGCTGAGCTTGTCAGGGCCTTTGAGGATGGTCCCCGCAAGGGCCCACGGCTGAGCGAAGTGGGATGCCTGGTCAGAGGGAGCGCGTCCTGTGACCACGTTGCGAGCGCATAGCTATCAGCAACTGACGTCAACATTTGCCCTTTAAGGCTCTCAGGATCTCAAGCTTAGAGCGTACCATGTAATAAAGGCCCTCCTTCTTCAGCCCTCTCTCTAGCCTGTAGAGCCTCTCGTGTGAAGTTCCCAAGGACTTAGCGGCCTTGTACGGCGGTACCCCCATATATATGGCGTAGAGGAGCATAACGAGGCTTTGTAGCGCGCCCGGCGTTGTCACGTGCGCCCTAAAGCCCGGGTCCTCAAGTATGTCCTCCAACATCGTTATGACCGCTGGATCTGAGGCCCACTTCAACAACTCTTCCGGGAGCTGAACCTCCTTTGGTCTGCCGAGGCCTTGGACCAGTAGCCCTCCTGAAGCCACAGAGATAGTCACTGCCCTCTTCACAGTCGCTGCCTCATAGAGCCCCTCGCCTTAACTCTAAATAAGGCTCCCGCTTCAAGGAGGCCGTAGGACCAACGATGCCCCCGATACCGCCTTCAGCTCTGGCCAACAAGATCGTTGAGATGATTAGGCGCAGGAGGCCTGACCTTAACGCCGCCCTAGAGGAGCTCTCCAGAAGTAAGGAGGGCCGCAGCGTAATAGCTGAGGCCTTTGACATAGCCTACGAGACATATGTGAAGACTGCAAGGCTCGATGACGCCTTTGAGGCCTTTGTGGAAGCGCTTGAGTCATCTATCGACTATGATACGTAACTATTACATGAGCAACGTTAAATAAGAGGCCTTTGCGTCTAAGACGTACTCTAGACGAATAGGCGCTCTTCTTAGACCTTAACTGACCTCTACCGCCTCAAGCTCGCCTACCTCCACTTCGTCGGCGACTAAGGTCTCCCTCCAGAGCTCCCTCTTAAGCAGCTCCCTTACCGCGACCCTTATCACCTCGCTCCTGCTCGAGTACCTCTCCTCCTTAACCAGCTCATCTATGGCCCTCACGTAGAGATCGGGCATCTTGACAGTGACCAGCCTCACTAACGTCACCCCTGCGTAAAGCTTATAACCCCCGGCTAATAAGGGTGAAAACCCCTGTCGCCATTTTATTGCCACAATCCTGGAGGGGCTTCACGATGGCGCTGCGCCTGCCGTTTTTAACCCGCGGTAACCTCAAAGCCAGGGAGCCGACATAGCTAAAGCTGTCAGGGTCAGGGCCGGTTCAAGGCTTCATGCTGGCTTCTACTACGCCGCTGGGGAGTGGTCCGTGAGGTGGGGCTCCGCGGGGTTCTATATCGAGGAGCCGCCGTTTGAGGCTGAGCTTGCGCCCTCGGAGAGGCCCTGCTACGAGGGCCCCATCGAGCTCAGGCAGTACGTTGAGGAGGCCGCCAAGGCGACTGGTGTCAACGGGTACTGCTTCAGGGTCCTGAGGGCGCCCCCTCTGCACAGCGGGTTTGGGACCGGGACGCAGGTCTCACTCTCCTCGTACCGCGCGTTTCAGCTACTCCTAGGCCTGCGCCCTGACCCAGCTCCCGTAGTGGCAGAGAGGCTTGGCAGGGCTAAGGTCAGCGGGGTCGGGACTCTGCTCTTTGAGGAAGGGGGCTTCATGATGGATGCCGGCATGCCAGGCAGGCCAAGGCCTCTGCTAAGGCTTCAAGTCCCTGAGAGGTGGCGTTTCATCATAGTTATACCAGAGGTAGACAGGGGGCCCAGCGAACGCGAGGAGGAGGGCGTGATGGAGAGCCTCAAATGGGGAGCCCATGAAAGCCTTCTATCGATGATGGCAGCCGGCGCGCTGAGGCTCGCCTCCGGCATAGCAAGGGAGGACATAGAGGACACCCTTGAGGGCCTCAGGGAACTGCAGCGGGCCACTGGCGCGTTCTTCTCCCGAGTTCAGGGAGGCCTCTATAGGGGGCCCTTGGCAGCGCTGGCAGCTGAGGCGTGGAGGCACAGGGTTTTCCTGGCCCAGTCAAGCTGGGGGCCCGCCATGTACACATTGGCCGAGGATGAGCTTTCAGCAAGAGGTGACGCAGACCTTCTACTGGAAACTATGAGGGAGGTAGGGCTGAAAGGGAAGGTTGTAGTGTCCTCTCCCCGCAACAGGGGGGCCGAGGTTAACTCCCTTGAGGGCTAGCCTGGGCCGTCCCCTCGGCCTGCTTGGGGGCCTGAGCTCCCTCGGCCAGCGGCAACTCGATTACTATCCTAAGCGCTTTGAGGCCTAGGAACTGCTTGATATCGTTGCTTAGCAGCTGAAGCCTGGACTCGAGGTCGCTTAACCTCAGTACCTCACGGGCTAGCCTCACCTCCGCCTCGCCGTCGTTAACTGCGACCTGTAGGTCGCCCTCCTTAAGGGGCATGTACCTCATGGCAAGGTACTTGATCTTCTCCTCAGGGCTCTCCAGCTTCCTGACGGCTGTGAGATCTATCTTTAACTCCTTCCCAGCCAGCGGGTGGTTGAAGTCGATATACGCAAACCTCTCTGTGACGCTCTTTATGACCCCTATCCTTCCACCTACCTCGACCTGTCTGCCAACCCTGGGCGTTATGCCGTACTTCATGAGCTGCTTTATTGGCACCCTGATCACAAGGTCGTCACGGTAAGGGCCGTAGGCCTTCTCTGGGGGCGCAGTGAACTCCTTCCTCTGGCCCACCTCCATAGACCTAAGCTCTTCGTCTATCGCTGGCAGGACCTGACTGCGACCCACCACGATAAGGTAGGGCTCGTACCTCCTGTTGGCCTCATAGACCCCAGCGCTCTTAGCCACGTCCTCGACGTTCGTGTCGTGAACTACCTCCTTGCCGCCCTCTACGACGCTTATCACGTAATTCACCAGCACGAAATCGCCTTCCTGAATGGGCACCGTTAACCACCCCTTCTCAGGTACCAGCCCAGGTCCTTCACAGGTTCAACCTGGACTTCAACCTTGGTTTTAAGCCTGACCCTCCTGCCTATCCCCCACCCTATGGCCTCGCCCTGAGGGTCTACGACTACGGCTAGTCCCTCTGAGAACCTTAACACGTGCTCATTGGCGACGCGCTCTCCGTAGAGGAACCTCTTAGCCCCGTACAGGTCAAGTACTATACACCTAAGGCCAAGGCCACAGAGCCTTGACAGTCTCTGAGCCAACGGGAGCCCCGGAATGAACCCGGATTTGGTCAAGGACCCTATGTAATATCCTCCAGCGTAGACGAACCTGAGGTCATCAATGACCCTGACCAACGCCGTTGGTAAGTCAAAAACGTCAAGGTAAGCGCCACCTGGGACCTCGAGGGCGTGAGGGTTCAAGGCCACTGCCTCTGGCTTAATCCCTATTGACCCCGCGAAGTCTTCAATGAGCCTCAGCTCAGCATCGCTTAAGGCCCTCAGCCTAGGCGCCTTAACCTGCATACGAAGAAGCCCTCCGTGCCATGTACGTGAGGGAACAGCCTTCTACATGCCGAGACCCTGTCGTCAAATCGTAGCCCTCTATACTCCTCAAAGGCCCTCCTGAGGGGGAACTCCGCTATAGGCTCAACCTTAACGTCGTCTAGTCCGGTGAGCGATTTATGGACGACGTACTCGCCCTCCTCGACAGCTGTTGAGCAGGCCGCGTACAGAACAACCCCGCCAGGCCTCACCAGGCTGAGCGCTCTCCTTAGTAGGCTCACCTGCCTTTTGTGTATCTCCCTCAGGTCCCTAATGGTAGTCTTTCTCTTCCTGGAAGGGTCCTTTCGTATTATGCCCTCGCCGCTCGAGGGGGCATCGAGCAGGACCCTGTCAGGCCTTGCAGGCACGCTGACGTTCATGGCGTCGCCCTTGATTATTACGAAGTTGCTGAAGCCTAGCCTCTGCAGGTTAGAGCGAAGGGCCTTGACCCTCTCCCTCTTAGGCTCTACGGTCAGAAGCGTCGCTGAGTCTCTGGTCAGCTGAAGGACCTGGCTCGCCTTACCTCCAGGAGCCGCCGCCATATCAAGCACCAGCTCGCCTGGCCTAGCCCCGAGGAGGTAGCCCACCAGCATGGAACCGGGGTCCTGCAGGTAGTAGTAGCCCTTGAGGTACTCATGGGTAGCCCCGGGACTTATAGGGGACTCCGTTATCTCGTAGCCATGGGGCAGGAAGGGCACCTTTGTGATCATGAAGCCCGCTTCACCTAGCCTTGACACGAGCTCACCACATGAGATCTTATAGTCGTTGCACCTGAGGACGTCCGGCATAGGGAGCTCGTTAGACTCGAGCAGGTCCTCAGCCTCGTTACCTAGGAGCTCGAGGTACCTTTCAACGATGTAGGGCAGGTAACCGTACCTCTTGGCCAGCTTCTCAGCTTTCTTCGTGACCCTTTCCTCAAAGACCACGTCGTCCGGGTCAGCCAAGGTCAAGTATGAGGGCAAATACGCCAAATAAATTCCTGTTTAGGGTTAAGCTGTGCGGGATCAAGGGCTGTGTCAGCTAAGTATAGGAGACTGTTATTCCCAGGCAGGTTTCAGCCGCCCCACATGGGACACGTCGCCGCCATTAAGTACGCCCTTGGGCTCACGGAAGAGCTAATCGTAGTAGTAGGGTCAGCGCAGGACAGCTTCTCCCTAAAGAACCCATTGACAGCGGGTGAGAGGCTGTACCTCCTTAATAAGGTGCTAGCCAATGAGCTGGGCCCTGACTACTGCCGCAGAGTCTACGTGGTCCCCGTCATGGATATAGAAATGAATAAGGTCTGGGTCCAGTACCTCAGGATGCTCCTCGGCGACTTTGACGGCGTGGTGTCAGGGAACCCCTTAGTCCTAAGGCTATTCTCTGATATGGGCCTTGCTGCTATAAGGCAGCCAATGTTTAACAGGGAGGAGTGCAGCGGTACCAAGATAAGACAACTTGTGCTCAACGGTTCCGACTCGTGGAAGCGCTGTGTTCCCCCTTACCTGCTGCCCGAGCTGAAGAGGCTTGACTTTGAGGAGAGGATCAGACAGCTGGTCTCCGAGGGCTGAGCTAATAAGGGGAACCGGCTGTGACTTAATGGGGTGCAGCCCTTGGTGGAGATAGAGGTTATAGACGTTCCTATACCGGAGGGCTCCAACGTAATCATAGGCAAGAGCCACTTCATAAAGACTGTCGAGGACCTCCACGAGGCCTTAGTTACCTCAGTACCTAACGTAAAGTTCGGCATAGCGTTTTGCGAGGCCTCAGGCAAGAGGCTTGTCAGAAGGGACGGAAATGACCCTGAGCTCTTGAAGGCCGCCACTGAAACCTGCCTAAGGATAGGGGCCGGCCACGTGTTCGTCGTATACATAAGGGATGCGTACCCTATTAACGTGCTTAACGCCATCAAGCACGTCCAGGAGGTCGTCTCTGTAGAGGTGGCTACGGCGAACCCAGTGAAGGTACTCGTGGCCGACCTGGGGGAGAGCAGGGCGTTAATAGGCGTAAGCGACGGCTATAAGCCCCTGGGAGTGGAGAGCGAGGACGACGTAAGGGAGAGGAAGGAGTTCCTGAGAAGGATTGGCTACAAGCAGTGAGAAGCCCATGTTGATAATAGCGGTCACTGGCATGCCTGGCAGCGGCAAGAGCACGGTCTCGAGGGCCCTTTCCCAGGAGCTCTCGGCGCCGCTCTTTGTCATGGGTGACCTTGTAAGGGATGAAGTAGCTCGCAGAGGGCTACCCCTCACCGCCGAGAACATAGAGCAGGTGGCGACAGAGCTCAGGTCAAGGTACGGGCGCGGGGCCGTTGGCGTCCTTCTGCTGGAGAGGCTGAAGGACATTAGGGCTGGCTATATCGTAGTTGACGGCCTGAGGAGCCCGGAGGAGGTCGAGGCCCTTAGGTCCCTGGCGCCTACCTGTGTCGTAGCTGTTCACGCAGCTCCCCTGATAAGGCTCAGGAGGTACCTCTCGCGATCAAGGGAGGGCGAGAAGGGCCTTGACACTTTTTGGCTCAGAGAGCGGAAGAACCTTGAGTACGGTATCGGCAACGTTATAGCCATGGCCGACTTTGTTATAGTTAATGAGGGAGGTATAGAGGAGTTGATGGCCTCTGTGAAGAGAATAGTTGAGGTGATCAGAAGTGGGGAGTGGAAGGGTCGTTGTGGAGGCTCAACTGAGGCCCACTGAGGACGAAGCCAGGGTGATGCAGGCGATACTTAACGTCTTTGACCCCGATGAAGTAGAGAAGATCGACATGGGTGACTACACTTTGATAAGGGCTTCGTCGCCAAGGCTCTCATCCTTGTCGAAGCTTCACAGGCTGCTGAGAGTACAGGAGATACTGGAGGCCGCCAGGGCGTACATGCTTAAGAACGCCAAGGGGAACAGGCTCACCATACTGCTTCACAAGCAGGCAGCCCTACGCGGCAAGGTAAGCCTTCTCACATGGGATGACGAGTCACCCTTGGGCCCAATAAAGATCACGATAGAGCTCAGCGGAGACATAAAGGACGTTGTAGATTGGCTCGCCCCGCCCACAGCTAAGGGCAGGCCCCTGTGGGAGAGAGGGGAGCCTGACCCCTAGGCCTTCAAGGCGAACCGCGCTAGGTCCCAGGCAAGAACCGTGTCCGGGAACACCTGGCGGGCCTCCTCCTCTAGCGCCTTGGCCTCATAGCCCTCGTACCTCGTGCTCACGTGGGTCAATATGAGCTTCCTAACGCTGGCCTCCTTGGCCACCCTGGCAGCGCCGACGCTGGTGCTGTGGCCGAACTTCGCTGCCTCCGCCTCCATAGTTGAGTCGAAGGTGGCCTCATGTATCAGCACGTCGACCCCTCTCACAGACGTGATCACGTTCTCGCATGGCGACGTGTCCCCCGTATATGCGACCCTTAATGGCGCAGGGACTACGACGTCCTTCCCCGTCTCCATGAGCCTCTTGGCTTCCTCTGCGTTAGAGACAGGCCTTGCCAGGCGAGGCCCCAGGACCCACTCCAGGACAAAGCCGTAGGACTCTATTGAGTGACAGGTCCTGAACCACCTTAACTCAAGCCTATCCCTCCCTTTCACCGAAATTACGTAGCTGCCCTCGTCACCAGTTATTGGCGCTAAGTCCACCTGAAAGGCCTTCTCGGAGCCCTCCACCTCTATGACACTCTTCAAGTAGTCCTCGAGGTACCTAGGCGCGATTACCGTCAGCTTTGACGTTCTTCCGCTTAGGTACATGGTCTGAAGCAGGCCAGGAAGGCCATTTATGTGGTCTCCATGACCGTGAGTTATGGCTATGAATTCCACCTTAGTCGGGGAAATGCCGGCTTGTCTCAACCTGTGCTGAACCCCTTCCCCTGCGTCAAGGAGGATCACGTTACCTAGCCAGTCCCTTAGCAGGTGGGCTGCCGTGAACCTCTCAAGGCTTGGCAGTGCGGCGCCCGTCCCCAGCGTTATCAGTTCAATGAGCCTGGCCACAGGGCTCCCCAGCTAAGGACGCCTTATGGCCTTTATATGACCTTTTTAGCTACCACTATTTGCCTGCTCAGCGCTGAGTGGACGAACTGATCTATGCGGGCTACTACGCTGAAACCCCTTTCCCTGGCAAGCCTGTACGGCCTTGCCTCCAGAGGGCCAGCATAGGCCAAGTAGCCCCCTGGTCTTAGGACCCTTAGGGCCTCCTCCAGAAAGCTGGACATGAGCTCATCATACCTTTCACTTGTCTTAGTGGAGCGCCCGTAGGGCGGGTCTGTCGCTATTGCGTAGAAGCCCTCGCCCGTCAGCGGAAGCGTTGTCGAGTTATCCTGAACGACTCCTATGGTCAGGCCTAGGTAGGAGGCGTTAGCTGAAGCGCCCTTTAACATATCGGGATCTATGTCAAAACAGAAGACCTTTGAGGCCCCTAGCAGGCTCGCCTCAAACGCTAGCGTGCCCGTGCCGCAGAAGGGGTCGAGAAAGAGACTCCCTTTCCTAAGCCTCGACATGTTAACAAGGGCCCTGGAGAGCATAACGTCAAGCTCACCAGACCTCCAGAACGGCCTGTTAGGCGGCGACCTAGCCCTTACGTTGCCTAAGGCTCTCTTGGCCTCCACCAGGCCCAGGAGCACCGCTCCCTCGCTCACATACGCCTTGACTAGGTTTGTTGACAACTGGTTGACCTTAAGCCCAGCTTTTAGGGAGCTCCTTATCAACGAAGCCTCAAGGTCTACGGCCTCCCGTGGGGTCAGGGACCCCTTTATCCTCTCGACCCTGACCTGGACCTCCTCAAGCCCGATGGACCTGAGAGCCTTTAGTCCTTCGGCGAGAGCGCCTTCGTCACCGTATTCTGCCACGGTAAGCACTAGGCCTCCTTCTTTAGTATAAGATGACCTTTCAACGGCTCTCCTAAAGGCCTCTGGATTGTTTACCTCGATGACCACTACCTGTTCAAGGCCTAGGACCTTGGAGTACTTGACCTCCTCGGCTTCCAGGCAGCCCTTCAGCTCCTCCTCAGGCAGTAATGGGTGATCCCCTGTCAGATGAGCGAACGCTAGCGTCAACTCCCTTCACCGCTGCACCTTTAACGCCCCTCCCAGCCACCCTAACAAGGGCCGCCGTAGCTCAGCCCGGTAGACCCTGCGCGGGCCGAGAGCGCCGGCCTTGTAAGCCGGTGGTCGCGGGTTCGAGTCCCGCCGGCGGCTCCAGCAGCTGAGATCGACACTTGGAGGCCCATTGTTTGACAGCCTCGAGAGCTAAATTGTGGCCAGGTTCTGCAAGGCCCGCCTTGTAACCCCTCTGAGGTGAAGCTCTAATAGCAGCACCGACGCATTAACGGCAGATACTATTGCTAAGGCCGCAAGGAGCGGCCCCTCAGCCTCAACGGCTTCTAGAGGGAGTAAGATTATAGCCCCAATTAATGAAATGGGGCTTGACCAAATGCTGGCGTAAAGGACCAGGGAAGCTATGGACAGCCCCGCCACAACAGGAGCTACCTCCAGGTCAAGCTCCGAGAGGGGGGCTAGCATTAAGAATAAGGCGATGGTTAACAAGACGAGGCCTGATAAGACCCTCGTTATCTGAAGCCCCGTCGCTACCTGTATAGCCTGCGCGGAGACCCTGATGGCCTGCCTCAGGCGATCCAGCGCTGTTGTAATGCATGGCAATTCCTCAGACTCCGCACACCTACGAACCCTGCTTGCTAACGACCCCAAGTCGTCACTTAGGTACTCACAAACCTTGGCTAGCGCGTCAGCCCCCGCGCTTATATCCTTAGACATCTCAACCAGGTCAGGGAGCTTGCTGGCTGACGCCCTAGAGGCTGCCAGCCTCAGCTCGCTAACCGCGTCGCACGCCGTCAGGGTGAAACCCTACCTCCCAGTCTGAAGTTTCTCTGAATAAACGCTATAGCGTTTAGGATCAACAGCCTCGCCAGACGGCCATCAACATGGTGATAGATTATGGTAGGCCCTTCGCCTAGTGCTGAAGCGACGCGGAGCTCAAAAATTTCGTCAGCCCCTATTAGGTGGGAGATCTCGTCCCATCTCTCTACTACGTCTCTTGGCCTTACGAGCCTCTCCCTCGCTTCACTGTCATGGGCGCGCCTTATAGAGAGCCTGAACTCGTTGCCAAGCCCTCTTGGGCTGAAGCTCTCCCTGAACTCCTCAAGGGATGACACTAGGTCTAGCGTCGTGGCAAGGGTCCACCTCCACTCACGGGACTCCACATCGAGGAAGGCCACAACCCTTCTTGAATCGTACTCGGGTCTCCTCATGTCCTTCAGCTTTGAGACGACGGTCTTCAGGGGCAGGTTTAACTCCTCAGCTAGCTCAATTGCGGTGAAAGCCCAGTCCCTCAGGGCCTTTGCTATGCTCTTGGAGAGGTCCTGAACCCAGGGCCTAGCCGACGGCATCGACAGTAGGTCCTTTGCCAATGGTGACGGCGGATCCTCTACTCGTGTTACCTTAATCCTGCCTGCTCTCAGGCGTGATAGGAAGTCAGCCGCGCCGTTGATGTCAAGCTTCGTGCTAATTACGTACTCCTTTACCCACCCTATGAAAAACTCATCAGCCTCCTTGTCAAGGTCTCCCAGCTTACCGACGTCATACCTAGCCTGCGATGTCTCCTCATAGAAGGAGGGCGCGAACTCTAGGGCCTCGCTGACCAAGCGCTTTAGATCGCTGGGCTCTATAGACATGAGGAGGTCCAGCAGGTCAGCTTCGCCAGTTGTCACACTAAAACCGTAGAACGACGACCTGTACCTGACGTCCAGCCCTCTGTTCTTCATAAGGAGATAGGAGGCCACCAGGGCCAGAGTCTCCGATACCCTTGAGCCGAGCGGCGCTAGCAGCACCTGCTCATCATCAATGACCTCTAGCAACGCTGTATCGTTGTCAACCTTTAGGCCCCTGTTCACGTACCATTGCCTTATCCGTGCAAGCTCCGATAGGCCGTCGGGACTGCAGCTCACCTTGCAGTTTTCATCACCAAATATTACCTTGTAAAATTCCAATGCCACAGCTCTTGACCTCTCAACGCCCTCGCCACGCCAAAGTGGTATCTCAGCTGCTCCAGAGGCCGGGGCGACCTCAAGCCTTTCATTAACCTCATCAATCCTTATGACCTGCCATGTCATGCCTGCTAGCCTAATTATATCGCCAGGACGTATGTTCCTGTAGACGAAGTAAGAGTCCATGTAGCCTACTGTTAGGTCTCCAGACTTGACTGTAAAGAAATCCCTCTTCGGTATGGTAGAGAAGAAGTCCGCAAAGTCCCTGGCTGCCCAGCCCTTTCCCTCCTTATCCCTTAGCCTCCATATCTTATAGAAGGCCCTCCCAACCCTGAGACGACCCCCTGACTCCTCCAGGACGCCGTTCCTCTTCATGTAATCAATTAGTCCTAGGAAACCCTCATACGAAGTGTTGAACGCCTTTGCGCCCCTGAACACCTTGTACATCTCGTCTGGCGTTGTTGACCCCTTTGCAAGCGTGTAGCCAATGACTTCCTTTGCTATTACATCGATGGGGGTCGTCTCGAGCATGTGATCATCGACTTGACCGACGCTGGCCATATTGGCCTCGGCTACCGCCTCAGCGAAGTCGACAGGTCCCACTGCTATTATGGTGCCTCTCGACACGCCTCCGAGCGAGTGGTTGCTTCTGCCAGCCCTCTGAAGAAGGGTTGACGAAGAGCCTGGTGACCTTATCTGGACAACCCCTCTGATGTCACCTATGTCTATGCCCAGCTCCAGGGTCTTAGTGCACACTACGGCTACGTCAGCCCCTGCGCGGAGCTTCTGCTCGATAGCCTCCCTGACGTCTGCTGAGACGCTTGAGTGATGCACATAGACCTCCTTTAGGCCGACCGCCTGAAGCTCGTGACCTATCTTCTCAGCTACGTACCTGCTATTGACGAAGATAAGCGTCGGGCCTGAGACGCTAGCGACTGCGCCCTTAACAACCGCAGGCCATGGGTCGTCTTCGTCGGGGACATAACCTATGGAGAACTCGAATCGCCTGAAGCCATGACTGTTGACAACAACCTTCGGCCTCCTGCTGCTGCCTGAAAGCAGCTCTAGCGCCCTTGCCGGGTCCCCCAAAGTCGCGGAGAGGCCTATCCTCTGGAAGTCGCCGGCGAGCTCCTTTATCCTCTCAAGGAGAAGCAGCAGCTGCGCCCCCCTCTTTGAAGAAAGCAGCTCATGAAGCTCGTCAACGATGACCGCCTTTACGTTCCTGTAGTACTCTCTAAATCGCGGCGCCCAGTCAAGGTCTATTTCAAGGCTTTCAGGAGTTATCAACAATATATGAGGGGGGTTACGCAGCCTTGCGGACCTCTCGTAGGACGGCACATCACCGTGCTTCTTGGCGACCCTGAAGCCCAGGGGTCTGCTCCAGTAGCTTATCCTCCTGTACAGGTCATTTATCAGCGCCCTCATGGGCGTCACGTAAATTATGGCGACAGGTTGAGCTGACCCCATATAGGCGAGCTGGCTGAGGAGCGGCAGAAGCGCGGCCTCTGTTTTGCCCTCGCCTGTGGGGGCCGTTATAAGGACGTTCTTGCCCTCGAGTATGGCCTTGGCTCCGCTGACCTGGGTTAGAGTTAGCCCTGCCCAGCCCCGCTCCCGTATCAGGTTCTCTATGATTGGATGCAGTCTTGGCCTTTCCATTTACAGCACCGGCGCGCCTCTACAGGCAGTTTCCCTCACGCAAACCGTTCTCCACTGCACTTCCTGCCTTAAATAGCTCTGCGCCCTAACCCCCTAGGGAAAGGCTTGGCCAAGGGCACCAAGTACACGTGCCTCGTATGTGGTAGGACCTTCTATGAGGGCCAGGGAATAGTGATAAGGAGAGGCAATCTAGAGCTGGCCTTCCACAGCGCTAGGTGTGCAGCCAAGTTCCTGAGGCTTTTAGTGGAGAGGGCTGAAAGCGACTGCATCGAGAGCTCTTCCATACGCGTCTCTAAAGAGCTTGAGGACGCGCTAAGCAAGAAGCTGGAGGCCAAGAAGAAGGTGATAGCGTGAGGAAGGTGAAGGTGAGGCTTTACTCTGTGCTGCGCGAGGAGGCAGGCTCAAATGAGATAGAGCTGGAGGTGCCCGACAACTGCAGGGCTGCTGACCTGCTGTCCCTGCTTGAAGCCAGGTTACCTAGGTCCATGAGGGCCTTAGGCATGGGAGTGTACCTGATAGCCAACGGGAGGACCCTGAGGTCCCGTGACCCTATACCGGACGACGCTGTTGTAGTCCACGTCCTGCCCCCCTCCTCTGGGGGCTCCAAGAGGGTCATTGTCAGGGTGCTGAGTGAAGAGCAGGTTGACCTAGCTGACGTAGTCAAGCTCCTGCAGGGCGATGACAGTGTGGGCGCCCTGGCTCTGTTCATAGGAGTGGTGAGGGGGCTTAACAGGGGCGAGAGGGTCAAGGTGCTCAGGTATGAGCACTCTGAGGAGCTCCTTGAGGCCAAGCTCAGGGAGATAGGCGAGGAAGCCATTAAGGAGTTCAAGCTGTCGAAGGTCTTCATCGCCCACTACGTCGGGACCAGGAGGCCTGGGGAGCTAACAATGGTGGTCGGGGTCTCGGCAGAGGGAAGGGCTGAGGCTTTCCCCGCGCTGCAGTGGATCGTTGATAAGGTCAAGCACGAGGCACCCGTATGGAAGGAAGAGGTGAGGGAGAGCGGCAGGTACTTCTTAGTTGGCGACAAGGAAGTCAAGGCTGACGAGCTGTCGCCGACTTAACTTTTTAAGTGAGCGCCCCTTTGAGGAGCCTAGGTGTTGACCTGTGCCGGCCATAGAGGTTGGGAGGCTCTGCTATAAGGTAAGGGGGCATGAGGCCGGGAGGAAGTGCGTCATAGTCGACATAATTGACGAAAACATGGTCCTGGTGACTGGGCCTAAGCAGCTCACTGGCGTCAGGAGGAGGAGGGTCAACGTAAAGCATATAGCGCCGCTCGACCGCGCCATCAGTATAAGTAAAGGTGTTAGCGACGAGGAGGTACTTAAGGCCCTCCAGGAGGCAGGTCTCCTGGACTTCATGAAAGAGAAAGTTAAAATGGAGAAAGCCTTAGTTTAAGGGTGAGTGCTTGAGCTCCGAGCTAACCAGGAGAGGTCTTTCGTTTCTGAACTCCGTCAACGAGTTCTGCAACAACAAGGTCAAGTGGAAGGAGAAGTATATGGAGGACACAAGCGACTCCTATGGCACTATACCAACTGAGAGGCCCCTAAGCAAATACATAGCGAACGGCGTCATAAACCTTGACAAGCCCCCTGGCCCCACGAGCCATGAAGTGGTCGCGTGGGTCAAGAGGATGCTGGGCGTCGAGAAGGCTGGCCATGGGGGCACCCTAGAGCCTGGCGCCTGAAGGCCCAGGCGGGGAGACCCCAAGGTAAGCGGAGTACTTCCAATAGCCCTTGAGAGCGTAACGAAGATCATAGGCGTAGTCGTACACTCCAGGAAGGCCTACGTCTGCGTCATGCAGCTGCACAGTGACGTGAGCGCTGATGAGATAAAGGCCGTCGCCTCGGAGTTCACAGGCCCCATCTACCAGAGGCCGCCCGTGAGAAGCAACGTGAGGAGGGCGCTGAGGATTAGAAACGTCAATTCAATAGAGGTCCTTGAGGTCAGGGACAGGCTTGTCCTCATGAAGGTGGAGTCAGACCCCGGCACCTACATGAGGAAGCTCTGCTGGGACATGGGCCTGGTCCTCGGCGTCGGTGCCCACATGAGGGAGCTCAGGAGGGTTAAAAGCGGCCCCTTCACTGAGGAGAAGGGTCTCGTCACTCTTCACCAGCTCTCTGAGGCCATATACAGGTTGCGCGAGGAGGGTAAGGACGACCTCCTAAGGAAGGTTATACTGCCTGGCGAGGTCTCCGCATGTGAGCTGCCGAAGCTTGTGCTTAGGGACACGGCAGTTGAAAGCGTCGTCAATGGCGCTTACCTTGCCGTGCCTGGCGTGGCCATGTTCTCAGAGGACTTAAAGAGAGGCTCAACGGTCGCTATGTTCACCCTTAAAGGCGAGCTGGTAGGGCTCGGCGAGGCGCTGATGGACGCAGCCGAGGTGGAGAAGTCCGAGAGAGGGATCGTCGCAAGGCCCACAAGGATAGTCATGCCTCACGGCGTATATCCCAGGGCCTGGAAGGGCTCAGCGGCTAAGGGTCCAGGAGGTTCTTAGCAAAACTGAAATGGGATGTGAAGTAAGCCGTAGTCTATGAAATTGTAGGGCAGCAAACATAAATAAGATCTGCAAGGTCCCCTTTTCATTGAGCGCCGGGGTGCCCGAGCGGCCCAAGGGGACGGGCTGGAGACCCGTTGCTCCGCAAGGGGCGCGTGGGTTCAAATCCCACCCCCGGCGCTGCCTTAGTGCGGTGGCGCATTAGCTACAGCCCTTACTTTACTGCTCTTATATCGTTGACGCACTACGAACGTGGTGGATATTATGAATAAGGAGGTCTTGGGCGGGTTATACAAGGGGCTCGCCTACAGGATTCAGGTAAACAGGCCTGACAAGCTTAACGCCATTAACAAGGCCATGTGGGCCTCTATCAAGGGCGAGCTTGAGAACGCCTGCGCTT
>JAPWTO010000054.1:0-3612 GCA_028276005.1 Acidilobus sp.
CCGAGGGCCTTGGCGTCAGGTCAGCTGGCTTCCTCAGGTGCGTAGGCCTTGACGAGGAGAGGGAGAAGTTAGCGGAGGCCATAGCTGAGAGGCACGTTAACATGCCCATGTACAGGCACGTCGCCCTTGTGGCCCAGCACTACGAGCTGTCCTTCTGGAGGTCTGTAGCGAGGGCTGCTAAGCAAGGGGCCCTGTCAGGCCAGGGCTAACCGGTAGCGCTTAACCTCCATAGCTAAGCGCCCTATGGCCTGAGGTTCCCAAGGGGACTTCAGGAGGCTCGCAGTTTACCTGGCGATGCCGCGCGAGGTCATGGCTGGGCTGGGGTTCAGCTCTCATATAGGCTCACGTTGTTTACGGTCATCGCCTCATCCTTATTCCCCCGCATCCCGCTCGGGCCTTCATCGGGCTTGGGGGCGTTCAGGGCCACCCCAGGGGCCCCACATCTTGAGTGAACAGACACGTACCTCCTGTATATGTTTATCGTAGC
Source organism: Acidilobus sp. (assembly GCA_028276005.1). Taxonomy (GTDB): domain Archaea; phylum Thermoproteota; class Thermoprotei_A; order Sulfolobales; family Acidilobaceae; genus Acidilobus. The sequence goes on from JAPWTO010000054.1 coordinate 488, forward strand.
AATGACGTCCCTGTCGCCTTCAAGGCCACACCTGGGGCACCTCAGCCTCCTGTGGCCGACCTCAACAAGCTTAGCGCCGCACCTTGGGCACCTCGAGGACGTCCCTCGGGGGTTTACCTTAGCGACCCGCAGGCCTCTCTCCTCTGCCTCATATTCTATGCAGAACTGGGCCCTCCTGTAGAACCAAAGCGTAAGCCTCTTGTTGAACTTGCTGCCCCCCTTCCTGTCCTCCCTCAGGCCGTTAAGGTCCTCGAGGACTACCGCGGAGCGGTACCTCAACGCCAGCTCAGCAATTAAGTCCCCCGCCTTGTGGGCGTAGTCCCACGAGATGTTCTTAATCCTCTCGCCGTGCCTCTCAACGGCCATCCTGACGCCCTTGACGAACCTCCACGACCTAGGGTACCTCCTCTGTATCCTCTCAATCCATATCCTGTGCGTCAAAACCTTCCTGAGAGGCGTCCTGAGCCTCCTCAACCTGATCAGCTTGCCGTTAGGTGTGAACACGGCGAGGGTTATGTTGTCAAAGTTCAGGTCAACGGACGTAACGGTCCTGGGCTCCGCTGGCTTAACGTCCCTCCTGAAGTACACTGTGACCCAGAGCCCATCCCTGTCGTGCTTTATCGCCAGCTCGTAGTTCTCCCAGCCCCTGAACTTCTCAACTCTCTCCCTAGGCGCTATCAGCCTTAGCCTGGCCTCACGTCCTCTGTGAAGCCTCAGCGTCAAGGTCTTATCATCCAGGTCCAGCCTGTAGTCGTACTTATCTAACCTGGCCGTCAGCCTCCTAAGAATTGGCCTCCTGCCGCCTTTGCCCTTAGCTGACCTCACGATGCTCTTAGCGTAAACGTATATCTCCTTGGCGTGGTGCGCCCTGAAGCCGGTGGAGACGAGGTCTTTGTAGAACATCTTGTGCAGCGTGCTTATGGAGAGCCTATCGGTGCCCCAGGTCCTGTCCACTATCGCCTGGACGGCATCACGGTAGAGCCTCAGGAACTCAAGGAGGTCATCACCGCCGCCCTCGGGAAGGGCCCTCACCCTCAGGGTCTCGACGAGCGCTGGCCCTTCACCCCTCACCGGGCAGCTCACCCACATAACCATATGATAGAAAAACTTATAAGCTTTTCTATCAACTCTAGCCTTGGATGATAGCATGGCTAAGTTCATATACGTCGAGAGCACGGTGATAAAGTACAGGGGCGGGACTGTGGTCCTTTACCCGCTGGCTAAGTACCAGCCTGAGGTGAAGCCCCTGCACGGCAGGAAGGTGCACGTGATAATAATAGCGGAGGAGTGACGTTATTCCCTATAAACCTAATATGAAAGTTGAAACAGCTACGTAGGGCGCTTGGGCTCCTCAGGGACAGGGGGGAGGAGCTAGTCGTGACCAGGAGAGGCCTTTACGCCATCAGCTACCTGATGAAGGCCTTCTACATAAAGATATCTCAGATAAGGGCCATGGCCATCAGGAAGGGCATCTAGGCCCTCACTTGAAGAACGCTATGGCGGCCCCTATTATAAAGCCTATCACTATGACGACGCTAGTGAATATCGGCTCTATCACGGCGAAGAAGGGCGCCAGGGCCCTCAGCCCCTGCTCTATGGCAGTCACGTTGCCGCTTGTGACGCTGCTGGCCAGGGACTTCATGTTCAGCGCGCCTATGCTCCATATGTTAAGGAGCTCGCCCACTATGAGCAGGAGGAAGAAGGCCAGGACGTACTTGAGGCCCTTGGCTAGTACGTAGCCCACGCCGAGGCCCAGCAGGAACTCTATTACTGTAACAATTATGGTCGCCGGCGACGAAAGGCTCACGCCTAGGGCGCCAAGCACTGAGGCCAAGGCTTCACCTCTGCGTTCTGTGCAGGGGAAGACTATTAAGGCTTGGGGCTCATGGCCTCCCGCCTTAAAATCCTGTAGGTGGGTAAGCGATGTTAACCCTGAAAGCGTCTGTCCTTCCTTATATAGTGGACGGACCAGCCTCTTCGGCCCCAAGCCCTTCTTTGCTTTGAACTACGGGGCCGTTGGATGTCCCGACAAGTACTCCCCCTTTTAAACAGACCCTTTTGACTAAGCGCAAGGGAATAGATATGCCCTGCGGCACCAAGACCGAGACCAAGAAGAAGAAGCAGGGCCAGAGCTGAAGGCCCGTCGTTAGGCCTCAACTGGCGTAGACTAGAGGCCTTTGTTTTCCATTCATGCAGTTCTAGGCAGGCCGAACACCAACTGCTCACGGCTTAACGTACGCGAACCCCTGGCCCTCGAGCTCCACTATTTTCTTTATCCCAGAGTCGACAACCTCAACCCCGTCTATTAGGTCCTCCCTCCTGACCCCGAGGCTCCTCATGGCTATGGAGCACACGTAGAACCTGACGCCCATGCTCATGAGCTCATTTACCCTCTCCCTGGCGTAGTCGTCCAGGCTCCCCCTCATTAGGGCCATGGGCCCCCTCACATTAAAGACGAGGACCACCTCAGCGTTCCCCTCCCCCACCACGTCAAGCAGGTTGTAGGCCATGCTGAGGGCCATATCGAGCTTCTCCCTGGAGTCCTCATCTACGTGTATGAGGAGCTTGTACCTAGCCTGCAAGGGAGCTCCCGCTGAGCGTTAAATCCAGGCCTGACTTAAAGGGCTTCGGTGCGAGATGGCCGCTGGCAGGTGCTCGGACTGCGCCATGTGGAGGCCTCACGTGGTGTACCCCTTCATAGGCCTCTGCACGCTCTGGGGCAGGCTGATGGCCGACGACGACAGCTGCGACAGGTTCAGGCCCATAGTGATAGAGGACGGCTCCTTCTACTGGTCCCCTGAGCTCAGGACCAGGGTCACGGGAGAGGAGGCAAGGCTCCTGGTTAGGAGGGGCGTGAAGGTCTACCTCGGCGCCTACGTCGACCCTGACGTCAGGGAGGAGATATATGGTGCCTTCTGATGGTTTTGTGTTATCTTAAGTCCTGTCAGCCCTAAGTGTTCTGCTTTAATAGGCTGGGCCCACAGCCTGCTAGGCGCAGGGTGCCTTAGGCTTGAGCGAGAACGTCGACCTCGACGTCATGATAGGCGGGCCCCAGGGAGGCGGCATAGAGTCCTCAGGACAGATGACGCTCAGGGTCTTCATGATAAAGGGCTACGACGTGTTCG
>JAPWTO010000055.1:0-3605 GCA_028276005.1 Acidilobus sp.
GGGCTCCCGCCTCAGCCCGTAGGCCTTGAGCTCACGAGGCAGCTGGCCATGTTAAGGGCTTCAAGGGCAGCCCAGGCGGCTGAGCACGGGGTCGGGGTGGAGTCAGGCATGTTCAGCGTGGCGGGCTACTGGTACGTCATAACTTTCTCATGCATAGTGGCCGGCGGCCTCAGCGCCTGCGGCGCCTCCCCGGCCTTCGAGATACCTGAGGACCTCGCCAGGGACGCTATGAGCTCAGAGCTCGACAGGGCCGTTGAGGTCAGGTACGGCGTAAGGGACGTGGGCTCGGCCCAGGGAGTGATAAGCCTCATGACAGGGGGAAGGGTTGTCAGGAGGGACCTGGTCAGGTGGGCCACGCTCATGGCCCTGGCGGGCCTAAGGGGGCTGTCCAGGGCGTCTGGGCCTCAGGCTGTTCGCTGAGAGGCCATCACTTCATCAACCGCCTTAGCCATTGATGAGGCGAGCTCCTCCATCTTCTCCAGCTCCTCAGTCCTTGGCCTGGTCCTCAAGGTGACCAGGGGCTCAACCACCTTGAAGCCCGACCTCTGGACCTGCTCAGCCGCTATCTTCGCGATGGGTCCCCAGCCGTAGGACGTCACGACCCCGGCCGGCCTCCCCCTGCCGAAGAGCTTGACCTGGAACGTGTATAGGACCTCGAAGAGCGGCATGGGTATCGAGGCGTCGTAGGTTGGGAACATCAATATGACGCCGGCTGAGTTGTTGGCCTCGCTCAGTATGTAGGACGTGTGGACCTCAGCCGCGTCGAGGGCCTTTACGTTAAGCCCCCTTGACCTCAGGCCCTCCTTAAGCCTCTCAAGCGCCTTAACAGTGTGGCCGTACATGCTGATGTAGACTATCGTGACCTCCCTCTCGAGCCTCGGGAGGGCCCACTCCTCGCTGAGGTCGAGCGGCAGGAGGGGGTTAGACCTGTAGAGGATTCCGTGGGCCGGCGCTACTACCTTGACTGAGCTCATGAGGGGCCTCAGCTTCCTCACCGCGTCGAGCGTGTTCTTGGCGTACTTGCCGACGATGTTAACGTAGTACCTCTTCGCCTCACGTATGTACTCGTCAAGGGGCGCCTCGTCGTCGAATAGCCCCTCGCCCAGCGCCCTGTAGGAGCCGAAGGCGTCACAGGTGAAGAGGACGCCGTCAGTCTCGTCAAGGGTCATCATGGTCTCAGGCCAGTGGAGCCAAGGCGTGAAGATGAACCTGAGCCTCTTGTTGCCCACCTCCAAGACCTCCCCGTCGCTGACGGGCCTCAGCTTCTCCCTCGGCACGTCGTAGAAGTCATTGATCATCTTGGCCCCTATGCCAGATATGGCCACGGGGGCCCCGGTCCTCCTGACGAGCTCCTCAAGGGTCCCCTGGTGGTCCGGCTCGAGGTGGTTGACCACTATTAGTCTGATCCTGGACAGGTCCCCGACGACCTCGGTCAGCTTGGAGAAGTACTCGTCGGAGTACTCCTCCTCAACGCCGTCGACCGCTATGAAGCCATCGCCCGCGTCTATGACGTAGGCGTTATAGGATATGCCCTCAGGTATGGGCCACATGTTCTCAAACCTCACCTTCCTCCTGTCATTGACGCCGACCCAGTAGACGTCATCAGTGACCCTTAGAGGCTTTGTGAAGTCCCTCAAGGTTCATCACAACCGCTTAGGGCTACTAAAGATAAAATACCTTTTTCTTAGAAAGCTGTTTAAAAAGCTTATAAGTCTAATATCTTGGCCGTGACGCCTACGGTGGGCTGATGGGCGTGAGGGTGGTCTACGCCACCATGATCTACAGGGACCTCCTCCCCGTCGACGCCCTGAGGAGGCTTCACGACATGGGCGTGGAGGAGTACGAGCTGAGCTACGACAACTTCACCGCCCGCCGCGGCCAGGAGGACTCCCTCCTGGAGGACGTGGTCTCCACGGTGAAGAGGTCAGGCTACAGGGTGGCCAGCGTCCACCTGCCCTATGACAGGCAGACGCTGGAGCAGCTGGCCCAGGGCAAGGAGGGCGCCTTCACTAGGGTCATAAGGTGGCTCAGGGCCTCGGCTGACATGGGTGCAAGGATAGCGGTCATCCACACCCTTCCAGCCAAGCCCCGTGAGAAGGCCTCGGCGGTCAACGAGCAGGCGCTGGCAAGGCTCGCCAAGGAGGCGGCGAACCTGGGCCTCACTCTGGCGGTTGAGAACAGGCTCGAGGCTGACCTCTTCGGCTCCACGGTTGACGAGATACTTGGGCTCACGACGAAGGTCGAGGGCCTGAGGGCCTGCCTTGACCTGGGTCACCTGAACGTGAACTCCAAGGGCCTCTATGACGACATTCAGAAGCTGGCTGGCGTCGCCGCTGAGGTGCACGCCCACGACAACGACGGGTACTCAGACCTTCACCTGCCCCCCATGACCGGGGTCATAGACTGGTACAGGGTGGCCGGGTCGCTGCTTCACTTCGGCGGCCAGCTGACCTACGAGGTCTCGTGCTCGGGGGCCCAGGCCAGGTGCGATAACTACGTAAGGCTGATAAAGATCGTTAACAAGAGCGTCTTTGGCTAGGCAGGTGCAGGGCTTGTCCGAGAACGAGGGCCAGGACCTGAGGAAGGACCCCAAGGTAATCAGGCTCATGGCCAACCTCATGGCGCAGGGTGCCGTGATGCTGGAGCAGACCTGCCCCATATGCGGCCTCCCGCTCTTCAGGCTGAAGAACGGCGATGTTGTCTGCCCCGTCCACGGCAAGGTCTACCTGGTGAGCAGCGACGAGGAGGCGAGAGAGGTGGAGATTGACGAGACCCTCAGGCAGGTCGAGTACATGGCGGCCACTAAGATAAGGGAGTACCTGAGGCAGGGTGAGGTCGACCAGGTCAGCGACCTCATTAACGTCATGGAGGCTGCGGAGAGGGTCATGAGGCTCAGGATGGAGAGGGCCGAGAAGGCCAGGGCCCAGAGGGCCCCCCTCCCCCAGGCTGAGGCCAAGAAGGGGGAAGAGGTTAAGGAGGAAGAGAAAGAGGAACAGGAGTAAAGTTTTTACTACTCTGAGTAGTAACTTGGTCAGGGTTCGGCTTGACTGAGATGCTGGAGCTTGTTGAGAGGGCTAAGTGGGGCAGGGCCCACTGGCTGATATTCGCCTCAACGTCCATAGGCTACTTCATATGGGGCCTCGTCACGACGCTGGGCTTCCTGGCCTACCCCCAGTTCCACAGCGTCTACTACCTGGTGGCGGTCACACTCATCCCCATCGTTGGGGACGTGCTGATAGCGAGGGTATCTGACCTAAGCCTGGGCAGGAAGGGGACGTTCTTCCTGACCATGACGCTCATAGGCGTGGGCGTTGCCCTGATAACTGTTGACTTATTGTACGTCAAGGCCTACCTTGAGAAGGCCGCGCTACTGCTGCTAGGCTACGCCATGGCGGACGTAGGCGTTGAGGGCGAGGTCCCGGTAGCGCTTACGCTCCTCGCCGAGCTCACTCCGGCCGCCTACAGGGAGGAGGTCCTAGTGCTCTCGCCCAACTTTGACAACATAGGGGCGACGGTGGCGGCCGCCATAGCTGCGCTGACTTACTCTCTCACCGACTCCCTGCTCCTCGAGTCCATAGCGGTCCTAACAGCGGCGGGCGTGGCCC
>JAPWTO010000056.1:0-3595 GCA_028276005.1 Acidilobus sp.
TACCTTGTAATTATATATAATTACAACATTGACCTCCAGGGGAGCCAACGGTGTCCCCAACCAAGGCGCCAAGGGCCGCAGAAGGGCGCCACATGCGCATCCTCACAGCGGCCTACGAGGCCGTCCCGTTCGCAGAGAGCCCCAGGCACCGTCAAGCCTCTGTCATAGGGCTTAGCGTCAGTTAGCTACAGGCAGTTGGCCTGAGGCGACCTACAAGACATCACCGCAGACGGGTCAGGCGCCTCCATGAACTGAAATTATCTCGTCGGCGTCGCCCACTATTTCAAGCCCCCCTTCATGCTGGGCCCACAGGAGGCGATCTCGGGCCCACCGCCCCAGGGGCTGGGCCTAGCTTCGCGCGCTCCCAGAGCGTGAGCAGGAGGAGGAAGAGCACCGCCGGTGTCGTGTAGAGGATCAGGGCCCTGAACCCTGTGTACCTAAGGGCAAGGCCCCCGACGAGCGGCATGGCTATCTGCATGGCCATCATTGTTGACGTGAAGTAGCTGTTCGCCCTGTTCCTCTCCTCCTCAGGGAAGGAGCGGCTTATGGAGATCATGGCCAGCGGCATGCCCAGCCCATGAGGTACGCCCAGCACGGAGAACGCGATCACGTAGAGCAGCAGGCTCCTGCTGATTGCTACGAGCGTCAGCCCGGCCAGCGAGATCGACATCATCGTGATCACGTAAGGGATCAGCCTGCCTATGGGCCTGGCCAGCAGGAGGACCCTCGTCAGGAACGACGCGGTGAAGAAGGCAGCGAATATCAGCGTTACGAGCCAGTAGGGCGCGTGGAACGCCTCCCTGGCGAATATCCCGCCAAAGGTGAGCAGCAAGGCCGCCGGCGCGCTGTACACGAGGAACGTGTAAATTCCGACCCTGAAGCCCACCCTTGACCACACAGAGGGACCCTTTCCCCTGTCCTCCCTGCGTTTACCAGGCTCCCTCGGGAACCTCACAAGGGGGGACAGCGCCGCCACAATTATGCCGAGCGGCGTGAAGAAGAGGAAAGACAGCCTCAGGGGGAAGTGCGCCAGGACCAGGGACTCCAGGGCAGGGCCCGCTATCAGGCTGATGGCCAGCGCGAGCGTGTAGGCCGTTATGACCCTCTCCCTGAGCCTCTGGTCAGGGAAGAGCTGGGCAGCCGTCATTATGTTCGGGAAGATGAACCCATAGCTGACCCCCGCAAGCGAGACGTAGGCCAGGACAGACACCCTGTTTGAGAAGGTGAAAGTGAAGAGGCTGACCGCGTAAAGTGCGCTGAACAGGATGAAGAGGCGCCTGCGGGCTGCGACGCTCACCCTGCTGTTTACGAGCGCGGCCACGAGGGCGGAGGCGGACATGGTGGCCATGAGCAGGCCGACCTCGAGCTGTGTGTATGTCAGGTTGAACTTCGCGAGGAGCGGGACGGTGGTCTGCAGCACGTTGTTACTTGCCCTCACCGAAAACGTCAAAGTGACTATGATGGCCACCGCCTGTGCCAGGCCCGCGGCGGAGCTAACCTTTTCCCTGCCCATCAACAAAAAACACCTAGGTCCTAGGGCGGAAGGCCCTCACGCTGACTTTACAAGTGAAGGTCTCCTTTTAAGGTTTAAGGCGGGGATGGAGTAGAAAAGCCTATAAGGTCTTGTTCTCCCTGTTAGTAGTAGTGGAGGCGGTAGTAGTGGTAAAGCTAAGGTGCCCGTACTGCGGCTACGTCTGGGACTATAAAGGCAGGAAGACCCGCTACGCCACCTGCCCCAACTGCCTGAGGAAGGTAAACATTCAAAAGAACAGGGTGGAGTGAATGCCTGCGGGCGGTGAGGGAGAGCTAACCGTGACCGTGAGGATGAAGGTTAGCCCCGAGCCCGAAAGCCAGCAGGCCATACTGGACCTAATGAGGAGGTACAGGGACGCCCTCAACTACTCGATAAGGGCAATAATAGCCGGTAAGGCCCTGAGCCTCACTAAGGCCCACAGGCTCCTGTACAAAGACCTGAGGGAGAGGTACGGCCTGCCATCCAAGATTGCCCAGGACTGCTACAGGGAGGCCATAGCCATAGCCAAGTCATGGCTCAGGAACCCGAGGAAGGGTAATAAGCCCACAGTAAAGAGCCTTAGAATGTGGCTGACTCATGAACTGGGCTACAGGGTCAAAGGCGACCGCGTGGAGCTGGCAGGGGGTTACAGGCTCAGAATCATAGGATGGGACAGGAGGTATGACGACTTCCCTAACAGGGAGGCCAGGCTGGTGTTCAGGGAAGGCGAGTTCACCCTTTACGTGGCCAAGCGTGTGCCTAGGCCAGCAAAGTACGCCCCCAAGGGGGTGCTTGCCGTTGATATAAATGAGGGACGGGTAGTCGTGGGCAACTCAAGCGTTGAGGTAAGGGTTGAGACGCCCGTTGAGAGGGCCCTACACTACAGGAGACTGGCTGAGAGGCTTCAGGGGAAGTACTCCTCCACCAGGTATATGGCATGGCTCAGGAGGAGAGGCGTAAGGAGGAGGGTAAGGTACTTCCACAGGAAGGCCAGGAATATCATAGAGGACTGGGCCAGGAAGACGGCTCATATAATCGTGTCGCTAGCAAAGCAGGGCCAGCTGGCTGTCGCCAGGGAGGACCTCACGGGGCTGGTGGAGAGCCTAAGGAGGCTCCCGAAGGGGCACAGGACTGCCCTGATAGCGCTCGGCTACAGGAGGCTGGCGTTCTGGATTGACTGGCAGGCCGAGAAGAACGGCGTGCCGCTGCTCGTCGTTGACCCAGCTGGCACCTCCTCAACCTGCCCAAGGTGCGGCGCTGAGCTTGTTGAGGTCGGCTACCGCAGGCTCAGGTGCCCTAACTGCGGCCTTGAGGCCGACAGGGACAGCATAGCCGTGCTTAACATTGAGGGGAGGGCGCTTAGCCAGATGGGGGGAACTCTGACCTCCCCGACTGCCCCCCAAATGACAGATGTAAGCCCGAACAGATGGGGGGAACCTCCCCACCTTTAGGGCGGGGAGGAGGTCAGGGCTTTACTCAGCTCGCGCTGTGGCCTCAGCGGCAGCTCTGCCAGGAGGAGGGCGACGGTGACCACCTCGAGCATCAGGAACGCGCCAGCGAACCCAAACCCTCCGTCAGAGGCCAGCAGCCCGACGGCGGGCATCACGGCCGACATTATCATCATGGCCGAGCTGAAGAACGACGTGGCTGAGGCTATCTGGCCGGACTTGAAGGCGGTGTTGGCGACCTGGAGGCCAAGGGGCCACACTATCCCGTCAGGTATGCCAGCCAGAGCGAAAGCCAGGTAGTAGAGCGCGTGCACGTAGTAGCTGAGGTACAGGAACAGGCCGGCCGCCGCAGCGAAGGCAAGCGCGGCCACGAAGTACGGGTACTTGTTCTGTATAGGGGACTTCAGCCTTACGTAGAGCCTAGCGGCCACGTCACCCGCGAACATGGCTGCCAGCAGGTAGAAGACCGTGGTGGGGGAGAAGCCTATGCTCGACCCATAAATCGCGGCGAACGACATCAGGGCGAAGAAGGGTATCGTGTAGCCCAGCGCCGCCACGAAGGCCCAGTTGAACTGCCTGTTCCTGAAGAGCGATGATATGGACCCCCTCTCCTCGCCCTTCCTCTCCATGTACT
>JAPWTO010000057.1:0-3559 GCA_028276005.1 Acidilobus sp.
CCCTGAGGCATACGGGGGCCCCGCCTCCGCCCTGGTACTGGGTTATCTGGTAGTTCTTCGGCAGGTCAGGGTAGAAGTAGTGCTTTCTTGTGAACACCAGAAAATCTGGCACCTCGCAGTCCATCACGAGCGCTGCCGCCGTGGCCAGCACGAGGGGGCGCCTCTTAGGCACGGGCAATGCGCCAGGGAGGCCCAGGCAGACGGGGCACACGTTGGTGTTAGGCCTCATGCTCCTGTAGTTTGACTTACAGTCGCAGAACAGCTTCGTGCCGGCCTCTGTTAGCTGCACGTGGATCTCTAGGCCTATCTTGAACTTGGTCATGGTGCTGTCAGCCCCCTGAGGCCTGTGACCTCCTCAATGAGAAGGCCAAGCGAGAGCAGCTGGGGCTCGCTGAGAGGGGGTCCCATGACCTGCACGCCTATTGGTAGCCCTCCGTGGAACCCTACAGGGAGCGCTAGCGAGGGCACCCCTGCCAGGTTAGCCACCACGGTGTAGATGTCAAGGGCGTAGAGCTTCAGGGGGTCCGTGATCCTCTCGCCAAGCCTTGGAGGCAGGACGGGGCTCACCGAGCCAGCTATAAAGCACCTTGAGGCGAGCTTAAGTATCTCGTCCCTTATTATCCTCCTGCCCCTTGCAGCCGCCAAGTAATACTCGTCCCTGTAGCCCTCGCTCAGGGCCATGACGCCAAGCACTATCCTTCTCTTTACCTCCCACCCGAAGCCCTGGGCCCTGGTCCCTGACGCCGTCTCCGTGTACGTTGGCCTGCCCACCATGAACGGGTAGAGCTTGCCGTCATACCTGGCCAGGTTGCTCGCAGCCTCGGCCAGGGCTATGGTATAGTAGATGGGGAGCGCCTCCGAGAGCGACGGGATCGATGCGTCATAGTCTACTTCGACCCCCTGCGAGCTCAGCCTGTCGAGGGTCCTCTCTATTGCGTCCCTTATGGGCTCCTCGGAGCCCTCTAACATCTCCCTTGGGAGGCAGACCCTGAGCCTGCGCGGGTCAGGCTCCGGGGGAGGGTAAATGCCTTCAGGCTTCACGCCTAGGCTAGTGGCGTCCCGGGCGTCATGACCGCTTATAACGTCAAGTAGCAGGGCCAGGTCCTTCACAGAGCGGGCCATAGGGCTTATCTGCTCCAGGCTGTTCGCGTAGGGTATCAGGCCGTAGCGGCTGACTAGGCCATAAGTCGGCTTGAGGCCCACGGTGGCGGTGTAGGCTGCCGGGAGCCTCACGGAGCCCCCTGTGTCGCTCCCGAGCGCCAGGTCAGCCCCTCCGTATGCCAACGCTGCCGCTGAGCCCCCGCTGCTGCCCCCTGGGACCCTAGTGAGGTCCCACGGGTTCCTCGTAGGCCAGTAGGCGCTGAGCTCTGTCGTGCTCCCCATGGCGAACTCGTCCATGTTGGTCTTCCCAATCACTATGCCTCCCTCCCTGATGACCCTCTCGACCACGGTGGCGTTGTAGGGCGGGACGTAGTCGCTAAGGATCCTTGAGCCTGCTGTCGTAGGCATGAATGAGGTCGATATGTTATCCTTAACGGCAACCAGCAGCCCTGCAAGCCTGAGCCTTCTGCCCTGCCTCAGCCTCCTCTCAACTTCCTTTGCCTCAGCCTCAAGCCTTCCTGGCGACCTTAAGGTTATGTAGGCCCTCACCTGGGGCTCGTGGTCCCTAACTGCTTCAAGCACCTCGCTTACGTGCTCTGTTGGCGTCAGGGAGCCCTCGCTTATGAGCCTCAGCGTCACGACGGCCTGCCTAGCTAGCCCCCGCGCCAAGGTACTCTCACCCTTCCTTCGCTTACCCTGTCCTCAGGCAGCCATGACAGGGAGACCCCTCTGTCGCTCTCGTCCACCCTGTGAGGAGGGTCAAGGGTTTCGTCCCACACGTTGTAAAGGGGCTGAATGGAGGCGTCCTTGAACTTGGAGACCCTCGATAGCAGTTGCCTGACGCCCCTGACCTCTAAACAGAGCCTCGATAGCTCCTCATCAGAGAAGGATAACCTGGAGAGCCTTACGAGCCGCAGGAGCTGCTCGAGCTCCTCACCCGTGCAAGACCCTACCTGTTCCCCAAGGCCTCTGCCCTCCCTTGCCGAAGGAAGGTCTAAAGGCCCAGCTTATAAGCGTGCACAGGCTACACTTGCGTCTCCAGCTGCTTAAGGAACTCAAGGCCCATCAGGGCCTCGAGCAGGTCGATGCCCTGGGCCACTATCCTCTTCAGCCCATCCATCACAAAATAGCACGCCCCTTCACAGGCAACTGACCTTGCCTTGGTGTAGTTAGAGAGCTTAACGGCCAGCAGGTGAAGCTCCTCATAGGACGCCAGTATCGCGCCCCTGTTGCGGCTTCTGACCAAGCCGAGGACCTTACCGACTGACTCGCTGACCGCCTTGAAGAGGTCCCTGAGCTCTGGGTTCATCTCCCCCAGCGACAAGGAGAGACCCTGAGCTATAGAGACCACCTGGTCAGCTATCCTCTCAAGGCTCTTAACCATCGTGTATAGGCCTATGACCTCCGCGAGGCCCTTCATGCCGAGCTGCCCGGGGCTCATCAGACCCTGTAGCGCTAGGTTGAGCTGCTTGAATATGTAAAGGTAAAGCTTGTCAACTATGTCATCCCTTCTCGTAACCCCCTCTAAGACCTCAGGGCCCTTCAGCCCGCTCACAACATCTGCGACCTCCTTAATCATGCCGCCCACCACCCTGACTAAGTCGTCAATGACGGACTCGACAGTCATCGACGTTAGGTCCACCACGTTCCTTAGCGTCATCTGTTCGCCCGACTCCTCAAGGAGCTCAAGACCTAGCACCTTAGACCTGACCTGGCTTACGACCCTCTCCGCCGCCTCTGAAAGCAAGGGTCTAAATCTGACCCTAATTACGTCATAGCCTGCCAGGTAGGCCGCTATTATCTGCATCAGGAAGGCGGCCTCGCTTAGGCCGTCGTTCAACTCTATTTCAATGGCCCTCTGCTCCCTTCTGCCCGTTGTAGCTGAGGTTATCCTTATCCAGCCCTCCTTTGATAGCTCCAGGACGACCTCTGACCCCCTGTTGATGTTAAGGAGCTTAGCCCACTCCTTTGGTATTGAAATTATGTAGGTAGAGCCTCCTGTCACCTGAACCCTTCGCTTGACCAGCAGCGGCATATTATCGTTATGACTTGACAAGTCAAGGCCCTATCTATATAGACTAATTAGACCTAATATAAGTTGCCCTCAGGCTCCTATGGGAACCTCCCCAATTACCTCTCCTCTCAAGGACCTTGACGAGTGAACGCCTGTGACCCTTACCTCCGGCAGGTACTGAAGCCTTGGTAGTGGCCCCTTCAGGACAACCATGAGGGGGTAGCTTCCGGCCTGCCTCGCGTAGCAGAGGCCCTCGCTGCACTCCTCAGCCCACAGGCCCCTAAGAACGGTCCCGGGGGGCGTTATCCTCTGCAGCGTCTTGACGTCAAAGACCTGACGCACGAAGTGCATAAAGGCCTTGGCGTGTCCTTCGTGCCTCTTCTTTATTCCCCAGTCCATCCTGAAGACCCTCGTGGACTCGAGGGCCAGGAGCTTCCTCACGTT
>JAPWTO010000013.1:0-20450 GCA_028276005.1 Acidilobus sp.
CGGTGTCATAGCCGAGCCCCCTTGCCATCCTGAGCCACTCGGCGTAAAGCCTGTCCCCTCCGCCCCCGCTCTCCTTGAGCTTCCTCCACCTCTCGTGGGCCCTCTGGGAGGGCCCAGGGTGCTTCGCGAGACCAAGCCTTGAGGCCAGGGCGTCCGCCCAATGGCCCACCAGGAGGACGTGGGGCGTCCTCTCCATGACGACCCTGGCCAGCCTTATGGGGTTCCTGGGGTAGGTGACGCCGGCGACGCCCCCGGCCCTCATGTCCCTCCCCCTCATGACGGCCGCGTCCATGGTGACGTGGCCCTCGAAGTCAAGGGTTGAGCCGAGGCCAGCGTTGAAGAGGCCCAAGTCCTCCATGTAGGCCACGGCCTCGACCACCATGTCTATGGAGGAGCCAGCGCGCGCTGCCTCAAGGCCTGCCTCGGCGGCCCTCATGACCTCCCTCAAGGCTATCTCAAGGTCCCCGCCCTCCCAGGACCCGGCGCCGCCGTGGACAACTATGGCCGGCGGCGTGAGCCTCAGCGGCTCCCTCGCCAAGACGAATCACCTTGCAGTACGGACGTAAGGTCCTTGACCTAATAAAGACATATTATTGTAGAAAGGGGTGTGTACAGGGGGCAGCGCCTTGCTGGAGGCCATAGACCTCGTCAAGTCCTTCGGCAGGCTGAGGGCAGTTGACGGCTTCTCCATGAACATAGAGCCTGGGGCAGTTAAGGCCCTTATAGGCCCTAACGGGGCTGGGAAGACAACGTTCGTTAACCTGGTCACTGGCGTGCTGAGCCCCGACTCGGGCAGGATCAGGATGGACAGGAGGTGCCTGCTCAGGCTGTCCCCCTACGAGAGGGCCAGGCTCGGGGTAGCCAGGACCTACCAGATACCCAAGTCCTATCCCAACCTGACGGTGCTGGAGAACGTGCTGGTCTCAGCCTACTTCGCAGGGGGCCTGAGGGGCGAGGAGGCCGTCAGCGCGGCCGAGGAGGCCCTGAGGTTCGCCGGGATATCATCATTGGCTGACAAGCTGGCGTCAGAGCTCAACGCGGAGCAGCAGAAGCTCGTGGACTTCGCGAGGGCGCTGGCCTCGAGGCCCAAGTACCTGCTAATCGACGAGATAGGCGCCGGCCTCAGCCCTGAGGAGCTCGAGGGCCTTGCCTCCAAGATCAGGCACCTGGCCAAGCAGGGGATAGGGGTCCTCTACGTCGGGCACATAATGAAGATGGTCAGGTCCGTGGCGGACTGGGTCGTTGTAATGAACGAGGGCAAGAAGGTCGCCGAGGGGACCTATGACGAGATAGCCTCAAACGAGGAGGTCATAAAGATCTACCTCGGTGAGAGGCGTGCCTGACCCGCTCCTCGACGTCAGGGACCTCTACGCGGGCTACGGCAGCCTAATAGTAGTCAGGGGCGTCAGCTTCGGCGTCGACGAGGGCACCATGACGCTGATACTGGGGCTTAACGGCGCCGGCAAGACCACGACGCTTAAGGCCATAGCAGGCATAGTGAGGCCCGTAAGGGGCTCGATCGTCTTTAACCGAAAGAATGTAACTGGCTGGCCCCCTCACGCGAGGGCGAAGGAGGGCATAGTCATGATCACTGACAACCCTGTCTTCCCCAACATGAGCGTGGTCGATAACATAAAGCTGGCGGCCTCGCCTAGGCACTACAGGGACCCAGGGGAGGCAGTGAAGGAGGCCCTGAGCTACTTCACTGACCTGGCTAAGCTAGCCAACCTGAAGGCCTCGGCCCTCTCAGGGGGGCAGAGGAAGATGCTGGCGATGGCTATGGCCATGGTGGCGAGGCCGAGGCTCCTGCTGCTGGACGAGCCCTCCACGGGCCTCTCGCCGGTCATGGTCCTGAAGGTGATATCATACGTGAGGAAGCTCAAGGAGATGGGCATAACCATCCTCCTGGCGGAGCAGAACCCGTCATTTATAGAGCTGGCGGATCACGTGATGGTGATGGAGATGGGGAGGGTTAAGCTCTACGGCGCTGCTGATGAGATAGGCAAGCTGGAGGAGGTCAGGAGGACGTTCTTCCAGGTGACCTAAGGCAGCCTGACCTTAGCCCTCCTGTTCACAAGCTCCACCACGCCGTTGGGCATCAACAGTATGAGCGCTATCAGTATTGTCCCGAAGACCATGGGGAGGTAGTTAGAGTAGGCCGACACCCCTATGAAGTTATATATCACGTTGAGGACGAGGGTCCCGATGAGGGGGCCCGTGAGCGTCCCCGCCCCGCCAAATATGGCGTAAGCTATGACGTATACGTTGAGGGGGACGGAGAACACGGTGTCAGGGTAGAAGAAGGTCACGTACCAGCCGTACATGGCCCCCGCCAGGGATGCCACGAGCGCGCTCAGGACCCACGCGATGCCCCTCAGCCGCGGCACGTTAACCCCGTCGAGGGCGGCCGTTATCGCGCTGCCCCTTATGGCCCTGAGGCCTAGCCCGTACCTGCTGAACTTTATCGCCGCCGTGACCGCGACGAAGGCCAGGAGCAGGGCGAGCGTGAGATAGTATGTCAGAGTCGGATCGTAGATTGGGGCCAGCGAAGCCCCCTTGCCCGCGCCAGTCCAAGGGGCCAGGAGCGAGGAGTCCACAAGGTAGTAGACGCCCATGAGGGCGGCCAGGGTCGCTATGGCGAAGTAGTGCGACCTCAGCCTGAAGAGAGGTAGGAGGACCAGGGCGAGGCCAAGGGTTATCGCTACTGCGAAGAGGAAGCTCAGGGCCTCCCCCATCCCCAGCCTCAGGCCTATGTAGATGCCGTAGGCCCCGAGGCCGTAGAAGACGCTGTAGCCGAAGGGCAGGTAGCCGGTCATCCCATATATGAGGTTAATGCCGTAGGCTAACAGCATGAAGATCATGGTCGTGAAGAAGAAGGGCTGGTTCGGGTAAGCCAGGGGGCCCACGAGGAAGATCAGTGCCGTGACAACCAGCAGCACAACCAACTGTGTGAGCCTCCTCGTGCTGAGGCCCACAGGAGGCTCCCTTGACATAACTTCACACCTCCCTCTCCGGCTTGCCCAGGATGCCGCCGGGCTTGGCGACGATTATCGCGAGGAGGGTGAAGAACACTATGGGGTAGGCCAGGTAGGGAAGGAAGACCTGCAGCAGCTGATAGGCGACGCCGAAGACCAGCCCGCCCACTACTGAGCTGAGAGGGTCTCCGAGGGCGCCTATTATGGCTATAACGAAGGCCAGAACCGTGATAAGCGTGTCCTCGGCAGGGTAGATGTAACCTATCACGTAGGGGGCAAGCACGCCAGCCATGCCGGCCAGGGCGAAGCCGTAGGCGAAGGCTATGAGGGTCACAAGCCTTGAGTTAATGCCGAGGGCCAGGGCCTGCTCCTTGTTCTGCATTATCGCCCTGGTAGCCCTCCCTGTTTTCGTCATCTGCAGGTAATAATAAGTTACGCTGAGCATCGCCGCCGACAGGGCCGCCATCACTGCGAAGGCCTTCGGCACGCCGTGGCCCAGCACGTAGAAGGTCCCTGAGACGAGCGCGGAGAAGGGCAGCGACGTCGGGTAGTAGCCAAACGCCAGCGCGGCGGCGGACTCTATGATCATGGAGAGCCCAAAGAAGGCCGTGAAGGAGAACATCTCTGGATCTGAGCTGACCTCGAGCTTAGGCACAAGCAGGTAGTAGACGCCTACCCCGAGCACGAAGAAGAGGGGAAAGGCCACGACAAAGGCCGCCAGGGCGCTCAGGTGGGCTGAGGAGAACATGACGACGGCGAGGTAGCCGCCGAGGACTATCAGGTCGCCGTGCGCTATGTTAACCATCCTGACCACGCCGAAGACCATGTTGAGCCCCAGCGCCATGAAGGCGTAGAAGACCCCCTCCAGGAGGCCCACGACGAGGGCGTAAACCGTAAGTGAAAGGGCAGCGCTCAGCCCTCACACCTCCTTATCGGCCACTAAGCCTCACTGGTATTTTTACCCTTAACAGCGTTGTCCTACATTACGTCAAGTCCTCTGCTATGGCTGCAGCATTATATACAGTTATGCATCCTACATTTTTAAACTCCACTTATGGTAGGCTTGTCTACTAGGTCTAAGATTTGAGGGCTAGGAGGTCTATATCGACAACGGTCCTCGCTATAATAATCATCGTGATAGTGGTCGTGGTGGCCGTTGGGGCCTACGCGGCTTACACGCTCATGAGGAAGCCTGCACCTAAGTATATAACGATCGGCGTGGTCTACGACTCCACAGGCACCTACGCTACATCCTCTATGCCAGAGTATGAGGGGCTTGAGCTCTGGGCCAACTGGGTCAACAGCCACGGAGGGATTTACGTTAAGGAGTACGGCAAAAACTTAACAGTTAAGATCATAGCCCTCGACGCCGGGAGCAACTCGCAGACGGCCCTCAGCGACTACGAGCAGCTGGTAGATGTCGACCACGTCGATATACTTGTGGCAGACTTCGGCTCGGTCATGACGGCGCCGGGCGTGAGCTTCACTAACTCCAGCCACATACTGTTCTGGGACGTGACGGGCAGCTCCTTCGCCTTCTTCGTTAACAACAACTACATAATACTCACGAGCCTGCCCGTCTCGCCCTACTTCATCCTCTACGTGCCTGGCTTCCTGCACATGCTCGGCATACACAACGTGGCCGTCATATATGACGAAAACGACTTCAACGCCTATCAGTCGTACTTCCTGGCGCCTGGCCTCAAGGCTTATGGAATCAACGTGATCTATAACACGAGCGTCCCGACCTCGACATCTGACTACTCGAGCATAATCGCGACCCTTGAGACCCTTCACCCGCAGGCAGTCATAGAGCTCGGATACTCGACCAACGACATAGCCTTCCTGAACCAGCTGGCAAGTATGCACGCCTGCTTCCCGCTTGTCCTGACGAACTTCCCAGGCCAGCTGCTGCCGCTCTTCCTCAGCAAGGTAGGCGCTAACATGAACGGCACGTTCACCCTGGCCTACCCGCCCATAGTTAGGTACACGCCGCAGCTCGCGGCGAAGCTCGGGCTCACGTGGTGGGGGCCGACCTATGATGAGTTCACCTCCCTCTGGGAGAGCACCTACGGCACCCCGCCGAACTTCCTGGCCATAGCGGGCTTCAACGCCGGGCTCATAATCGAGCTTGCTATAATGGATGCTGGCTCGCTCAGCCCGTCAGCGCTGAAGGCCGCGGTCCTTAACGACATAAGCGGGAAGGTCATGACCATTGACGGCATATTCAACGTAACCTCCAACGGGATGCAGGTCGGCGAGAACCCGATACCAGCGCAGGTCTGGGTCTGGCCCAACGGCACCACTACCTACAACCTCCTCTACCCGTCAGCTTATAAGAACGGGACCGCGGTATACCCTGCCCCATGTCCGCCTTAAGATAACTTAAGACCTTATTTCTTTATTAATTTCTTTACACTCTTTATAGCATATACTTGACCACTTTCTCGGCGACCTCTATTAGCTCCCAGTCACCCCTCCCCATAAGGTCAAGCCCAACTGACAGCCCTCTGACCTTCATCAGGGGAAGCGTTATGGCCGGGAGCCCGGCCATCGGCGAGAGCCAGGTGTTGGCCGTCAGCGTCGACCTAACCTCGTCCTCCCTGCCCAGGACCTCGTCTAGCCTGGGGGCCTCCACGGGCGTCGTGGGCATCGCTATGACGTCAACCTCCCTCAGGGCCCTCCTGACCTCGGCCCTCACCCTCCTGAGGACCTCCCCGGCCTCAACGTAGTCAACGGCAGAGTACTGGAGGCCCCTCTCGAGCAGCCTCCTGACGTCAGGGAAGTACTCGCCCCACCTGTCCCTGTACCTGAGGTGGACCCTTGAGGCCTCCGAGAGCCTTATGACCGAGAAGGCCCAGGCGCCCAGCCTCTCAGCGATGGGCAGCCTGACCTCAACGTAGTCGAAGCTACTTACGACGTCCCAGAAGGCCTCCTCCACCTCCCTGCTGGCCCTCATGAGCCCCCTGGGGACCCCGATCCTGGGCCTCTGGCTGACGGGGGCTGGGCGCCTGACGTACCTGGCTATGACAGTCATCACGTCCCTCAGGACCTTCAGGTCCCTCGCTATGACCCCTACCTCGTCAAAGGTGGGGGCCAGGGGGAACACGCCTCCCCTTGGCACGAGCCCAGGGCTAGGCCTCATGCCGTAGACGCCGCAGAGGGACGCCGGTATCCTCACCGAGCCCGCGGTGTCGGTCCCGAGGGCCGCGTCGAGGACGCCGGCTGCTACGGCGGCTGCGCTGCCCCCGCTGCTGCCCCCGGCTATCCTGTCAGGGTCGTGCGGGTTCCTGGTCGGGCCAAATATAGAGGAGGTGGTCGTGGCCCCTGAGGCAAACTCATGGGTGTTAGTCTTGCCGATCACAACGTAGCCGGCCCTCCTCAGCCTGGTCACCACGGTAGCGTCCTCAGCGGGCACGTAGTCAGAGAACAGCCTTGAGCCCATTGTCGTCCTCAGGCCAGCCGTAAATATTACGTCCTTGACCCCTATGGGCCTCGGGGCGACCCCGCTCGCCTCAAGCCTGACGGCCTCGCCCTCGGCCCCCTCGTTAACTGTGACCACGGCGTTTATCGCGCCCTGCCTCCTGGCCCTCTCAAGGGCTTCCTGGACTGAGAGCCTCCACCCCTCCTCCAAGCGGCCTCCAGGCCTGATGACTCCAGCTAGGTTAAATTCTCCTGCAGGCCTGCGCTATGGTAGGCCATGGCTGGGCTCGCTGAGGTCCTTGGGGCGAGGAGGCTCCTGGTGGTCTCCAACAGGCCCCCCTACACGGTGAGGGTGTCCAACGGCCAGGTCGACCTAGCCCCCAGCACAGGAGGCCTGGCCACCGGTATGAGGCCCCTCCTCGAGAGGGGGCTGGCCACGTGGGTCGGGTGGCCAGGGCTCAGCCTTGAGGACGTCAAGGACGCGGAGGGGCTCTCTAGGGCCCTGAGGGTCAGAGGTATAGTCACCGTGTGGCTGAGGAAGGAGGAGGTCGAGAACTACTACGAGGGCTTCTGCAACGGCACCCTCTGGCCCCTCTTTCACTACTTCCCTGAGAGGGCCATCTACAACCCTACCTACTGGGACTGGTACGTGAGGGTCAACGAGAGGTTCGCTGAGGCAGTAGCGTCGGTCTACAGGCCCGGCGACCTGATCTGGGTTCACGACTATCACCTCATGTTGGTCCCCGCGATGCTGAGGAGGAAGCTGGGCTTCGACGCGCCCATAGGCTTCTTCCTTCACATACCCTTCCCGTCCTATGAGGTCTTCAGGGCCCTCCCGTGGAGGGAGGAGCTCCTGAGGGGGGTCCTGGGCTCCGACCTCGTGGGCTTCCACACGTTTGACTACGTCAACCACTTCCTCGAGAGCGTGAGGAGGATCCTGGGGCTCGAGCACAGCCTCGGGACGCTCGAGTTCGAGGGCAGGCTAGTAAAGGTTGACGCGTTCCCCATGGGAATAGACGTCGAGTCAATTAGGTCAAGGGCCCAGTCGGAGGCCGTCGTGAAGGTCGTCGAGGAGCTCAGGAGGAAGCTGGGCGACGTACAGGTGGTGTTCTCAATTGACAGGCTTGACTACACGAAGGGGCTGCCTGAGAGGCTGATGGCCTTCAGGAGACTCCTTGAAAAGTACCCCGAGTACAGGGGCAGGGTCTCCTACGTTATGGTCGTGTCGCCCTCCCGCGAGAGGGTCGAGGAGTACGCCAGGCTCAGGAGGGAGCTTAACGAGCTCGTCGGCGACATAAATGGGCGCTATGGAACCCTCGGGTGGACCCCCGTCATTTACATAAGGAGGTTCATAAGTGACGACGAGCTCCTCGCCATGTACAGGCTAGCTGACGTCGCGCTCATAACGCCGCTCCGCGACGGCATGAACCTAGTTGCGAAGGAGTACGTCGCGGCCAACGTTGACAGGAAGGGCGTCCTCATAGTCAGCGAGGGGGCCGGCGTCTCAAGCGAACTAGTCGAGGCCGTTGTCGTGAACCCTCACGACTATGACGGCGTAGCCGACGCGATAAAGGAGGCCCTTGACATGCAGCCAGCTGAGAGGGCTGCCAGGATGACGGCGCTGCAGGGAAGGGTTTCATCGTATGATGTGAACGCCTGGGCCTACGACTTCGTGGGCTCCCTGGTCAACGTCAAGGAGGAGCAGGCAAGGGCTGAGGAGGAGCTGGCGAGCAGGAAGCTCGCGGGGACCGCGCTCACGATGGTGGCCAGCTCTTTCTCCGTCTCGCGGACCAGGGTGCTCTTCCTGGACTACGACGGCACCCTCGTCCCAATAGTGAGGAGCCCCTGGGAGGTCGAGCCCACGGAGGAGGTTAAGCTCGTGCTGAGGACGTTGGCCTCAAGGCCTGGGACCGACGTAGTGATAATAACTACGAGGCCCAGGAAGTACATGGAGAAGCTTGTGAGCGAGACCCCTGAGGTCCAGGTGGCGGCCGAGAACGGGGCCTGGATCTATAGCGGGGGCTCGTGGACCCTCAACGTGTCAAAGCAGGACGCGTCCTGGAAGGCCAACGTGCGCAAGATAATGGAGTCCTTCACCAGGAGGACCCCTGGCTCGCTGATCGAGGAGAAGGACTTCTCCATGGTGTGGCACTACAGGAACGCGCCCACATCAATAGGTGAGGCCAGGGCCGCCGAGCTCATGGACCTGCTGGCGCGGTTCGCGGCCGTCCACAGGGACCTCTCGGTGGTGAGGGGGCTGAAGAGCATTGAGGTCAGGCTAGCCGAGCTGTCCAAGCCGAGGGCCGCCTCCTTCTGGCTCTCGCGGAGGGGCTACGAGTTCATACTGGTGGCAGGAGACTCGCAGGACGATGAGGACCTCTTCGCCTCTCTCCCGCCCAGCTCAGTGAGCGTAAGGGTCGGCAGGGGGCCCACGAGGGCCCGCTACTACGTAAATGACCCATCTGAGCTCCTCGCCGCCCTGAGGGCGATAGCCGGTGGCTAAGCTGACGCCGCTGCTCATGGCGCTTGACATAATTGTATCGCTCGGCGTCTCACTGGTATACGCCGTCGGCCTGAGGTCTGCCCTGAGGAGCCTCAGGTCCCTGAGGCCCCCGCCCACCTCTCCCCCGGCCAGGCCCGTGACGGTCGTGGTGCCGGCCAGGAATGAGTCCAAGGTCATAGGGGGGCTCATGAGCTCGCTTTCAAGGATCGGCCCCTCCAGGGCTGTGCTGGTTGACGACAGGAGCGACGACGGCACTGCGGAGGCGGCTAAGTCGTCAGCTGACGGCGTCAACCTCGAGGTGGTCAGGGTCGATGAGGTCCCTCCGGGCTGGGCGCCTAAGCCAAACGCCATAATGACAGGGGCCCTGAGGGCCTCGTATGGGTCCACGTTGCTGTTCCTTGACGCTGACGTCTTCGGTGACCTGGGTCCCCTGGTCTCAGCGGCCTCCAGGGTCAAGGCTGGCGAGCTGGCGGCCTTTGAGCCTCTATTTGTCTGCGAGACCTCTCTGTGTAAGGCTGTCCAGCCCCTCTTCACAGCGCTCCTCCACGGCTTCTACGGCTTCAACAGGGCCCTTGACGAGAACGACAGGCACTCCCTAATCTACGGCTGCTGCTGGGCCCTGGACCCCTACACCTTCTGGGAGCTGGGAGGCATGTCAAGGGTCAGGTCGTCGCTCCTCGAGGACAGGGAGCTCGCGGTAATTGCTAAGGGGGCCGGCGTCAGGCTGGTGCCCTATAACGTTAGGGCTCACGTGAGGGTTACCTCATGGAGGGGCCTTAACGACTTCCTGGAGCTCGCTAAGAGGATCTCATATGGCACCGCCAGGTCCATGAGTCCCACACGGTTTGCAGTAGCCACGGTGGGCCTGGCCCTGCTGTTGGCCTGGCCCCTCGCCTGGGTCCCCTTAATCGTGTTGCGTCAGCTCGCGGCCGCCGTTGGCCCGCTTATCTCCTACGTCCTCCAGGCGTCGCTCGCCTACGTGGGCCAGAGGGCCGAGGGCCTGAGGGGGCCCTGGTTCCTCCTGTCCCCGCTTCCCGCCCTGCTCCTGCTCATCGGCTTTGTCCTATCCCGCCACTCGCCCCTGAGCTGGAAGGGCCAGGTGATAGACCCGGCTAAGCTCAGAGGCACTTGAAGGTGGCCCCCTCCTCGTCAATTATTAGCGCCCCTGACCTGCCGCCGTGGTACCTGCTTGAGAAGAGCGTCACCACGCCCCCCTCCAGCTCGCTCATGGGGAGCCTCTCGTCACACCTGACCCTGCCCAGGCCCCTGCCGTCCCTCCTCAGGACCTCAATGCCGTCCACCACCTGGTGGGCCCTCACTATGAGCCTCAGCCCGTTCTCCCTGAGGAAGGAGGACCAGGCCAGCCTCCCGTAGAAGTATATGCCGTCTCCCCTCGGGTTGGGCTCGAAGTATGTGGCCGACCCTATGGGGTCGTTCCAGGCCATCTGGAACAGCACAGGGTCCGAGAGCTCGAGGTACCTCCTGGTCCCCTTGACCCCCGAGAGCCTCGCCTCAGCCTCCTTCAGGTTCAGCGGCCTCTCCGACGAGCTGCAGTCAGCGCACGGCACTCCCCCGTGGACAAGGAAGACCCCCCTCCACGTGGCGGCTATGGGCATCTCTGAGTAGGCCTGGACTACCATTGAGTAGAAGTCCGTGGCCTGCATGTAGAGGACCTCCTCGTAGAAGCCGTAGGCCTCGTTCATCCTCGGGTCCTCGTGATCTCCTCTTATCGGTATGAAGGGCCCTGGCCTCGAGGAGGCCAGCTCGAGGACCCTGGCTATGGTCTGAGAGCTGTTGGGCCCCCTGTCGACGAAGTCCCCGAGCATGAGGGCCGCGTCGACAGAGTACTCGTAGGCCAGCTGCTCGAACCTGTCAACAACATCGTCATAGCCGTGCACATCACCGAGGACCGCTATTGAGGAGGCCCTGTCAAGGTTGACGAAGAGGGGCAGCGACCTAAGGCTCCTTATGCCGTCCTGGACGACCCTCAGCATCGAGGCCCACAAGCCTATGCCCCATGTATCTTGAGTAGAGCCGCAGGTACTTAACGCCGTGGTCAGGGACCACAACGATGTAGTCAGCCTCCTCGGCCTCGCCCTCCGCGGCCCTCAGGGCGGCCGCTATTGAGGCTCCCCCGCTGAGGCCAGGGAGGAGGCCCACCTCACGGGCTATCGCAAGAGCTACCCTGGCGGCCTCCTCATCGCTTACGTCAACCACCTCCGCAGGGGCGTCCAGAAGGGGCCAGGGCCACTGGTCATGCCTCCTTATGCCAGGTATCGACGAGCCCTCAGCGGGCTGGACCCCGACGACCTTGACCTCCGGCCTCCGGGCCCTGAAGTAGGTGGCCAGCCCTGCGACGTGGCCAGCCGTGCCCATGGTGGCGAAGACGGCCTTCAGCCTGAGGCCAGCAAACCTGGACTGGAGGTCGAGCTCCTTGGCTGTCCACCTTATGTGGGCAAGCGGGTTGTAGTAGCTCTCGAACTGGTTCAGGAGGACGGCGCCGTCCCTCTCGGCCTCCTCCCTCGCGAGGGGCCTCAGCTCCATCGTTGACGAGCCCCTCATGACCACCTCCTGGCCCATGGCCCTTATCATGTCTGGCCCGAACTGCTCTGCGGTCTCAGGTATGTAGAGCCTCGCCGAGAAGCCGAAGAGCCTTGAGAGGGCTGAGACCGCGACCCCCGTGTTAGACGAGGAGGCCTCATACACCTTCCCCCTTGACATTATATCGTCGAGCTTCCCTTCAACGAGCGACAGGGCTGTCCTGTCCTTTATGCTGAGGCTGAGGGGGTTGTACCACTCCAGCTTGGCCCACAGCCTGACCCTCCCGGCCCTCTTTATCATGACCAGGGGGATGGGCCTGTCCCTCCTCACGAGCTCCAGGACGCTCCCGTAGACCCTCGCCTCGCTGCCCGTCACCTCGTCATAGAGGCCCAGCGACTCAAGGCTCATGTTGACCCTGGCCCTCTGGCCCTCCGTGACCGGTACTAGCTGGCAGCCCAGGGACCTCAGGGACCAGTAGTCCTCAAGCCCCTCAACGACCTCCTGCCCCCTGACGGCCACGCTGAGCTCCAGCGCCCCCTTCCTCAGCAGCTCCTTCAGCGCAGGTATGTAGGCCTCAGGCTCGAGCCTCCTGGCCCTCAGGTCCTCAGGCCTCACGAGCCTCAAGGCTTGCCCCAGAACCGGATGGCCAAGGGGTTAAGAAAAATGGGTATGAAAACGCTGGCAAGGGCCCTAAAGGCCTCACTGGCCAGACTGCTGACCCGTGAGCTTCTGGAGCAGGAGGTAGATCTTGTTGCCTATTACTGACGAGTTCGGTATCAGCACCACCGTGCCGTCCTGCTTCCTTACCTTGGTGAACAGGGAGGTTATGTCCTCAACAACGCCGTCCTCGCCCAGTATGTTGACGTGATCACCGACCTTGAAGGGCCTTGCACCCAACAGGAATATGCCGGCGACGGCCTGTCCCGTGACCTGCTGCATGGCGAAGCCTACCACTATGCCCAGGAAGCCGCC
This sequence comes from Acidilobus sp., assembly GCA_028276005.1. GTDB lineage: Archaea > Thermoproteota > Thermoprotei_A > Sulfolobales > Acidilobaceae > Acidilobus. Next base: position 12,415 of record JAPWTO010000013.1, read on the forward strand.
TATCGTCAGGCCTCCAACGCCTCCGACCGCTGCGCCGATCACTGCCGCTATGATGGCAATTATGCCTATGATCCTCATCATGTTCTTGAAGGCCACGGCGGTCGGATGGTCGTACTTGCCCCTCATGGTCCAGTATATGAAGTCAGCGAAGGAGTTAACTATGTACCAGCCGAAGGCCAGGACCAGTATGGCGTTGACGTACTTGAAGTAAGCCATGACGTCAAACATCGACATGACGAACTGCACAGCTGCAGCAACGATGACGTAGACGACTATGTAGACGATCATCTTAGTTAGGGCCGCTCCTGCCCTCTTGCCTGCCTCAAGAGGGGTCACGGCCCCCTCCTGCTGCTGTTGCTGCGATGCCATAGTTCATCATGTAACGTAAATATTTGGACTAAATTTAAGTGTTGCTATCTTGTTATATAAATAATTATTAGAAAACATAATTACTTAATATATTTGATAATTAAAAAACATTTCTGAGCCCTGAGTCGGACCTGAGGTGGATAGGGGAGAGGTAATACTAACCCTTATATTCCCTTATTAGAGAAATTCTCTATTGAGAGCATGGTAAGGCCTGAGGTAAGCACGAGGCTTGCCGAGGTCAGGAGGAGGTCAGCCCTCTACAGGTCCCTGGGCGCGGACCCCATGTCATTGGCCGCGGGCTGCGCCGTGAAGGTCGACCTGGTGAGGGTAGTCTACCCAGCCATGGAGGAGCTCAGGAGGCAGCTGACGCCCCTGGGCCTTGAGATAGCCGAGAGGGAGGACGCCGACGTGGCGCCGGGGGACCCCTCAGAGGTAGAGCTCGAGAGGTTCATCCTCCCCCTGGGCAGGGAGGCCGACCTGAGGGCCAAAGGGCTGGGCAGGGCCAGGGCGGCGGTCCTGATACAGGTATACCAGATGAACGCGGGTGAGCCCAAGAAGTTCGCCTCAATGATATCGCCTGCCTACAGGTCCCTGCTGGGCGTGGCCAGGCCCCTGCGCGTGGCCAAGGGGCACTCCATAATAACCCCGTTCAGGGAGGACGAGTTCCTGCTGGCCGACCTACTGCCGGAGGAGAAGGGCGACTACCTGGTGGCTATTAACAACGACACAATGCACGTCATAGACCCCACAGGGGACCTGCTGGACCCGAGGCAGGTAAGCGGGGCCCTGCTGAACTCCATGAACGACCTCTTCGTGATAGGCGTCCACAGGGGGCTCGCAGTGGCCCCAGTCATAAACGCCAAAGACGAGTCTGTGAAGGAGGGCCTGCTGAAGAACGCAGCCTCCTTCGCCTCCTCAGTAGGGGCCAGGCTCCTTGACGTAGAGATGCCAAGGGAGGGGCGCCTCCTCATGGGAGGGACTGTCATAGGGTACACTGCCAGGTCTCCCCCTCAGTTCAAGGACAACGTCGAGGTCGGCATGAAGCTCATAGCTACTAGGCCCTTCGGCGAGCTCGCCCCGATAACCACCTACCTTGTCTCGGCCCTGGACGAGAGCGTGGTTGACGAGCTTGAGGCCGAGGGCCTGTCCTTCGAGGCCCTTGAGAGGGCCAAGGAGGAGGCCGTGAGGCTTATATCGACCCCGAACAAGGCGGCAGCTGAGGTCATAGAGAGGCACCTCCCCGAGCTCGGGGAGCCCTTTGACCCAACCGAGCACATACCTCTGACGACTGACGTCACTGGCCAGGGCGCCTACTCGGTGAGGGAGCTGGCGGACCTGGCAAAGGTTGAGATAACCCTCTACGACTTCCCCCTGCTCTTCCCTGAGGTATCCGAGTTTGCGGCCAAGCACTTCATAATGCCCAACGCGACCTCCGGGACCAACGGGGGCTTCCTGATACTGGCGCCTGATGGCGTGACTGACGATATAATCAAGGAGCTGAGGTCGAGGGGCTACAGCCCCTCAGTGATCGGCGAGGTGACTGGCAAGGGGAGGCCAGCAGTTAAGGCGACCCCAAGGCTCGCCAACTACATATTTGACGAGGCGCTCCTCAGCGCTCTAGGGCTCAGGGATGGCGGCCTGTAAGAGGATCAGGGTGACGGGCTGGGTGCAGGGGGTCGGCTTCAGGGCCTTCGTGAGGAGGAAGGCGCTGATGCTGGGCCTGGCGGGCTACGCCAAGAACATGCCCGACGGCTCTGTTGAGGTCATGGCCCAGGGGGAGGAGACAGCCATAGAGAGGCTCATTGAGGAGCTTAGGACGAGCCACTTCGACATAGACTCCATAGAGGTGGTGGAGGAGCCAAAGGACTGCTCCTACAGGGGATTTGCGACGCTATGAAGTCCCTTGACCTCAGGGGGCTCGACTGCCCTGAGCCAGCCATTTACTTCTACAGGGAGTTCGGCAAGCTTGACGTAGGCGAGACCCTGGAGGCCCTCATGGACTCCGAGGCCTGCGCCTACACGGCGGCGGAGCTGGTCAACAGGTCAGGCCTAGGGGCCGCCAGCGTCCTTGAGCTCGAGAAGGGGCTGTACAGGGTCTCCGCAGTCAGGCTGTCCGGGCCGAGGGCCTTCAGAAGGCCCCTGTGAGGGCTAACGGTCTTCAACGGTCAGCTTCATCGTCTGTGCCCAGGCCCGTAAGGCCCTCAAGGGCGTTCGCCGCCTCTAGCGTCTGGCAGAATTCCGTCATAGGCTTATGTTTGCTGGGCCATGGTGATACGCCTGAGGCGACTTGAGGGAGCTTAGGTACAACCCTCTGACAGGCCAGTGGATCATAGTCTCAAGCGTCAGGGCCCAGAGGAGGTGGAGGCCCGAGGGCTACTGCCCCTTCTGCCCTGGAGCCGAGGAGACGGGCTATGGGTGGGATGTCCTGGACCTGCCCAACAGGTTCGCTGCCCTCTCCAGGGACGCGGAACCTGTGATGGGTGACGAGCTTCAGAGGAAGGCCCAGGCCTACGGCTACTGCGGCGTCGTTGTCGAGACGCCAAGGCATGAGGTGAAGGACCTTGACGAGCTCCCCCTTGAGAGCGTGACCAAGGTGGTTGACCTGTGGAGGTCAATAACTAGGAGGGAGATGGGCGACAGGAGGGTGGTGTACCTCCTGGTATACAGGAACAAGGGCGAGGAGATAGGGGTCTCGCTGACCCACCCCCACGGCCAGTACTACGCCCTCCCCTACCTCCCCCTGAAGCCCAGGCTCATGGCTGACAACATGAGGAGGTACTACAGGAGGAGGGGGAGGTGCCTCGTCTGCGACTTAGTCGAGGGGGAGCTGAGGGAGGGGGCCAGGGTGGTCTACAGGAACCCGTCCTTCGTTGTCATCACGCCCTTCTTCGCCTCCTGGCCCTTTGAGGTTCACATATACCCTCTCAGGCACGTCCAGTACCTGACCGACCTGAGCGACGAGGAGGCGAGGCTCCTGGCCGACGCCCTGAGGGGAGGCCTGGCCTCAGTTAACGCGCTCTTCAGTAGGCAGATGCCCTACACGCTGGCCGTCTTCCAGGCCCCCCTGAGGGGCAGCTGGCCTCACTTCCACATGCACGTTGAGGTTTACCCGGCCCTGAGGGACAGGGACAAGCTGAAGTACGCGGCAGGCTTTGAGAGCGCCACGTGGGACTTCACGTACGACGGGGCGCCTGAGGAGAACGCGTCAAGGCTAAGGGAGGCCTGCAGGAGGGCTATGCAGAAAACCCAGGGCCTCCTGGGCTCCTGCGGCTGAAGGCGGTGCTGCTGGTCAGGTCGCCGGGCAGGGTCAACATAATCGGGGAGCACACGGACTACGCGCTGGGCTACGTGATGCCCATGGCGATACAGCTCTCAACCTACATGGAGTCCGAGCCAACTACGGAGGGCTTGACGTGCGTCTACTCAGAGGCCTACAGGGAGGAGGCCTGCTTCAGAGACTCCCTCGTAAGGGAGGGGAGGTGGGTAGACTACGTCAAGGGCGTCTACCACGCCATAAGGGTGCTGGGCCTCAGGCCGGTGCACGTTAAGGCCAGGGTCCATGGAGACCTGCCCATAGGGGCAGGCCTCAGCTCCTCGGCAAGCCTCGAGATGGCGGTTGCCGTGACCCAGAACGAGCTTGGGAGGCTCGGGCTGAGCAAGGTGGAGCTCGCGAGGCTCGGAAACGCGGCTGAGAACGAGTTCCTGGGGATACCGAGCGGCCTACTCGACCAGATGGCCGTCATGCTTGGGGAAGAGGACATGGCAGTGTTCGCTGACACTGAGACGCTCAGCTATGAGCTGGTGCCCGTGCCAAGGGACGTCGAGTTCCTGGTCTTCCACACGGGGGTCAGGAGGGCTATCGCCGCCACGGCATACTCGGAGAGGGTTGAGACCGTTAAGTCGGCGCTCAAGGCCTTGGGCGCCAGGAGCTCAAAGGAGGTCAGGGAGGAGCGGCTCAGCGGGCTGAACGAGCTCCAGAGGAAGAGGCTAGGCTACGTGGTCAGGGAGAACGCCAGGGTCGTCGCGGCCAGGGACGCGCTGAGGGCGGGCAGGGTTGACGAGCTCGGAAGGATACTGACCGAGGCCCACTGGGACCTTGCCAGGAACTACGAGGTCAGCACCCCTGAGCTCGACTTCTTCGTGGAGTTCACCGTGTCCCACGGGGCCCTGGGGGCCAGGCTAACTGGGGCCGGCTTCGGAGGGGCCGCCATAGCCCTCGTTGCAAGGGGGGCCGGGGAGGCCCTGGGGAGGGAGGTGGCTGAGGAGTACGTGAGGAGGTTCCCTCACAGGCCCGCCTACTGGGTCGTCAGGCCCTCAGCCGGAGCTAGGGTAGTTCAGGCGAGGCCGTAGCCAGGAGGCCTGATAGCGCGTTCGCAGGGTTGAAGCTTTTACGCCCGACAGGGACCTGAGAGGCGGTGGACCCTTGAACCCGAGGACGGCTGAGGGCGTGGCCCTCATACTCATAGGCGTCATAGCCTTAGGCCTCTACCTTGGCCTTGCCTACGCCTTCCTGGCCCCCTATGAGCCCCTCCATTACTCGTCCCTCCCCGAGAACCCGACCTACGTGGCCCTGATATACAACGTCACGGCCTATCTGTACCCCAAGAACGAGAGCGCCTGGGTCCTGCTGATGGTCAGGTACAACCAGACCAGCCAGCTGGCATACATGGGCATGACCACCTATGCTGTCTACCCGCTGAGGTTTGGGGGAAGCACTGACCTGCTCTCCCAGCTCGGGGGGCTTATAGTTCAGCCAACTTACGTCTTTGAGAGCTCGCAGCCCTACCTAGCTACCCAGGACGAGCTGGGCGGGCTGCCGCACCAGGTGATATTCCTCAGGGGTTCACCTCACGCCGTGGCCGTCCTCGCGGAGAACTTCACGACGCCCTCGGGGCTCATCGGGAGCGAGACGGCCTACTACTCGCTGGCCAACGGGGTCCTCCTTGAGGCCAGCATAGGCTTCAGCTACCCCAACGGGACCCCTTACTCCCTGGCCACCTACGAGCTCTACAACGAGACGCTGCTGGGCTCCCGCTCGGGAGGCCTCTATATAGTGAAGGCCCCGCTGCTCTACCTGACCTTCGGCGTCCTGGCGTTCGTGGCTGGGACAGGCATGGTGGTGGGGACGCAGAGGGTCTTCAGCCCTGCTTAAGCTCCGACAGGGCCCTTGAAGCCAGGTCTGTCACCTCGGCTACCTCCTGGTCAGCAAGTGGCCTGAGGGGCGCCCTGACGTACCTCCTCACTGGGGTACCCAGGCCCTCGAGGGCCCCCTTGACAACTGCTGGGGACTCGACGCCAGCCCTCCTGTACCAGTAGAGCCTGCTGAGCTCGAGGAGGACCCTGTGGTACTTGAGCGTCTCGGCCAGGTTGCCGGAGTCCCAGGCCCTGTAGAGGCCCACCAGGACCTCCGGGGCTATGTTAGCTAGGGCGCCGACCACGCCGTCCCCTCCCAGCTCAAGGGTTGCCAGCTCCATGTAGTCGAGGCCCGTGAGGACGGAGAAGTCCTTCCTGACGGCCTTGACCTCCCTTATGAGCTCAAGCAGGTAGGAGAAATCCGCGTAGGTGACCTTGGCCGCCGAGACGTTGCTGAACTCCTGTGCAAGCCTCACGTAGACGCTGACGGGCACCACGACACCCGTGTTAATGGGGTTGTTATAGATGACCACTGGCACGTCAACGGACTTCGCCACCTCTGACAGGTGCCTGTACATGACCTCCTCGTCGCCCCTGAAGAAGAAGGGCGGCAGAACTACAACCCCGTCGGCCCCCAGGTTGACGAAGGACTTGGCCATCCTGACGGAGTCCTCAGTCCTGTTAGAGCTGACCCCTGGCAGCACCATAACTTCAGCTGGGGCAACTGCCACAGCAGTCCTGACGAGCCTCTCGGCCTCCTCCTCCGTGAGGTGAACGAACTCGCCCGTCGTTGAGTTAGGGAAGAGGCCGTCAACGCCTGCGCTCACTAGCCTCTTGGCGAGCCACTGGAAAGCATCAACGTCAAGGGAGCCGTCGGACCTGAAAGGCGTTACCATAGGAACTACTACTCCCTCTACCCTTCTGGCCATCTTCCCCGTCTTAACCCCGGACCGAGCCCTATTTATTTGGTCAAGGCGCTAAGGGACAGTACAAAGGTGGTCACTAGAGGTGCGCAAGCGGCTTGAGCGATGAAGTGCAACGGAGAGGCATAAGGAGGATATCGCTGTACAACCTCACGAGGGGGATGATAGGCAGCGCCTACTCCCCCTACCTGTCGTTCATAGGCGCAAGCCTAGGGCTTCCCGGCTACATGCTCGGCCTAGTCTCCACCGCTGGGACCTTCTTCACGAACGTGTCCCAGTACCTAAGCTCCCTGACGAGGGCCAGGCCCCGGACCCTGGTCCTCTCTGGCAACTCGTTGAGCGCTATAGCCCTCGCGCTGATGTACCCCTTCATGGGGTCCCACCTGCTCTACACGGCCCTCGTGGCCCTCGTCATGGTTGGCTCAGGCATAAGCGGTATGGGCCTCTCGCTCCTGAACGAGTACTACAGCAGGGGGAGCAGGAGCGTCATACTCTCCAGGATGGCGTTCTACGGCTCCCTGGGCTCCCTGCCCGTCATAGTGGCCGGGGGCCTCTACATGGCCAGCAACACGCTGCTCGCCAAGTACGTCTTCCTGGTCTCCGCCATCGCCACGCTCCTGACGTCATTCATAGTCACAGGCCTCTACCACGAGGAGGACCCCCACGTTCGTCACAGGAGGGCTGGGCTTTACTTCAGGGGCCTCGAGAAGTTCTTGGCGTTCAACTTCGTCTACATGCTGGCCTGGTCGTTCGCCTGGCCCCTCTTTCCCCTGGCGCAGATCTACATATTCAAGATGACGACGGCCCAGGTGGCGGTAATTAACGTGATAGCTGCATCGTCGACAGTTGTGGTTCAGAGGTTCATAGGGGGCTTCATAGCCAGGAGGCTCAAGCTCTCCATGTTCATAGGGAGGCTCACAAATACGTTCTTCGCCCTAGCCTACGCCCTCTCCCCTAACGTGTACGGCATATACGTCTCCCAGCTCCTAGCTGGGCTCGCGAGCTCCATCAATAACGTCGCCTACTTCTCATACCTTGTCGACACGGCTGAGGACAGGAGGGCCGCCATAGGGACCTACAGCGTCCTGATGGGCGTTGGGGCCCTGATAGGCGGCGAGGCTGGCGGCATAACCTATGAGGTCCTAGAGCGCGCCTATGGAGTCGGGGTCCTGAGGCCCGTGTTCCTCTACGTGGCGATAGTCAGGGCGGCCGCGGCCAGCCTCTTCCTGACTCTCTAGCCCAGGGCCTCCCTGACCTCCCTGAGGGACCTGAGCAGGGCCTCCCTGTCCCCTGGTGATGAGACTATCACGCCGTCGACGGCCCCTGAGAGCCGAAGCGCAGCCTGGGTGACCTGGCCCCCCCTGACCTTCTCCTCGGCCGGTACGCCTTCAAGAACGTGGGCGTTGCGGGGCGTCTCAACCACCAGGTACACGTAAACCCTTGAGCCCAGGGCGCTGGCCTCCCTGCGGACGTCCCTGAGGGCTGGGGACCACCAGGGCCTTGTGACGAAGTAGAAGTCGGCCCTGGCCCTGACCCTCCTCATAACCTCTTCGAGGGGCTTCGCGAGGCTCAGGAGGAGGCCGAGCCTAAGCTTGACCCCTGAGGACCTGA